>NC_014810.2:1338144-1672681 GCF_000200595.1 Helicobacter felis ATCC 49179 | reverse complement strand
CCGCACTTGTTCGCCTCAATTTTGCGCGAAAGTTTGCGCGCGGCCCGTGTAATTCTAAACCCTTTGGGTTTACACGCGCGCGTATGCATGCGCATGTAGAACCCCCTAACACATCAAAAATGACACTCCTAAAATGCCCTACAATCACTGACCCCCTACTAGACCACGCCCTAAGCTTCTTAAAGCGTTTCTAGGGCATTTCTAGGCTTAAGAAAATTTGACTTTCCCTCAAGAAAATATCACCCTCCAACAAGGAAATATCTCCTACTAAATTTTCACACTTCTTTGACCTGACTTCCGACCTGAGCCCCGATCTAACTCTCGCCCCTGATTCTCTGATCAACCCTCTGCCCTCTCTGATTTCTCTCCTGCGCCTTCCCTGCCTGCGCTCTTAAAAAAGCGCGACCGCGCTAGCGGGCGCACGCAGC
Organism: Helicobacter felis ATCC 49179; assembly: GCF_000200595.1. Taxonomy (NCBI): domain Bacteria; kingdom Pseudomonadati; phylum Campylobacterota; class Epsilonproteobacteria; order Campylobacterales; family Helicobacteraceae; genus Helicobacter; species Helicobacter felis. The sequence goes on along the minus strand of NC_014810.2, from coordinate 1,672,253 downwards.
GCAGGCACGGGTGGTGGGTGGGGGGAAGGCGCAGGGCGCGCGCGCAGGTGGGTTGGCGCGCGCGCACAAAGACCCCGCGAAAGAGACAGCTAGCTGGCTCTGAAGCTATGGAGTGCGACCGCACAGCGGGCGCGCGGAATGCGTAGCAAGACAAGCCCGCGAAGGCTTGCGGAGCTCCCCCCAAAAGCCCCCCCCCGCTCAACCCGCAGCCACCCCGCCTACACAGGGAGGGGGAACTAACCGCGCACGCGCACGGCACGCGGGGGCGAAAAGTGCCCGTTCTTGGGGCACGCGGGCACGCTGGGGCGCGCTGGCTGGCACGGGCAGGGGGGGGACACAGGGAAAGGGAAGGGTTTCAACCCCTTGCGTTTACGGGGGTTTGGAGCTCTTGGGCGCATAAAAACGCGTAAAACGCTCTTAAACGCGTTCGAGGGCTGGAAGGCTTGGGGGGGTAGCCTTGTGGTGTTGGCGCGCTCTGTGGGCACGCTAGGGGGCAAAAACGGGGGCTTTTTTCGCACGCGCACGGCGCACACGCTCCCCCTCCCTGTGTAGGCGGGGTGGCTGCGGGTTGAGCGGGGGGGGGCTTTTGCCCCCCACGCCCGCAAGCCTACACCGCCCAAAAGCTACAGGAAACCAATCACAATTTTAAGGAGTTTGGCTAATGTTTCATTTAACCCGTATACCCTTAGCAATTTGGCTAGGTTTTCTTACAGCCTTGAGTATCAATGGTTGTTTACAGCCGGAACATTGTCAGATCATCTATGACGTGATAAAACACATCACACGCCATGTGTGCCAGTGAAGGGAAGGGTTTTTTTGTTGAAGGCATCAAAGACTAGAGCTCTACACAATCACGGCGGACACGCACAAAACACGGCTACGCGCCACATCGATAAGATCATCATTCACTGCAGTGCGACAAAAGCGGGGAAAGACTTCCGCGCGAAAGACATCGATATGTGGCACAAACAAAGGGGGTTTAAGTGCATCGGATACCACTTTGTGATCTTGCTAGATGGCACGATTGAGATCGGCAGAGCTCTACAGCAGATCGGGGCGCACTGCAAAGGACACAATAAAACCAGCGTAGGTGTTTGCTACATCGGGGGGTTAGACGAATCAGGCGCGCCTAAAAACACACTCACAGATTCCCAACTCACCACCCTACTGACTCTGTGCCGTGAGCTCACACAAAAATACCCCCGCGCAAAGATTTACGGGCATAAAGATTTTAACCCTGCTAAAGCCTGCCCATCGTTTGAAGTCAAAGAAGTGTTAAAGGAGTTTTTTCATGCTAAGTAACGCGCGTTTGTTTGTGAATCTTCTCATTGTCTTGTTGCTCACTTTGACGGGCGCAAACTTGTATGTCTCTTGGGTGCTAGAAAAACACTCCAAAGCGATCGCCAAAGTGATCCAAGAAATACACACAATGGAATCCTCTCTAAAGGTGGAAAATGGAAAAAGTTAGCCTAGCCTTGTTGCTAGAGTATGGAGTCTTACTCTGTGTGGGAAGTTTTAGCGGTTTTCTCTTTGCCCTAAAGACGATCGGAGAGAGAAGTCAATTCGCCGAAGTCATGCAACACATTTTTTTAGCCGTAGGGTCATCTATGTTGGTCGCATGGATTGCCTACGAGATCATCAAAGAATACTTTCGTCTCAACTACGGGTTATCGGTCTCAATTAGTGCGGGTGTTGGATACTTAGGCGCGGAGGTCTCTATCAAGTTTTTAATCGACTATCTCTCCAGCAAACTGGGACGCAAAAACAAACACGATCCAACACAATAAAAACCCTTCCCTTCACTGGGAAAGTAATATTTTTAAGGTTAAAAATAGCGAAATCGTTACAAAACATTACCATTACATATTTTTAACAAAGTATTTTAGGGGGTGTAACAACATGTGTTGTTTGTGATGGTGCAAGAAATCCAAAATAAACTGAATATTGTAAAAGTGCTTTAAGTTCGTAGCCATCGGCTTTAAGCACGAAAAAGGGGGGTAGCTCAATGTTTAAGGATAGGTTTTAAGCAGGGCTTAAAAATTTATGTAATATCATTTGGAGCGTTGCGTTACATCACATAGTAAAAAGTCCTTAAAATAGGTAGCCTCAAAAAAGTATGTAACGGATATTTAAAGAGAAAAGGGTTACTAAGGTGGAAAATAGGGCAAAAAGCGCAAAAATGACTTTTACAGAAAAAGTAACAGAGGAGAGTCAAAAAATGGCTGGCAAAGGCTTGACAAACTTAGAAAAATTAAAACAAAAGTTTGACAAAATCCGACAGGGATTTACGCAATATTTAGCAAAAATTAGCGGAGTTGTTGACGGGTTTGGGCAGACTTTAGCCGACTATTTTATTACAGAAATTTATCCAAAAGTGCCAAGTTATTTGGTCTGTGGCGATGAAAATTTTCGCATCTTTTATTACGATTTAGAAGCAGAAAAATATAAAACTAGAATTGTAAAAAAGGTGGAAATTTTAGGGCAAGAATATGAGTTAGGCAAGGCTTTTGAGTTCAGAAAACGGACAGATTTTGTGTCATATTTACAAGGTGCTTGTCGTCTTGATGATATAGCGGGGGATTTTCCTAGAGAGTTAATCCGCGAGGATTTACCCGCCAAAATGCGCCCAAAACCGGGGGTAAATTGGATTGTAGAGAGTCTTTCTCATCCGGTCAGTGCGCTGGAAGTTTGCCGGCCTTCTGACCGCCGTTTAATCTGGATGGACGATAGTAAAAGTATCTTTATTAACACATTCCAATGCCCACAAAGAATCAAAGAATACCGCCGTTATCGTTTGGCTGAAGGTGCGCAAAAGGGTGTTAAAAAACGCTTAGAATGGGGCGCAAAATTTCCTTTCATTGCCGGGGTGATTGATAATGTTTTGGGGGCAAAAAATGATTCAAAAGTGCGCGACAAATTCTTGCATGATCTCGCCTACCACTTAGAGACTTTTACGCCTTGCTTTAATCTTTGGCTACTGCTTGATAAGCAAGGCACAGGCAAAGGTGTTTTGACTTCTCAGATACTCATGCGCCTTTACTCTGATGAGGATAATTTTAGCAATGTGGCGCGCTTGAGTGGCGCAGAATTTACCTCAAAATGGGGGGATGCTTTTGTCAATCGGCTCTATTTAGATATTGATGAAGTGGAGGAGAGTTTAGACAAAAGCGGGACAACAATTAACCAAAGAGTTAAGGTCATTGTGGCTAACACTCGCTACGCTGTGCAACTCAAATTTAGAGACACACAACAAGTGGAGAATCACGCTTTTATCGTAATGAGCTCTAATGAAAAAATGCCTTTCAAAATTGACGCGGGTCTGAATCGCAGATACAACATTGTGCGTGGAGGTGGTGAGTCTTTGGTCGAAATGTTTCCCCAAATTAGCGCAAACCATGACGATTGGCTCAATAAAACTATCGACAAAGAAATGCCCTACTTTCTGCAATTCTTAGCCCAAATTCCCCTAGATTTTAAAATCTACAGCACTTGCCTAGAAACAGATTATAAAGCCTTTATCGTGGATAGTTCGACTGGGGACGCGCAAAAGATTGTTGAGCTTTTCATGGGGCAAAGAACCCTACAAGAAACGCAAGAATACATGTCCGAAATGGCTTGTGAATATGTGCAACACTTGCTAGAAAATAATATACGCGGTGTAGCAGTGAGTGATCTAAGAAAGGTATTCCCGCAAGATTTTAAAGAGATGATAAGTCTGTTCAAATTTGAGGGTATCGAAGCGAAAACCATCCGCATTAATTGGTATCTTAACGAGTATGGCGAATTGCAGTCCGAAAAATCTAAAGTGGTTCGTGGCTACACTATCACACTAAAAGGCGCGCCATGATAACCCTCTCCATCCATCGGGGAAACTCTTACATGGCTACTCAGGGCTGGGCTGTAGAAGTCTTTTCTAGTCTGCAAGAAGTGGCTAACATCTGCCTTGAGTGCGACACTAGCCCGGCTATTTTCAGCCAACCTAAACTAGGCAAGTCTCAACGCTCCAGCCATAATGTACAGGGCTTCCACAACTTGCTATTTTTTGACATCGATAACGCTCCCGACTCTGAGTATTTTTCCGTGCAAAATGCCTTAGATTTAATGCACTCTCACCCGGTAAGTTTCGCCCTCATTCCCACGCGAAACTACCTCCGCCAAAAGCCCAAAGACCCCCGCTCTAACATCGAGCGTTTTCGTATTCTAGTGCCCACTCTCAAGCCCCCGCCCACCGCTCTAATCAGCCGGGAAAATGGAAGGGTTAATGTTGACTTGTATCGCATTTTTCAAACTCTCATCGTCAAGGCTCTCAAGCTAGAAACTTACGCGGATAGCTCTCCGTTAAGAGACATCGCCCGCTTCTACGCCCGCCATGAAAACCCGCCCCTAATGCCGCCAATTATCGTAGAAAAACGCCCTATGAATTTGGATTTTATCTACAAAAAAGCCCTAGAAATTCACGCCCAAAAGCTCAAGGATTTGCACGCTCAAACTGCGCCAAAAACGCCCAAAAAAAGCCCAAAATTTAGCACAAATTTACCCCATTCTCAAGCCAATTTACACACCGCTAATGTGGAAAAAATGAAGGCGACATCAATCCTTTATCTGATTGAAAAGCTGGAAAAAGTCGAGCGCATTTACAAAGAAGGAAACTACCTCATGGTCAAAACTCTAAAAGCTAAATACTCCATTATGGATGGCTCAAATTTAGCCCATGACTTCAAAAGCGGGGAAACTTACGGCGTGATTGCCTACCTAACTGCACACTTCAATGACAACAATATCAACAATCTAGCCCGCCATTTAGAACGCCTTACGGGCAACACTTTTTTAACCCTAGATAGCGCGCTTTTTGATGTGATAGAAAACGCCATAAAGGGTGCAAAAAACTTAATCCAAGTCGAGCAAAAAATCAAAAATCACTACGGCGTGCGCTTTGTAAAATTTATGCGACACGGGGTAAAAATTGCCGACAATCTGATCACATATCCGCCAAATTTTGATACAATGCGCGTATTCAATTTACCCCTAAAAGGAGACACATGAACGCACAAAATGACCCCAAAAATCCCGCTCAAAACCCCGCCCAAAAAAAGGAAGTTGTCCAGCCAAAACTTAGCGTTTCTGAGAAGTATATTCGCATTGGAAAGCTCTACGAAAAACTAGAAAAACTAGACGAGGAACGGGCGAAAATTCTAGCCGAAATCAAAGAAGTTAAGTCCTCCTAAAGTGCCAAAAAACTATAATGAAACTGCCCTATTTTCTAGCCCTCTTTGCCTTGTTTGAGGCGGCACTAGCCCACTCCGTTTACTTCCTTCCTAAGCAAAACAAAGAGGCAGAAAACGCCCTACTGACGGGCATTGAAAACGCTAAATCGACAATCGACATCGCCCTCTACTCCTTCACCTACAAAGACCTAGCTAAAGCTCTACGCCAAGCTAGCAAGCGCGGAGTTGTGGTAACCCTCATCCTAGACACCAGCCAAAACGCAGACAACCCCCAAAGTGTGCTAACCACACTTGCCAAGCTCTACCGCGTAAAAGTCTGCTTACTCAGCGGACTAAAATCCAAACGCTATAACCGCTACACCCAGCAATACATAGGGCTCATGCACAACAAGATGATGATCATAGATAAAACCCTTCTCTTCACTGGCTCTGCTAACTGGAGCACAAATAGTTTTCACAACAACTACGAAACTATCTCCGTTGATGACGACCCGCACATCCTCCAACAAGCTAATGACGCTTTTAAGGACATGACTCAAAAATGCCCCGGGTTTTTGTAAAATAATCATCCACATCAAAAAAAGGACTCTGATGGATTTTTTCAAAATCGGACAAGATGCCGGCACGCTTTGGGTAGAGCTCTACACCAAAACCCACCAACTCACCGCGCTACAAAAAAGTGCAATGCTGATCTACTACCACCTCACAAATGGCTACAGACTGCTCTATACAAGCCACACACAAGCAGACAAGGAACAAACCGCCCAAACCATCGCCAACACACTACAGCCCCTTACAGCTCAAAATATGAGCGAAAAACACCTAAGCCTAGAAGTGCTTAAAATCTGGGCGCGTGATCCACAACGCGAGGAGGAAATAGCAGAATACCCTATCTTACCCGCCCGCCCTTTTAGAAACACCCCCCACTACAGCACGCTCAAAGAAATTAACGCCCTCCCCGCTGATGAGTTGCACACCCTGCTAAAAACCGCGCTGGAGTTTGCTAGCAACCTTGACCCCTCAAAAATTTAAACGGACTTCGCTCCGCAACTTTTCCAGTAATTTCCCCCTTTGGAGGCACTATGCCTGTTTTTCAAGTTCTTCTAAATTACTCGGATGTGGAAAACAAACACATTCCTTGGTATCTTAAAGAGAACATTGGCACAATCCTTAGGGCTGCTGGTTACACCACTTTTTGGCTAGATAATCAAGACAACTGGCAAGATGAGTCGACCTATGCCAATGTCTATACACTCACTTCTCATTCCTTTGATTACACATACTGGACCAACCAGGGTTGGAAAAATCATGATCAGGTTCTCATCAATACTTACAACCATGAAGTCAAATCCAAACTTAGAGTTAAAAACTTTATTTTATTTCACTTAATGGGCAACCATCTCATATTCAACCAGCGTTTCCCTAAGTCATTTGCTAAATTCACTCCAAAAGACCTTCCTTACACTGGCCTAAAGGTACAAAATATGGCAGATAAGCAAATCGTAGCCGATTATGTCAATTCACTTTATTACACCGATTACATTTTACAAGAAATCTTTAATCTCTTTAAAGATAAAAATGCCTTGATTGTCTATCTCTCAGACCATGGGCAAAGTGTTTATGAAGATTGGCATGGTTATGAGCATAGTTGTTCTAAAAGCGGCGTGGAGATTCCTTTTGTCATCTATGTTACGGAGAAATTTAAACAAAAGTATCCGCAGAAGGTTAAAGCCATCGCCCAAGCCATCAATAAGCCTTTCATGACTGATGATTTGATTCATAGTTTATTACCATTAATGGGCATCCACACTAAAGACAATATCGAAAGTAAAAATCTCTTCAGCCCCACTTTTGATGTGAAAAGAAAACGGGTGTTTTGTGGGAGCGTTTATAAACCTTAGCTGTGGCGTTTGGTATTGTTAAGGCTAATTCGTGGGGATTATTTGCGTTGCTTTTTGTGCGCGAGTGCGTATTGAGAACGGGTTGTTTTTTACAAAAAACATTTCGAAAAGGCTTATAAATTAAAAGATTATAGATTGGAAGTGCCTGACAGATATTGGGAGGATTGGGAGGATTGGGAGGATTGGGAGGAGCGTCTTGTTTTTATTTTGAGTTTTTTGTTAAAATATGGGACTTGGTTATCTAGAATTTTAACATCTTTAATGCGTGATTTTATCAACTCCAAAGGTTTTGATCGCTTCATTTAGGGGATTTTATGGTTTTGCCTGTTTATTTTATTTCTCTCAAAGACCATCCTAGGCGCAAACACTGCCAAAGCATCATTGACAATCCACCTGCTCAAGAGGGCGATCTTAAACTTGAATTCCATCTTTTTGATGCGATTGACAAACACAGTTGTTATTTTAAGAAGGATTTGGGTTATAGCAGTTTGATTGAAAATTCTTATTCCTCTGAGTGGCTTAAAGAGAGCGAATGGTTCAGAGGCGCACATGGAAGAGAATTATTGCTGGAAGAATTGGGTTGTTATGCGAGCCATTACATGTTATGGCTTAGGTGTATCGAGTTAAATTGTCCCATAGTCATTTTAGAAGACGATGTGGTGCTCAAGCCCCACTTTTATGAAAGTTTGGTGCATTGCATGCAAAGTCCCTTTGATTTTGTGCGTTTATTTGCTACTTTTTGGGAGATTAAAACTAAAAAATCAGTCATTGCACATACGGGTGGTACACAGGTGCTACCCACCGATTCTAGGATAGAAGTAATCTTAAAAGAGCATTTTTATCTCTCGGCCTTAGAAGTCTTTGCTGCTGCTGCCTACTATCTCACCCCAAAGGCGGCAAAAGCCTTTGTGAGTGCGAGTTTGCACTTCACTGAACCAGTCGATAATTTGCTCACCCTAGTGCATACCCATCGGATACCCAATTTGACTTATATTCCCTTGAGCGTGGGATTTAGCAAACACCATTCTATTTCAGCGATTTCTTCAGATGACCCCACAAATTTACGGGCAAGCGCTAACAAATCTCCCAAGTGTTTATCCACACGCTTTTTTAATTCTGTTTTCTTTGCAGTCCGCCGCTACTACTATTACCGCCTTTTTCTCAAGCGCTATGCCCATTTGCGTTAAGAGTCTCTAGGAATTTTGGGATGATTTTGTCATAAGTGTAGTTTTGAATCGTGATGTGCAAGTTCTTAGCTACTTGGTAGTAGTGATCAGGATCACTTAATAGAGAGTCCACTTTATGTGCCATTTCTTGAGGAGTTTGCACCACCAAGTCAGCGTAAAGTTGCTTGACACAGCCTACATCCATGCACACAAAGGGTAGTCCGTACTGCATGCTCTCTAAAATCGCCATAGGATAACATGGGTGAGGAGCAGCGTGCAAAAACAAAGTAGCATGGGTGAAGAGTGCTAGTATCTGTGAGCGTTCTAGCGAATGGAGAAACAATACGGGCTTGAAACCATATTTATCATCTAAATCTTGTTTAAGCGTTTTTAACATACCAAGGGCATGTACATAATTGCAAAAGCCTACAAAAACCAAGGGGATTTGCACTTGGCTTAAATAATAGGCTTGCAAAATTTTGTCATGATTTTTAGCGGGATGATAGTTAGAAACACTGAGCAGATAGGAGCCTTGCATAAGGGTTTCTAAATCATTGTCATTGGTTTTTTTTAAGGGTGTGTGCAGAGTCTTGGGTGGATAGATCTCAAAAACCCCATGGGGTAAAATACTTATCCTAGAACAAAAAGGCGCAAGGGTGTGGTAATTGTGTGTTTTTTCATCTAAGAAAAACACACAATCAAAGTCTTTCAGATGATTTCTTAGCATGCCCTCAATCCATCTAAAATATTTTTTATCTTCGTTAAAGAATTTTGAGAGAATAATTTTAAGAACTTCTTTGATGCGACTCTTCCATGAATGACCCTGTCGTATATTAGGTGACTCATGGATTTTTAAAGCCTTCTTAACCTCTAAGGTAGGGAGCAAATCATAAAGCAGGTCGCATGTCCAACAGATTCCATAAATCCCTTCATTGACCCCAGAGCAAAGCAACAGATCGCACTCAAAATGCGCCACAAAATCCTTATAGGCCGCAATCTCACCTTTTATCAGGTAACCCTCTACATAAATGTGAAATCCGATGACAAAGAGATTAGGAGCTATTTCTACAACCTCTCTTGCAGTGTTGCCACTAGTGATGGCGTGTTTTTGGCCTTCCCATTGGAGGGTTTGCAAATCAAAAACATTAGCAGTACACACCAGGACTGTATGTCCAGCCCTAGCAAGAGCTAAACTCAAATTATGGGCAACAATCGCCCGTCCTGACTGCAAAGGATAATATTGGCTAGTGCAAAAGAGAATGCGCATTGAAGTCCTAAATTAAGTTTCTCATCCGTGTTTACACTATACTTAAATGCTCTTAATCTCACAATAAATCAAAAGTTGAAAGATGGGGTTCGACTGTGGTTTTTGAGTAACATCAAGATTTGACTTTATGAAAAACTTTGTTACAATTTGCGGTATGGAATGTGGAATAAGGAGCGGTTTTTTGGCAAATTTTAAACAACACATAAAGTCCAGACTAAAATGGGCAAGAGATAAATTGCTATCTAGTGTTCATAATAGGTTGGATCGCCTTGAGCACACCTTGCAGAATATGTCCGACCCACAATTTGGAAAGATTTCCCATCCTCAAAAATTCTTGGTATTTAAACGAATCGAAAATTTGAGCAATGAGAATTTTATCGTCGCCAACAAAAAGATCGCCGCAGGGGGGGGGGGGGAATCCTTTAGCGACAAACCAACTCACCACGGTTATTTCGAATATGATGAAAAAAGCAAAGACCCTGCAAGCCCTCTCAATCCATGGGCTTTTATTCGAGTGCGTAATGAGATTTGCACCTTGGAAGAATGTCTGCACTCAATACTCCCGGCGATTCAACGGGGAGTGATTGGTTATAACGACTGCGACGATGGAAGTGCAGAAGTGATTTTAGACTTTTGCCAAAAATTTCCCAGCTTTGTGCCCATTTCTTATCCCTACAAGGTAGCTCAACTTGGTCGGGAAACCCCTGAACACCTGCACAACACGCTCTATCACTATTCTAATTATGTTTTTTCCTTCATCCCAAGGAATCAATGGGTGGTAAAAATTGATGTGGATCACATCCACGATGCCAAGAAGCTTTACAAGAGTTTCTATACGGTGCGCAATACTTACGAAACCTTGGCTTACTCTAGGGTGCATTTCTTAGTAAAAGATGGACGAGTCTTTGTGTGGCATGTAAATGTTGCTGGCGAAGATGACTTTGGATTTGTAGAAAATTGCGCAGGGCATTTTTTACTCTACAATCGAGATTGTGGGTTTGTGAAACACCCGGAACAGAATTGGATAGAAGAAATGTGTTATAAGCGTCCCGTGGAATTTGTTGGTGATCCAGAGTTAATGAACTGGCATTTTCCCTATATCAAACCTCGAAGAGCCTCTGAAGCTGAAAAGTGCAAGTGGGTACCTTTAGCCGATTTTAAGGAGTATCATAAGAAGTTGTTAGGCAATAAGATTCCTTATGACATGGTGGATGAAGAGAGGATTCTAGAGATTTATTCTAAATTCAAAACCCCCCATTAAGTGCCTATTAGTTGTATTAAAAAAATTTTAAGCTATTCAAAACATTAAACATAAATCTAAGAGAATATGCAAGAAGGAATAATCTTGTGTAGTGAATGAGAAGGGAAGAAAGTTAAGGGGCGTTATGGTTGTGGGTTGTTGGGTATTCTAGGTTACCACAATAAACCCGTTTCCTGTTAGTGTCAAACTTTGGACTAAAGAGATTTTTAGCTTCTAGATTGTCTTTCGTGTGTATCCCTACAAGAGGCAGAAGAGAATGAATCAGACGTCGATCATGAAGGGTTTGTTCACTGCTTGGGCAATGGCTTTGACTTTCTGTGGGTAGCTTTGCTTAAATTTATCCGTAACATAGACTGCAAAAGGAACTTCAACGCCATAATTGGAGCATTTGTGGACAAAAACATGCCCACTCCTAAACATATCTTGCCCATGATCAGAAAGATACAAGATGATTGCATTTTTATCTTTAAACAAGTTAAATATTTCTTTAAGAACATGGTCTGTGTAGTAAATTGAGTTGACATAATCAGCGACTGTTTGTTTGTCGGTCATGTTTTGCACATGTAATTCGGTGTAAGAAACATCTTTTGGTGTAAATTTTGTAAAGCTATGAGGGAAACGATTAGTGTAAGGAAAATGGTTGCCCACTAGATGGAATAGAATAAAATTTTTAGTCCCTAATTTAGATTTGACTGTGTTATTGTAGGTATCAACGAGTATTTGATCCTTATTTTCATAATCATTGTTAGTCCAATATTTGTAGTCAAAAGAGTTAGAAAGGAGTGAAAAGGCATCTGTTAGGTAGGGGTTTGCTTGATTGTCCAGCCAAAAAGTAGTATAGCCTGCAGTTTTGAATATTTTACCCACACCTTCTGTGAGGTACCAAGGAATAGTTTTGCTATTTTCTACATCCGAGTAGTTCAAAAGAACTTGAAAAACAGGCAATGTGTAGGCAAATGGCGACACTACATCCGTAAATAAGAACAAGTGTTGCGATTGCTTGAGTTTGCTGAAAAATGGGGTGTTTGGAGTGCTGTAATCGTAAACTCCCATAAATGAACGCGATTCGCTCTCACCCACGACGAGTATCACATTAGGTGGGGTATCCGAATCAACATGGATATAGTCTTTAGGTAAAGGTTGCTTGAGCTTATCATATATTGCTTGGATTTTACTATGTTCTCTAATATTTAGAGCAATTAGAGCGATCTCTTTGACAGAAGGAATTATCTGTGTGCATAAGAATTTGTAAAAATGATCCATGTGTTTCAACGAAGAATAGTATCCTTTGAAAGCGTGCAATGCGTGAACTAGCAATAGTGTTGCAAAAATCACCTTGATTCTCTTGGGTTGGATTACCAATTGGAAGCGTATCGAGGCAATCGCTACACACACCGCTATTGTTGTGAGAACAAGTAATGTATGAGGGATGACTTGCAGTGTAAAAAAAGCTCGAACTTCCACCCAGTGGCTTGAAAAGATCATATTGACCAAGGATTCTGTTAAAATCATGTTGAAATAATAAGATGCAAAAAAATCAATAAATGCGAAGAAGAGAACTACCGTCAATAGGATGTTTTTAGTTGTCTGCAATACAAAGCGTTGTTTGATAAAAGAAAGTCCCCAATAAATCAAAAAGCTAATAAAAAAACTATAAAAAGCGACCTTTCCCACAACAAAGCGTCCGTATTGAGACTCGGCATTGGCACTAAAAAGCACCACAAAAACGGGAGCTAGCCACATCAGGAAAAATCGCATATCCAGGACCATCGCATACCTTGCATACTTGATTGCTCATACGCAGGGATACCAAAATGGCATGGTGTGCGATGAGAGATGCATAAGTTACTATTTTAACATAAAAAACGCGCAAGTTGACGGCGTTTGCTTATGATTTGTGGTCTCGTATGGTGAGGGATATATAAACAGTTGAATGTGAAACATTTAGAATATGATCAAAACATCAAAGAGGATTACACAATGTTATGCTGAGGTATAGTTCGTGTGGTTTTTACTTGTTCCTCTCTATCCTCCACTTTAAAACACCTCTATAAAGTACTCTAGGATACTCTACAATCAACAAGATGCCCTTAATCCATAGGAAAACCTACATACACTCCAAAAACGTTATATGGCCATTCTAGCGTGCTAATTTCCACCTCAAAAGCTAATGGGGGTGTGGGGGCTCGCCCCCACAGTTAAATCTTTCTGTAAGCAGTGCGTGAGCACTGCATTCCTAGTTTCCATTTCCAGCAATTTAACCTTAAGCGTTTTTTTCTCGCGCGCGCGTAAGAGTTTGTAATAAGTTTGTTAATATATTTGTAGGCCGCGTTTTTTTGCGCTTTCAGCTCCCATGTGTGCGGGGTTGCGGGGGCACTTTTTGAGCTATTTCCCCTACTTTTTGAGCTATTTCCCCTACTTTTTGAGCTTATTTCCCCTACTTTTTGAGCTTATTTCCCCTACTTTTTGAGCTTATTTCCCCTAAATAAAATATTAAACATGGTATAATATCAAAAATAAGCATAGCAGGTAGGCTTTAGATGGACACCACAGAACAGCTAGGACAGCAGATAAAAGCACTCCAGACAATCATTAGTGCTACAGCTGATATAGGTCTAAGAGAGGTACTAGAGAGAGAAAAGGCGGAATGCTTAAAGAAGCTCGTAGCCCTAGTCCCAGCTCTTGACCTACAATCACCTCAAGACCCCCCAAAAGTCGCCCCGGAGCCTACTTTGGACACCACACCAAAGAGTGAAACCGAGCACTCCAACAAAGCTCCCACCAAACAAGAACAAAAGCCTATAGACACCTCTACTCCAAAGGGCACGTCTGCTAAAGAAGTGCCCATCGCTAACCCCAACCAAGTAGTGATTCATAACGACATCTACAAGGTCAATCTAGGCAAAATGGGGGCGCGTGAGATCAATCTCCTCTTCTCTCTGTTTAACCGCCTCAAAGACCAGCAAGACACCTGTATCTACTTCACTCCTAAAGAAGTCAAGGAAATGATGGATGCGCCCAAAATTGGCGATAAAGACCTCTTAAAAGCGGTGAAAGCCCTTTGGAAAAATGTAAAAACTGCGAACTTTTGGGAGATCGCACGCTGTATTGAGGATGGAAGGAAAATTACTAGAGAAACCAACCGATTTTTATTCAAAGATTTCACCATTGCCTATGATGAAACCGAGAAACTTTGCTATATTGAAGTGGGAGTCAACGCCCCCTATTATTTGCATTTGCTCAATGACTTAAGCGCAAATTTCACCACTTTTCAGCTCAAAACCTTTTTATCCTTGCGTAGCAAATACGCCAAAAACCTTTATCGCTTATTAGTGCGCTTTGAGGATGTAAAGAAGAATGGCATGTGCGAGATGATCAGCTATAAAAATGATTTTGCGGGGTTTAAGGAGTTTATGGGCATTCCTACAACCATGCGAACAGATTTGATTGATGCTCACATACTTAAACCCGCCTGCCGTGAGCTAGGGGTAATCTTTGAGGAGGGCTACGACCCCAAAAACCCTAACCGCAATCTGCCCTATGAAACGATTTTTTATGTGAAAGAAAAAAAAGGCAGGGGAGGAAAGGTAGTAGGCATCACCTTCCACTTCATGCCCCACCCCCACGCAGATGCTCAAAAGGCTATCTTAAAACGCCGCTCTCAAAACCGCATCCAAGAGGCTGTGATCAAGGCGCAAAAACAAGAGCGCAAGGAACAAGAAAAACAAGCCAAAGAGCAGAAAAAAGCCCAACGAGGCTATTACACCAAAAAAGAACGCGAGGCCATAGGGAAATTTTGCGGACTAACAGGGTCAATCTGTATTGATAGCCCCTACCATGTGTTCCAAAACGCTAAACTCATTAATGTTTTGACCCGTCTTGGAGACAACCCCTCCATTGTAGGACTATTCCAGCTCATCCCAACGCATCCTAACGATCGCCACTACGCCCAATACTGTACAGAACACCTAGAGAGATTCAATACTCAAGGAGACGATTTATTCACCCACACCTTTAAAGACCATGAGGATTTTGTGAACAATTTCGTCAAACATGCGCGCTAGAACACACCTCCAAAAAAAAATGTGCGTTAGAAGCCCCTCTAAGCCTTTTAAAAATTTGGGGCAATACCTACAATCCTCCTAAGTCCCGTGTGGATTGTGGGGTAATTGTGTTACCACTCTGTTGCGTTCTGTTGGCTGACAAGGCACCAAATAGCCTTTTTAATGTAAAATGCGCCTGTAAGTTTGGATATAGAAATAACCAGCCCTAGCTTTCTTCTAGCATGCGTTCCACGATCTCTATGTGTTTTTGCATACTTTTTTTTAAATCAAACTCTTTAGCGCGTTTTAAACCCCTCTCTATGCACTCTTTTCTTAAAACTTCATCGGTTAGAGCCACTTCTAGTTGCCTGGTAATGTCTTGGACACTGTATGGGTCACAATAAATCCCTGCATCACCCAAGATTTCTGGCATACATGAAACATTACTGGCCAACACCACGCATTGAGCTTGCATAGCTTCCACCATGGGCAATCCAAAGCCTTCAGCTAAACTACCCCACCACAAAAGTCGGGCATTTTTGTAGAGAGTTTGTAAAAGTGCATCTGAAACATAACCTAGATTAACAATAAAATCTTGTTTAAAAACTTTCTCATCATCTTTTGTCAAAGTGCTAAAAGACGATGATGTTAAAACAATTTTGAAGCGTTTTTGTAAGTTCTGAGGAAGTCGCTGAAAAGCCTCGATTAATCGCGTTGCATTTTTACGCTTTGACTTGGCTCCCACCACTAAAATAAACTCTCCTAGATTAGGAGGCAAGCTCACATGGTGAGTATCTCTATATTCTCTCAGACCATGATAGATTACATGCACCTTAGATTCTGTAAATCCAAGAGCGTTGATAATATCTGCTTTAGTGCATTGGCTAAAACAAATCACCTCTGTATAGGTAGACATTTGTGGGAAAATATTTTTCTCAAAATCTAACCTCATTTTTTTGGGCAGACACCACATCTCACCAATAGGCATGTCATGGATGCAACCTAAAATCTTGCTGGACCTTATTCCCTTTGGACCTAGAAACTCTGGCTGGATGTATAAGTCAGACACAGTGTCTGAAACATTATGATGTCTTCTTTTGACACACAACTCCGCTAAAAAACGAAAACCTAAAGACAGATAAGAGTAAAGTGGACTGATCAAGAAAAACCGGAGTGCTTTCTTTATGGTCTTAATAAAACCAGTAGAACTGGGAAGCGGATCGCTTGGTAAATCCTTGAGATTAGCATAAAGTTTTCCATGTGCATAAAAATTAAGTTCCACATCACCTCTGCTTTTAAAGTATTCCTCCAAAGCTTGAGCCAACGCTAAAGTATAAAGTCCAATACCAGTCAAATTCCCTGCATTGGCTATAGAAGATGCGTTAAAAATCACTTTTTTCATTTTTTAAGAATTCTTTTAGATATATTTCAAACGGGAAAGCAAGCAAGCCAACTTGACCAACACTACTCAAAATCCAATCGACCTAAATTTTCGACAGATTACCAAAAAATACCCAAATTCTCTATCATGGGCTTTATTTATCAATCAGGTGAAAGTCATTGTGAGAAAATTAAGGTTGGTAGAGGTGTGGCGATTCGAATTCCAGCAAAGTGTGAGGTGTGTTATCTGATAACCGCTGATTGTATAGATATTTCCTAAATGGAGCACAATAAGTGGAATGTTTTGAGCAGATAATGAAGCTAACCACACAAACCCCCCACACACAAGACCAAAACCAACCAGCAGTCCAACAACAACCTATAACAACAAAAATCATCACACAAAACACTCCCAAATCCCCCCATGCCATCTCTAAAAAGTATGTTACTTTTTATAACGATGTCAACTCTACTTATTTAGGCAAGCTAGGTACATCAGAAACAAATCTACTCTTTGCAATCTTTAACAAACTCAAAGATAAACAAGATGATTTCTTGGTGTTGTCGATAAGATAGATAAAGCAATGGTGCGTGCGGTGAAAATCAGCCACAACGATCTTTGTGGTATTGCCAAAAGACTTTGGAAAAACATCAGGATCGCTAACTTTTGGATACTCTTTCCCCAAAGAGGGAAACTACATATTTTTTGAAACCCTTGCCACAAACTACCGCAATACCAAGAAAACCCAAGTCAATATGCCCTACTTTGGTTACTTGCTCAACTTTTTAAACGCTAACTTTGCTTCCTTTGAATTGCTAGAGTTTTAGAATATTAGTAATAGAGTGTGCCAAGAAACATAGAATTCTCAAGCAACGGAAAAGCACGGGAGTGCCTCCAAGGAAGGCATGGAGTGAGTTTAGAGAATTGATGGGTGTGCCAGTGAATCTACCAGCTATCAATGTGGGGCATGTTGTCCTCAAACCCGCCATTAAAGAACCCAAAAAGCCCCCTCACTCTGAAAATCTTTTCTACAAAAAACTAGAATTTATAAGTCTTTGAATAGCTGTTCTAAAACTCTCCGCCGATCTGATGTTTTCACTCTATAACTCTCACAATTCTTTTTGTCATTTATAACACATTTGATACTTAAATTAGCTATTTAGTGCGTATTTCTTCATTATTAGTACCTCACGAGCCCCGTACTACACGAACTTCTCGAGGGGTCCAAAAGGTTAAAAAGACGAAATCTTTTAAAAAATGGTTAAAAATCTGCCTGCGCGCGTGAGGAAAGCGAGAAAGCTTAAAGCAATTGCAAAAATTTTCAGTGTACGCTTTCTGATTGATGAGGAGTGGAGATGGGCATAAATGCCTCTAAAATCGATTTTAAGCGCATTTTAGAGTGTGGGGTATGTGTGTCTAAGGATGGTTTTTGCTAAATCGCGCTGTAAGATCCCTTTGTGTGTTTGGAATCGCTATGTTTTTCAAGGGGAAAAGAAATAGAGAGACGGAGGCAAAAACTCCGTCCTTTATGGTGGAGATGTAAGCGCACGCTAAGAAAAGAAAGGTCACTCTTGCAGTGAATTAGGTAAGCGGGATTAGTGGAAACCTAATGTGGCGGGGTTGGATATGCTCATTCTAGCCACTAAAGTTAAGCACGATGACGAGTTAGCAACTAGTCTCCATCCATCGGTGGGTCTGTAAGTCTTTTAGATTGGGAACTGGCCTTACGGACTAAACAGCAAAGTCTTTCGAGCACAGAAGCCTTAGTTTCTGTTGGTTAGGAGGCTCCTCCCTCAAGAGAGGAGCGGTTCATGTGATATTTTAACTTTGAGCTGGCTATAACCGCAAGATCAAGATAGATTAAGGATGCCTTGGATGTCTCAAGAATTAGAAGGCGAAGAAAGATTAGAAATTGCAACAAGCAAAGACAATTATCCTATTAAAGAACTCAGGTTAGCTAAGGATAGGATTAGTGTTTTTGACATGAAGAGAAGACTAGATGATCCCAAGCGCTGGAGGATTAATCTCCAACCAGATTTTCAGAGAAGCCCAAGAGTTTGGGACACTAAGCAAAGATCAGAGCTCATTGAATCGATCCTCATAGGGATTCCCTTGCCCGTCATTTACATGATTGAATCAGAAAAGCAGAATTCTCAAGAGCCTACTCGCCAAGTGATTGATGGTTTGCAAAGACTGACCTGTATTCAGGATTTTCTCAATGAAAGATTCGTCCTGAGCCCTTTGAAAATCTTGCCAAGTATTAACAAGAAAAGGTTTTCAGAACTAGAACCGTTTATGCAAAATAGGATTGAGGACTACCAACTGGAGGTATATACGATCCTACCTCCTGTGCCCGATCGGGTTAAGCTTGATGTCTTTGATCGACTCAATAGAGGAGGAACACAACTAAACAATCAGGAAATGCGCAATGCGATTTATTGTGGTCGTTCTACAACCTTTATCAACTCCATGTGTCAATCAGAGGGCTTTGAGAAACTTATGGGTAAAAAACTTAGTTTGAGAATGAAGGATCGCTATCTCATCTTGCGCTTTGTGGCGTTTTATTTGCTGAGAACTGAACGTTTAGGCGATCTTAAATACACAAACATGGATGATTTCTTAGGAGGGGTTATGGAGCAGATCAATCGATCTGAGGAGGGTGCTTACGAAGATGTGGCCAGAGATTTTAATCAGGCTATGCAAGATATATTGGAGAGGTGCGACGATTCTATTTTTAGATTCAAGAGCAAGGAAGGAAAGGCTCAGAAAAGGCCGATTAATATAGCTCTTTTCGAGTGTTTTGTGTATTTATTTGTGCGTGCTCGCCAAGAACACAAGGAAATTACCATCGAAGCACTTGAACGCTTAAAGAACGAATTTGAAGATTCTGGCACGTTTGCCTCTGGCGTGGAAAGTCCAAGCAATATTGGATTTAGATTCGATCAAGCAGAAGGGATACTAAGGAAGGCTTTACATGATTAGTTTTATTCAGATTGAAAACTTTAAGAGTATCCAAAAAGAAGTCTTTGAGTTAAAACCCCTGACTTGTTTTGCGGGCACAAACTCGGTAGGCAAGTCTAGTGTGTTACAAACCATTTTACTAGCCTCCTATTACAACCACAACAATATGTGGCTTAGAGATGCCATTTACTTCGTCATGAGCTATACTAGGTATCAAAAATAACGAAAGCAGAGCCGAAGAAAGTCGACTTTTTTTGTGTAAAGACCAGCAACAAGCAGAATTGGTGTGTAGCCACGATCGGCCTTGGCATTTTGAAGGAACACCTTTGGATTTGATGTTTGAAGAAAATCTTTTCTATCTTTGGTCAAACAGAATAGGGCAACAATCCCAAGCGAAATCCCAAGAGGAAATAAAATTTGGCATAGATGGCGAATACGCTTTTGCCTATTACCATGACAATAAACAGACTCTCAATCAAGACCTACACCGCGATATGCAGGGGATTTTAGACATCGATCTAGAATTGTTTACAGAAAAGGTTGGGGATGGTGTCCATGTTACTTTTAGAAAGTCCGGGACAGCAAATCCTTTTTCACCTTTTAATGTGGGAGCAGGGGTGAGCTATGTGGCTAAGATTTTAATCATAGCTCTCTCGCTTAAGGAGAACGACATTTTTCTCATTGAAAATCCAGAAATCCATTTACACCCTAAAGCCATCGCTAATTTAGCCAGTTTTTTTGCCAAACTCATTGCGTGTAAAAAAATCCAATTAATTATTGAGACACATTCGGCTTATTTTTTACACAAACTCCGCCATGAGGTCTATAAGAAAAATCTAGCCAGTGATGCCGTGCGTTTTTTTTATAAAGATCAGCCCAATAAAAATTTTGAGGTCATTGATATTGGCGCAGGGGGGCGATTGGTCAATCCAAACAAGGAGCCCATTAGCTTCCCCACGGGTTTTTTAGATGTCGGATTGGACGAACTATTGGAGATCATGTGATGGGCTTTTCCATGTGCTGTGAAGACGATTTATACGAAGTGTTTTTAAAATTCAAGAAGGGACAGCCCATAGAAATAGAGGATAAACCTCTTATAGAGCGCATGTTGCATTACTATAAACCTGAGATTTTGCCCACCAAAGAACAACTAGAAATCTTAAAAATTTGGGACCCAGAGTTGCGTGCCAGCAAGCATCATAAAAAGCGGGCATGTTTATCCCCAAAAGGAAGCTCCAGCCCACACGAAATACAAAATTGTTTTATCTAGCCATAAAAATGATTTTCCCTTCGTCAATGTCAAGGACGATGTGATTGAAAACAATTTCAGCGCTACTTTTTTTCATAAGGAAAACAGAGAGAAGGCCAAACAACACATCAAAACCTTGCTGGAACATTGCAAATATTGTGTCATTCGCGATAGGTATCTTCTCAAACAATCAAGATACATTTAAAAAATTCGCTACAGAATTGCTCCCTAAAAGGGAGTTAAGAATTTACTTGAGTATTGGCAACGATCCCAAAGACCCCAGAGAGCAATCTCTAATCACGGACCTAAAACAGATTTGTGAAGATTGGACCATCACAAAGAACACTACCCAATACCAGAAAACCCACGATCGTTACATCTTAATTGAAGACACAATGGAAGTCATTCTGACAAGTGGCATCGACTATTTGTATGATGAAAATAAAGATTTCAGTTACTTAGTTAGAAAGAAGTCCAAAAACTCACGATCCTAACAAACTCCTTTGGGTTACCACGCACAGGGTCTAATGTCATCGGTTGAATGAAATTCAGGCATTTTACCTCTTTAGATTTGGTAAGAAGCAGTTATAGCATTAAGATAGTATTTTTAGCAGTGTTAATTATTTATCATCCTCTGCCTTTCTTTGACTGGTAAGTGAAACTCCGTTGAGATTAGGGGGTTGATTTTGGGGTTTTTGGTGCTGTTGAAGTTGTATTTTTGAGGTCTGCGTTTTACAGCCATGAAGTATGAAACGCTCTTAAGAATCCCTCTTGCGGACATAGCGCATCTGAGTAAGCTCTGTAATGCGGTTTTCTAGTTCTTGCTTATCTTGTTCCCCCTCTCTTATTATAGAAACTCCTACCTCCATTTTTTCTTGCAAGCCCCCTATTTTGGGGGTTTTGTCGCTATCTCTTTTCGTGCGATTTTTGGGGGTGTTTTTGGCAGTGAATTGGGGGCGGGTGAGCTCACACCCATCCCCTTTAAACACATGATCTAACGCACCATTGATATGGTAGAATTTGGCTTTAAAAAAAACCCTTCCCTTCACCTAGCCAAAAGACAAGGAGTGCCCGATGAGCGTTTTTAGTACTAGCGTTTCAAAACCTAGCAATTTTCACGCCTTAGATCAGTGGTGTGTTGTGGAGTTTGAGAAGTGGGAACATATCACGCTAGGGGCGATTAAGTATGATGTGTCTGTGGTGCATTTTAGTGAGAGTTATAGCACCAAACACTAGCGCAGTGGCGAGAATGTGATAGGCTTGCACCCGTTTCTCTTTTACGATGTGGATAATGATAAGGAGGGCAAGAAACGCCCCTTGAGCGTTAAGGGCGCGCTTGATCTGCTAGCGCGTTTTGATATTGCCTTTGCCATCGTGCCCTCCCGTAACTACAAGAGAATCAAAGAGAGCGACCCACGCCCCGGTATCGAGCGTTTTAGAATTATCGTGTCCTTAGAGAAAGCCCCGCCTACAGAGTTAGTCAAAGATAAGGAGCTATTGTGCAAATTCCAAGAGTTGTTTGCGCAATAGCTAGGCGTGATTGACTATGTAGATGACGCGCCCTTAAGAGATATGGCGCGCTATTATGCCAAACACGAAACCGCCCCGCTTATGAACCCCCTTGTTGTGCAAGGGCGTTTAGCGCGCGTGGATAAGATTTACAGCATGGCGCGCCAAGAGCTCGCCAAAGCACGCCAAGAAAAAGAGGCGCGCCTAGCACAAGCAAGAGAGCAGCACACACGCAACATAACACCAAGAGCCCCCCGCCCCATGATTGTAAGCGGTGGTAGCATTGTAGTTGCTGATATGGAGCGGATTAAGGCAATCCCCATCGTTAAGCTCATTAGAATGTTAGAGAGAGTGGTGAGCGAATACACAGAGGGCACATACAACATGATTAAGACCGCGACTGCTAAGTATTCTATCATGGATGACAATGTCGCGCATGATTTTAAGAGCGGAGAATCTTATGGGGTGTGTGCTTACCTTGCCAAGCAGTTTAACACGCCCGTGTTAAATAGCATTGCGCGTAACCTAGAAAAGTTGCTAGGGGATAGTTTCCTTATCCAAGACCCCACCTTTGGTAGTGTATTGCAAAACGCTTTAGAGGGAGCGTGTAGCCGACAGGGAGTAGAGCGCAAAGTAGCAGACTAAAGTCTGCATTACCCAACAAGGCAAGTGGAGAGGGATTTAATGTTATTGACATACTCCTCCATAGCTAAAGCTAAGGGATTCTGGTAAAAGTGGGCAATGGGGGCATGCCTATAAAAACTTTGATTATTGAAGCCAAAATGACCAATAGGCCCATATCGCCGGGATAACCAAGTTCAAAGAACTCAACACACAAAAGACTAAAGACTCTTTGCAGACTTTAGGGCAGGTGCTCTTTTGCGAGTGGGCTTTTAGATTGCACAAGGAAGCAAAAAGAGACGCAATCATCACACAGATAAATTACAGCTTAGATAAGAGTAGCTGGAATATGCGTGTGCAGTTTAAACATTCCGATAATGGAGGACTTAAAATAACAAGCTTAAGAGAAAGAGCAAAGACTGAAACTAAATTTTAAAACGGTGTTAATCACGATATTGACTGCTATTTTCAGTATTTTTGATCCCATTACGATTCATCACGGCAAAATTAGATTTATTTCAATGGGAACGCATCTTAACATAGATTTTTTGGTGCTTTTGCTAAAGATTGTGTTCTCTTGTGTCAAAATGTCATCTTTAGCCCTCAAAAAATTGAAAGTGGGTACCAATGATGTCGTTTATGACCCCCTTACTAATTTTATTCAAATTGTTCTGTATGGCCTACCCCCACTTATTGTCTTGATAAGATCGGAAAAAGACAGCTCTTAATAGAGAAAACAAGACAGAGAAATCACCAGATAACTATTACAACATACAAAAACGCCACAAGTAAACTAGGACCCGGAAGATGTGGAAATAAATGGGTAAACACGGGACTTGGGAACATACTTGGGCGGGGGGACTTTAGAATAATGCTCATGGACAGTCTTGTGGGGGTAGTGCTGGAGAAAAAGCTCTTTCATGTTTTTGTAGGCGCGTGTATCACATTCCCAATAAAGAGTCGCAAACTCGGGTCTGTCATGAATATGAACAGCAGTAATAGGGATTTTGTTGGCGTGTTGCAAGAGGAGATTACGCCAAGCTTGTTGTTGTTTGGAGAGAGCATAAACTTGCAACCCCTTTGTGTTAATAGCTTCTATCATGCCTAGGTGGTCACAGTAGATAGTGATATGGAGGGGCTGGTGTTGAACGACAGCCTTAAGCCCTTCACTAATGGGGTAGAATTCCAAACTTGCGCAGTGCCCCTGTCTAGCTCCGCCACTTTCTACTAAAATGTTCTCTTGACTATCTAAAGCACAAAAGGCCCAACCACAAATGCCCAAGCGCGCTTGACATTTTTTGCATGGCCCTACGGTTTTGGCTAATCCAGTCGCAATGAGGGTTATGTTTTTCATGACCACCCCTAATATTGAGGATAAGAAAATCCACATCCGGAGCCTACCATTTCGATGTAAATATAAATTAAATTCATTTTAGAGATGATCTTGTGAACCTGAGAGAGGCGGATGGAATGTTTACGCCTACGATAGTGTTGCAGATGCGATTGTAATCTTATTACAACTGACTCTCTTGCCTTTGATCTTGCGTGAGGTGTTCAACTAACAGGCAGTGCCTAGAATCTCAGCAATTTTTCTTACACAGATTTTTAGCTTCTATAATTAAATACGGATGATCGAATCCATCCTGTAGAACATATAGCGATTTAAGCAGGAATTAAGTTCTCCCCATGATCTCCAAAAACTCACTAGACACTGCTTGCCATCCTAATGCAAATAATAATGAAGACCTTAATCAAGCCCTCTGTTTCTTTTTTTGTGTATTGCTTAAAATTCTACAATGCCATATTCCATTCAAAGTCTTGGACTAGGCTATCTAAACGAGCGGATAGTCCTTTGAGACAAAGAGTTAAGATATGGTGAGTTTAGCAAAGATGCTTGACATATCCTTGGTTTGTGCGTGCTGTTTTGGTAGTCTTTGTGGAGGAAACGCTGCAGTATATTACCCATTGACAAGAAATGTGTGTTAAAGGGAGCAAAGACAACGCCAATGGTTTAGAGATTTACAAACCAATGTCGCCAAATGGCCAGACATGTAAATATGTAGTGGAAAGTTACAAGTATGAACGAGTCAATGAAACCCCAAACAGCTAGAAGTCGGAGTGCAAAAAACGCCAAAACTGTCCAAGATACCGACAAAAACACCTAAAAATCAACGAAATTGCCAAGATTTTAGATGATACCAATAATCAAAAAAGTTTTGAAGTTTTAAGGAAAAAAAAGAAAATTTAAGTATCTGTCATCATTATAAATAACCATTATTATACGAGTGAGGAAAGAGTCATATGTTTTCTAAGTTTGGAATTGGCACTAAGATTATTGTCGGCATGTGTGTGGTTGTAGCACTTGGCATCACGATCTTAGGAGTCATAATTAACAAACAGACAAGAAGTGTTATGCACAACACTATCATCAACAATATGCAAGGAAATATCGATCAAAGTGCTGCCCGCCTACAAAGGGTGATGAATCGCTTGTTTGTGCGAATGAGTGCCCTAGGAGAGGATCTAGTTACCAATAATCTAAATAACGAGAACAAAAGACAACAGTTAGTCCGAAAGTTTTTGAACAGTAGCCCCCATGTTAGACTACTCAGTATATCCGCTGTGGGTGATTCTAGTGGTTCTTATGTTGCCAAAAAAGTGGGGGATACTATAGAAACTTCTACTAAAAAAGATTTTTACAATCCTAAGATTACCCGTCAAGTGCTACAAGATGGCAAGATTCTCAAAACAAACCCCTATTTTAAAGATATTGGTGGACAGAAAGTTTTTGGGTTTGAACTAGCGGTGCCTCTTAACAAAAATAAGCATGGAGAAAATAAATTGGTGGGGGCAATGATCATTTTTGTGGACATTGATAGTTTTGCTGATGTTGTCATGCGCAGTAAGAACGATACCTTTGTAATGCAACGAGATGGATATGTGTTGCTTATAGGCTATAAAAATATGCAAGGCAAACTTTTAAGCGAAATTAATCCTGATGTTACAGCAATGCACCTTGTAAAGATGGTGCGTGAAAACAGCTCTGGTGCTATGGACTACCACGCTGTGGCTACCAATAAAGATAGCTTTTTGGTTGTCAGATCCTTTGATATCTTTAACAAAATTGGCCATAAGGATTTTAAATTCAATTGGGCAATCGCACGGTTTATAAGTAAAAACGAAGTCTTTGCAGCAGCCCATTATTTGCAAAATTTGATTTTTTTCATGGGGTTAATTGTGGTCATTGTGTTGGTGATCACAGTCTATTTCCTTGTGCGTTATTTAGTGGGTAACCGCATAGAAGTGGTTTCCAACACCCTAAGCGGTTTCTTTAGGCTACTAAATGACCCAAAAAACAAACAAGATGTAAGTATTGTTGAGCCAAAAATGCTCGATGAGATCGGGCATATGCAACAATCCATCAATAAAAATATTTCAAAAATCTACGAGAATACCAAAACGGACAGCGCAACTATTGAAGATATGCTAAATGTGGTGCGCCACATTAAGGAAGGCGACTTCACGCAAAGAATCACTGCTACGCCCAATAACCCCGATCTCTTGCAACTTAGAGAGCTTTTTAACGATGTAATGGTGTATTTACAAGAACACATAGGTTCTTATATGCAAACCATTAACCAAACCTTTGAACGCTACCAAACCTTAGACTTCACAAAGCGCATCTCTAACCCCTCTGGCGATATTGAAAAAGCCATGGACGCTTTGGGGACTGAGATCACCAAAATGTTACGCACTTCACTAGATTTTGCTAGCGCGCTTACAAAAGAGTCGCAAGGTTTAAAAGCCTGTGTTGATCGACTTACAAACAGCGCAAACCAACAAAATAAAAGCCTACTCCAAACTTCTAAATCTATCGAATCCATCACAAAAAGCATTGCCGACATTGAAAAGAAAAGCGATGAAATGATGGCACAAGGACAGGACATTAAAAACATTGTGGAGATCATTGGAGACATTGCTGACCAAACAAACTTATTAGCTCTAAACGCAGCCATTGAGGCGGCACGCGCCGGCCAACACGGACGGGGTTTTGCAGTGGTGGCCGATGAAGTGCGCAAACTTGCTGAGCGCACGCAAAAATCCTTGGGCGAGATTGAGGCAAATATCAATGTTTTGGTTCAAAGCATTGCCGACACTTCAGAATCCATCAAGGCACAGAGTCAAAGCGTAGAGGGGATTAACGCCTTTTTACAAGTTTTTAAAGAAGACACGCAAAATAATCTCAGTATCGCTAGCACTTCCTTGGAAGTGGGTAACAACATTGACCGCATTTCTAAAAATATCTTGGAGGATGCAAATAGGAAGAAATTCTAATGCAGATTCGCAGATAGTTTCCTTATTGTTTTGTGCAACGATCTCTCTCTAGTATTACCTTGGCCATCTTTGTGGCCATACGCGCAAAACATTGCATTGGCTATTAGTGAACCGATTGGCTTATACACCCGCACACAACCACTCAACAATGCAGAAAAAGCGCATGGAAAGAATAGAAAAGGTAAAGTAGCAACACCCCCGCGAGGGGTAAACCTAATTAAGGGGTTCGCCACGCGAAAAGCTGGTAAAACCTCTGTGCGCAAATTCTGCCTTAAGTTCTCTTTTTTTGGACTTAAGTTTAAAACCTCTTTTTAAGGGCAACCAATTCGCTTTGAAATTCAAGCGATAAGCAGGCGCGCTAAAGTTTCCCCGCTTTTGTGGGGGTCTCCCTTATAGGTTTTTGAATCATTTGCCACCGCCCTAAACACATCCAAGCTTCTTTTAATCGCCCTTAACTCGTGCTCACAAGTGCTATTTAGGACGTGCACTTGTTCATATTTCTTTTCTTCGTGATCGCGTCCTGCTATTCCTGTTGTCGGGTTACTTTGATGGGACAAAGTATATCACATTGCAGTGTTTTTGCAAACCACAACAAATCACTCCAAAAACGCCTCCAATCGCTTTCATGTCTTTGGGTATGCCAGACCATTACCCAACTACACTAAAGCGATTTGAAGCCATTCTAGCGTGTTAATTTTTATCTTAAAAGCCAACGGGGGGGTGCGGGGGTTTCTCCCCCGCTTGTAATCTTTCTGTAAGCAGTGCGCCAGCACTGCATTCCGATTCTAGTGAGCGCAAAACTTTTTTCTTAGCCCGACTCGCATGCGCGCGCGCGTAAGATTCTTTGTAATATTTTGTTAAAATATTTGTAGGCGTTTTTTTTTTCGTTCTCAGCCCCGCACTGCACGGGGCTAGGAGGGGTTGAGAGAAGGCTTAAAAAGTACATTTACCGCACAAACAATAACATTTACCGCTAAAAACAATAACATTTACCGCTAAAAACAATACAAGATACATAAAAGTATTTTTTATGCTACAATGCTCAAAAAAGACAGGGACTTGCTCGTGAGCGCACAAAGCAACCCCATCTCCCAACTTCTAGGACTATTTGACCATCTTCAAAGCATAAAAAACGCCCTTAAGGCCTTTAATATCCCTATGGAGGAGGATAATAACAGCGCCATTCTTCAAATTCTCGTCCAAATTTTGGCTCAACAAGCCCCCCCTCAAAAACCCCTCCCCCAAGAGACACAAAAAGAAATTAGCACCTTAGAGAGCAGTCTGACAGATATATCCCAATTTTTAGAGCTAGCCAAAAACGCCAATATCCTCCCAAGCGCGCAAGCTACGCCCCCTCAACCTCCTGCAACAAAGCCCACTCAACAAACCCAACCCCCAAGCGTGCAAGAACTCTTAAGGCAAGCGGGTAAAGAATACGCCGCCATAATGGCACAAAAAACTTTAGCCTCTATGCCTCAACCTTTGTCCAAAAGCCCCCCCAAACAAGAGCTAAAACTAACTTCTAAAGAGCCCATCCTAGCTAATAAAGTGTCTATTTCTAGCCCCGGGCAAGTGGTGGTGCACAATGACATCTATAAGGTCAATTTAGGCAGATTAGGCGCGCGCGAGCTCAATTTACTCTTTTCTCTGTTCAACCGCCTCAAAGACCAGCAAGACACTTGCGTGCGTTTTAGCCCGCAAGAGGTTAAGAATCTCATGAATGACCCAAAAAGTAGCAATGCCGATCTTTTAAAAGTTGTAAGAACACTTTGGAGCAACATTAAGGCGGCCAATTTTCAGCAAATCGCGCATGTTGTTGAGAATGGCATGGAGATAGTGCAAGAGCGCGATTTCAACCTATTTAGTGGCTCTACCATTGCCATGAACAAAGAGAAAACACGGCTACTCTACCTTGATATAAAAGTCAACACCGATTGTTACCTGCACCTATTCAACCAGTTAAGTGCCAATTTTACAGCTTTTCAGCTCAAAATCTTTTTATCTCTAAACAGCAAATACGCTAAAAACCTTTACCGCCTCTTAGTGCGTTTTGAGGATGTGCGCAAAAATGGCATGTGCGAAATGTTAACCTATAGGGGGGATTTTGAGGGGTTTAGGGAGTTTATGGGCATTCCTAAAAGCATGGAAATAGGAATCATTGAAGAGCGCGTTTTAAGACCCGCCTGTAGAGAGCTAGGCCATTTTTTCCCCCCTCCTAGCAAAAGGAGCAAAAAGCAAGAGGATACGCCATACGATCCAGCCAACCCCGATCGCTCTAAGCCCTATGAAACTATCTTCTATGTTAAAGAGAAAAAGGGGCGCAAAATTGTAGGCGTTACCTTCCACTTCATGCCCCACCCACATGCAGATGCTCAAAAGGCTATCTTAAAACGCCACTCTCAAAACCGCGTCCAAGAAGTCGCCCTTGAACAACAAAGGCAAGCAGAAAAAGAAAAACGCAAACTAGAAAAAGCCCAAAGAGAGTCGCAACAAGGCTATTGTAACAAACAAGAGCGCGAAAGTTTAAAGGAATATTGCGGGCTAATCGGCGGGCTTTATATCAAAACCCCCGAGCATTTCTTTAAAAGTATCAGACTAGCCAGTGTAGCCACCCGTTTAGGCAATAATCCCAACATTGTGGCCCTTTTTCAACTCATAG
This sequence comes from Helicobacter felis ATCC 49179, assembly GCF_000200595.1. Classification (NCBI taxonomy): domain Bacteria; kingdom Pseudomonadati; phylum Campylobacterota; class Epsilonproteobacteria; order Campylobacterales; family Helicobacteraceae; genus Helicobacter; species Helicobacter felis. The sequence continues at coordinate 1,642,675 of NC_014810.2, read as the reverse complement.
AGCCTAGCCCTAATGACATCCATATTGCCAAATTCTGCACAGAGCACATTGAGCGTTTTAACTGCCCCAAAGAGGGCTATTTTACCCATGTTTTTAAAGATATTGAAGACTTTATAGGCAACTTTGTTCAAGACGCGCGTTAAAGCCATTTTAAGCCCTTTGAGAAAAAGGGGGCTGTACCCTCAATCCTTTTAGCCCTCACACGCAACACAGAGGCGCACACGCGTATTTTTACAAAATCACTCCACCAATGCTAAAAGTGCGGGTGAAAAAGCTCACTTTGTTCTGAGAGATTAGCACCCAATCCTTGACACTGCTAGAAAATTTGTCAATGATAATCTTTTGCGTGCGTGTGCTCTCCAAAGTGGAAAAGCGCAAAGGTCTACGCGCTTCCACTTTAGCGACAAGTCCCTCAAAGTCTTTGAGGTGATTCAAATACAAAGTCGCGCTAAAGCTAATGCGCTTTTCATTCGCGCCTAACTTCAAATAGAAGTTCTTGCTTAGAGTTTCCACCTTGAAGGTGTATTTATCAATTTTGATAAATGAGAGTCTTAGCAATAGTGAATAGTTTTGATAAAAATCCTTAACAAGTCAATGCAGATCAAAAGAGCCTACAAACTAACTTAACAAATGCGTAATCCTCGCTGTTTTAAGCCACTTTTACTTTGCCAAGCAAACAACCCCTTCAGTGCCTCTTGCAACATAACCACTTCATCAAGTAAGGTATCTAAAGATTCCCAAAATGCCCTGAGCGCACATCTGCTATGGCCTGCTCAATCTCTCTTTGCGTGTTCATGACAAAAGGTCCATAGCCGACCACGGGTTCATTGAGCGGTTCGCCTGTGAGCATAAGCACCTTAGCTTTTTCAAGGGCCAAAAGATCGATTTGCGATCCTCCCTTTTGAAAGGTGATAAGCTGTTCTTTGTGTGTGCGGTGTCCCCCTAATTCCACCACACCATCTAGCACCAGCATCAAGACATTATGACTCTCAGGGACCTCTAAACGCAAAGTATCCCTGTCATGCACCTCTAAATCCCACAAATTGATGGGAGAAAAGGTCGTTGCTGGACCTTTAACCCCCATTAACTCCCCGGCGATGATCCGCGCCTTGCTTGCGCCCTCTAGGGCCACTCTTGGGATCTCTTGTGCGGTGATCGCCTGGTATTTAGGAGGAGTTAATTTATGGGCTTTGGGCAAATTCACCCAAAGCTGCACCACTTCAAACACCCCGCCTTCTTTGGCAAACTTCTTGGAATAAAACTCTTGGTGCAAAATGCCAGAACCTGCTGTCATCCATTGCACATCCCCGGGGGTGATGATCCCCCCTCCCCCATGCGAATCCGTGTGCTCCACTTCACCGCTATAGGCGATGGTTACCGTTTCAAAGCCCTTATGGGGGTGTGATCCCACACCAAACTCCCCTCCACCCCCCTTAAAATGGTAGGGTGCGTTGTAGTCCAAGAGCAAAAACGGGTCGCAGTTCTTGTGTGTATCGTGGTAGCTAAACATCGAGGCAACATAAAACCCATTGCCCACCCAATGTTTGGAGGGCGCGTCATAAACCCTATCCACTTGTTTCATCATTCTCCCTTTACTTAACAAACTCTTGATAATCTTGGCAATGGATAGCTAAATCCTGATCGCTTAAATTCAAAGCCCCAAAAGTTGCAAAATGGCCTGCGTATTTGCCCCCTATAAACAGGATAGTGGCTTTAAGAGGAGATAAGATATCTTCTATGGTGAGCAGTCCTTTGGAGCTCCCCTTTGTGTAATTCTCTACAGGCGATCCGAAACTCACGGCCAAAGAAAATTCTTTATCTTGTAACGCCTTACCGCTAGAACCATGGGCAAAACCATAGGCAAGAACATCATCCAAATACTTTTTAAACAAGGGAGGGTAAGAATACCAAAAGACGGGGAATTGAAAAACGATCCGCTGGGCTTGTGTGAGCAGTTGCTGTTCAGCAGTTACATCAATTTTAAAGTTAGGGTATTTCTTATAGAGCTCACTAACTACCACATTTTTGCGACTAATGCTTTCTTTTAAAGCTTTATTGACACGGGACTTTTGCAAATCAGGGTGGGCTAAAATAACTAAAGTAGACATTTTGTTCCTTTCTATAATCTCTGTTGTTAAGGCAATAGAACCTTGGTCAAAGGTAGAGACACTTAACAGAAATTAACATTTGTCAATATAGCAAACGCATCCTATTAGTAGAGCAATGTACAAATCTGCTAAAGCTAAAGCAGAGATTCATAAAAAGACCGCATGTCAATTGTGAAAACACCGCACTATTTTAGTCATCTTAAAAGAAGAAAGCTAAAATGTCTATTGCACACGGATTTTGTAAAGAGCTTTTGAAACTATGTTGGTTGCTACCAAGAGCAGAAAACCTAGCAACGCACCAAAACGCCCGCAGGATGCCCCCAGAAAGCAACCACCACTTGAACCGACCTCAAAACCATTACACCACCCAAGATAAAGCTCTCAAGCCTTCTAACAAGCCAAAAACAACGAAAAAGAGCAAAAGCCAAAACAATAAACCAACCGACCTAGAAAATCAATAGCATTTTTAGAGCCATAGAGAGGTCATAGAGCGCAAAGATGACTAAATGTAGAAAAACTATTATAAAGCCTACAAAATCGATTGTAGAGCGTTTTAGAGCGTTCTATAACTATTTTACAAGTCCGGTCTAGTTTACCCCTCTTCTTATCCCCTTTTTTTACACCACATAGCCCCATAATCAACACTTTACCCCTAACCCACCCCCAAAAAAACCCAGTGTGTTGCCTAGCTCCATGCTGTCCAATCTCTCAAAATCTCACTTCTAAAGCCTCTCTCAAAGAGCTTGGAAAAACATCAGGATCGCTAACTTTTGGAGACTCCTACCCAAGAGAGATGAAAGCTACATGCTCTTTAAGACCTTTGCTATCAACCACAATGACACCAAAAAGACCCAAGTCAAGAGCATAGAAATCCAAGTCAACATGCCTTGCTTTGGTTATTTGCTCAATTTTTTAAATGCTAACTTCACTTCTTTTGAATTGCTAGAGTTTCAGAATATTAGTGGGAAGTATGCCAAGACACTTTACAGACTTCTCAAACAAAGGAGAAGCACGGGTGTACCTCCTAAGAGAGAATGGGGTGAGTTTAGGGAATTAATGGGAATCTCCGAAAAAGTTAAACTAATCCGCGTGATTGAGTATGAGATTCTCAAACCAGCCATTAAAGAACTCAGCAAACTCCCTCACTTTGATCATCTTTGCTACAAAAAACTAAAAACAAAAGGCATGGGCAATCGTATCACTCACATTCAATTTTACTTCCAGCCAATTACCAAGACCAAGAAAGAACAAGAACAAGCCCAACATGATCTAAGAATCATTGCATGGCACTTTATAAACCTGAACAACCTGAGATCATTCTTGCTATTGATAGTGTGCAACCCACTCCAGAAGGTTACGAGTTTTTAGTTAAATATTACCAAGATAGTCAAGCATTTAAAGAAAGATATGCCCCTGCACCCAACAAAGAGGTTTTATTAGAACAGATAGCTCAATCAGGAGAACAAAACAAGGCTTTAGAGTCTTTTATCCTTAAAAGCGTAAAACACTTTGAAAATTGGTTTAAAAAGTATGGAGAGTAAAAGATGTCTTATACTGGTAATTACCATATCATTAAATTTTCTTAATAGAGAGCTCCCCGTTGGCTAGTGCAATAATGAGAGAGAAAACTTTCCTTTCACCTAGAAAAAGGCAGATAGCTCACGCGTAAGGAGATAACGGTGTTTGCAAAAGCGTTAGTGTGGTGGAACATGTAAGCGGTGGATAGCCGAAAATAGGGAGCTAAGAGTTTTTGAGTAATCTAGTGCGCTATACGCAGGATCATAGGGCGTTGAATGCCCTAAAAGATGAGAGCTTAAGTATTAAAGATTTGGAGAAACGCAGTAAAGAATTAGATGAGGTAAAAAGAATGAGAGAAGGGGGAGGGGGAGTTGTTTTGATTAGTTAAGCGTTCTTTGCTTAGAATCAGAGTTTTGGCAAGGGATTTTATGCGTAATGTTGTTTTAGATAGTCGCTTTTTTCTTATGTGGCTTGCTCCTGTGGCAGTGGCGTTTTTTAGCGCCAATCCTCAATCTCAGTATGGGCATTTTTATGTAGGGAAGGTCGCCTTTTATAGTCTCACTCTTACCTTTGTGATCTACTATGGGCTTTCCCTAATCAAACAACGCTTTGTATCGCAGAGCATCAAAAATATTTTGTTGGTGCTGAGCTTGCTCTTTGCGTTCACTGATTTCTTTGTCTCCTACTACTTTAAAATGGCTTTTACACAATCGCTGGTTGACACGATCCTATCGAGCCACTGGGCGGAAATCCGATCTTTCTTCGTCTCCCAAGGTTTTTCCCTTGTGTTACCTTTTTTTATAGCTATGGCAACATGTGTGGGAGTCTCTTTGTTGCCTCTCTCAATAACGATTAGCCCTAAGGGAATCAAAGCAATCTTTGCAGTATTGCTATTGGTTTGTGCATTGCATGCTTTTCAGGCATATTATGTGAAGAAAGTCGATCTTCGCCCGTTTTATGGAGTGTTGTTTCAACGGGTAATTCCTCTTGTTAAGGAAATTAATTTGATTGCCATGAGTATCAGAGATCATGGCCGCATCCAAGCAATGTATGACAAACTCAGGCAACCTTTACCCAAGGATTATCTACAAGTTGATTCCAATAGTGTGCCTAATGTAGTGCTCATTATAGGAGAAAGCGCATCGCATCACTTTATGGGACTCTATGGCTATCCTGTGCAAAACACCCCGTTTTTGAGTAAGTTAGAGAGAGAGAGAGAGAGAGATCTGTTTACCTTCACAGATATACGATTAAGGTGTTTCAGGCAATGCCATTCCTTTAAATCCTCCTCACTCAAGGGAACGCGTTTTACCTCATCTCTCCAGTTATTTTTTCTTGAACTCGCCATCTCAAAACTCCTTTCATTTGTTCTGTTTTGCCTCAAAAATATATCGCATAATATCTAAAACTTTATTGAATAACAAATGTAAAATTTTAACGAATTTCACTACTAAACAGCGGGAATATAGATTTTTATGCGGGATTTTGCGATAGCGGGTTTTTAATTTGCGATACACATACGGGATTTTGCGACCCATAAATAGGGCACTCCGTGAATTTTCAAAATCGCATTATAGGAACGCGCGCGCGTAGTTACACTTAGCACTGCGTGCTACACCATGCGCGTGTAGCTACACGCACTTTCAGTGCTATGCGCCTGATCGCTAACGCTAGGCGCAGTTTGAGTGCTAGCACACGCTCAGTGCTCCGCGCGCAAGAAAAAGAGAAAATACCCCCTAAACCCCAAACCTCAAACAAAAAAAACCTCCACTCCACATAGATACACCTAGGCTAAGTGAAACTAAGTGGAATGGAGGATTTTTTTACAAGACAACAAGGCTAAAAGCCACACAGAGATTTTGCAACACCCAAAGACTCTCGAATCTTGCAAGGCACATGGATTCTCAACCAACCAGCGTTTTTTTGCCAAAAGACGCTAGAGCTTTTAGCCCTTGTTCTGTGTTCTCAAAATTAGACTTTGGCATGTCAATCGTGACTTGAAAGAAACAATGGCGTTTTAGCCTCGTAGAAGCCTCGTTAAACGAAAGATGAGGGGGGTGCTATGTTGGTATTCTTTTGTGGGTCAAAGCGATTGTAGGGCATTTTAGATGGGTTTAAGCGATATGTGCCCTATTTTAGGCGGTTGGCAAGGGTTAGAGACGGGGAGAAAATGCCTAGAAATGCCCTTATCGTGGGGTTTCGTGGGTGCGGTTTAAAAACGGCACTTTTAAGCTTAAGGTTTGGCAATTTCCTATTTTTTTGCGGGTTTATCTGTTTAAGCTTTTTCTTAAGGTTAGGGGGCTAAATCCCGTGAGTGCAACCCTAGCTATTAGCCTTTGCTCTTAAGTCGCTATTTAAATTCACACATTCCATGTTAGAATTATATTATAAAACATACTATAAACCGGTTAAGATCCGGTTTGTTTCTAAGACATGGGTGTGATACACCAAGTGGAGATGGTACATGAAGAGATTTGTTTTGCCCTTATTGTTTGTTTGTGCCCAAGCCCATGCCCAGCAAGACTACTTTTTAAGGATTTTAAAGCGATAAACTTGCCAGAGAAACTCCATCTTGCTACAAGGCTCACCAAAGAAATCCGACCCTGTGCGCACCTTAATGCCCAGCGCCACTACACGCCCACAGGGGTGCGCCAACCAGATCAATGCACTAAGAGTTTTAAAAAATCTGCCACCATGGCCTATGATTTTGCCCTGGGTTTTCATGTTAGCAAGAATCAACAATATGGCTTGAGAGCTAGATATATCTTGAATGCCTGGGCTAAAACACTGCAAAGTGCAGACACACACCAAAGCCAAGACAATGTGAATTTCTACTTGCCCTACATGAACATGGCATATGTATTTATCAAAAAGATTTCCCCATTCTGGAGTATGAGAAGTTTGTCAAAGCAATGTTGGGCTATTCGCAATCTCATCTTAATACCAATCATGGGGCGTGGGGTATACTCTTTGATATTACTTCTGCGCTCGTGCTAGGTGACAACGCGCTCTTGCAAAAAGTGCCAAGAGATGGCAAGAGTGGATATTTGTAGCCATAGATAGCGATGGGGTCATAGGCAATGCGATCACTAGGAGCAACACGAGCAATTACCATGGCGGTCCCACAAAGGGTATCAAGGGCATAGCCTACACAAATTTTGCCCTTCTTGCGCTCACGATCTCGGGGAGTTGCTTTTTGAGAATGGCTATGATTTATGGCATAGCAAAGCTGGAGAGAGGCTTGCCATGGCATACAACAAAGTGACAGCATGGATTCTAAACCCCCAAACATTCCCCTATTTTCAGCCCAATCTCATCGGTGTGCACAACAATGCTTATTTTATTATCCTAGCTAAGCACTATACCAATCCGGGTGCAGACCAGTTAATCGCCCAGGGTGATTTGCACGAAGATGGCTTTAGACTCAAGCTTAGATCACCATAGATATCCCACCAAACAGCATGGATCGCCAGTTAGGTTGGCATCTGGCGCGCTCTAGGATCGCTTTAAAATTCCTTTTTTACCAGCATTGTCGTCTATATTTGCGCGTGTGTGAGATCAAACTCCTCGCCGTTTGCACCACTTGAGAAAACCGCCATACACGCCTTTGGTAGGCACATCCAACATCTTGTAGATAGCCATGTAGCCTAATCCTTTAGCGCGCAACACGCGGATGTAGTCTAGGTGTGGGTCGTATTGGGGTGTTTGCGTAGCCGTCCTTTTGCCAGCCTAGCTTTTTGCCCTTAGCTTTGAGTGCTTGTAGTCCTGCCTTAGTGCGTTCGCTGATGAGCTCTCTTTCTGCTTCTGCTAGATAGGCGTAAATGGCTAGCAAGAGTTTAGAAGTGGCGTTGTTGCAATTTGAGAGTTCGGGTTGGCGTATGAATACAAACTTAATGCCCAGCTTATCCAGCTCTAGCAACAAGTTGATGATCTCGTGCATGGTGCGCCCTAATCGGCTGATCTCAGTGGCAATGAGTAAATCCCCTTTTGGAGCTTGGCTTTCAGTTCCTCAATGCGTCTTTTAGCCTGTGTCTTGGTCGCGCTGATCTCAATGGCGATTTTCTCATCTATGCTAAGTTCGTGTTGTTGGGCGTAACACTCTATGGCGTGGTCTTGGCTATGCATGTCTTGCTTTTCTGTGGATACACGGATGTAGGCAAACACCCGACTAGCTGTCTTTTCTACTTTTCTACGCATTGCACTTTAACCCTTGTTTTAAGATATTTCTATGGTTGAAGTTAGGCAACCCTTTAAGTGTAATTCACAAGAAACATAAGACGGGCGTTAAAGGTTACATACCCAAAGGCTTCTTAGGTGTCGTGCTCTGTGTAGGCTGTGGGCTTTTGAGTGGCTCTGTGGGCTTAGGCGTGGGCTTGCTTTTGGTAGGTGTGGGGTGTCATCTTTGGTCTGTTCTTGTAGCTCTTTTACCTTGTGTGTTAGGTCGGCTACCTTGTCATTGAGCTCAATGATGTAATCCCTTGCCCCCTTGTTTGGTTTTGCTCCCGTGCTAAATCCTCTTTTAGCCTGTTGTTTTCCCTTGTCAAGTCCTCGTTTTTCTCTTGCTCTGCGGTGAGTTGTTTGCCATACTCTTGGCTGTCTTTTACCACTTGTGCTATCCTTTCCACTGCCGATGTCAAACTAGAGAAGGCACTTTTAAGCGTGATACATGCCCTGCATTCTCTTTACTGACTTCCTCTAGTGGTGTTTTGAGTGCTTGGGCTGATGTGCTCCTAATCTCTTGCTTTTGCTTGTCTATGAGACTGGGCTCAAAATACCCCGGGTCGTCCAAAGATTTGGTGAAGCCCATTTTGTTAAAAGCACCTTTAATCGCGTTAGCTAACTTTTTGTCTTTCCTTGCGCGCTCTATCAAAAGGTCTAACTTCGCATTGAGCTCTGCTGTTGCCATTTCGTATTCGTGTTTTGCCTTACGACTGCCACGCTCTGTGCTTTCAAGCCCTCTGTTACTTCAGCCACTGCGGTGTCAAACTCTTTGGCTATGCGCTCTTTGACTTGCCTTATTGCCTGCTCTAGTTGGGTAATGGTCTTTTGCTGTTGGGCGGTCTGTGCTTCAAGCCTTGTGATCTGCTTATCTTTCAGCGCGCTGTTGGTGTTTAAGTCCTCAAGCTCCTTAGAGTGCTTTTGCTTCAACTCCTCAAGCTCTTTGGTCTCTAACGCCTTGTATGCTGTTTGTAAGTTTGTTAGGGCGGTCTCTGTCTTTGTCTTAGCGTCTGTGAGCTCTTTGGCGGTTTTAGTGGCACTATCAAGCTGGCTAATAGCCTTGTCTCTTTCTTGTGTAAGTTGTGCTTCTTTGGCAGAGTGCTCTTGTTTTAACTTCTCAACATCTTGGGTGTGCTTGGTGTCTTTGGCTTCTAAAGCTTCAGTGTGTTTCTGTTTGAGCTCTTGCACGGCTTTAGGGCTTAGGTAGTCTTTGTAGCTAGCTATCTGTGCGTCTTTCAGTGCACTGGCGGTTTTTAAGCCCTCAATCTCTTTGGTGTAAGGGGCTACTAGCCTTGCTTTAAAACGCTCTAATGCCCTGCTAACAATCTCTTTTGCGCCCTCCTCTAGGTTACTTGCTTCTAAAGCTTTGATGTCCGTATAGTCCCCTTGAGTGAATAGCTTGTCCTCACCACAAAGCTTGTTAATCGCAATCATCTGGTTACGGGCTTCTTTTAACTTCTCTTTGAGCTCTTTAGCCGTGGGCTTCTTGTCTGTGGCAAAAGGGCTATGAGCTCCTCTAATTGGGGGCAAGCTGGGCGTTAGTGGTTTTGAGCTCGCTAAGTTGAGCGGTGAGCTGGGCGTTAATGGTTTTGAGTGTGGCAAGCTCTGTGTCTTTGGCTTTTAGCTCTTTAGCGTGTTGTTCTTTGAGTTTGTTTAGTTGGGTGTTGAGCTCGGCATTAGAAGTCTCTAGCTTTTGCTTCTCTTGGGTTAGGGTAGCCTCTCGATCTGCATAACGCTTCTTAGCCCTCTTAGTCATCTCTTTAGCACTACTCTGTAAGCTACCCCAGTCTAGCGGTAATCCATCTTTGTCTTGTTGCGTGAATAGGTCGCTATTATAAAGGGTGTCAAGCGCACTGGCCGCTTCATAAAGCCAATTAAGGGCTTTGTCTTTCTCTGCTTTTAGCTCTTGCTTCTCTGCATTATGTTTCTGCCTGACTTCATTCATTAACTGGCCATAGGCTCTAGGCTCAATGCGCTTTCTGCCACTTTTCCTAACATCCTCCCCTCTTTGCATGCCTAAGATGTGGGCGGTCTCGGTTTGGATTTGGCTTAAAACATTTGGGGTTATCTTGCGTCTTTGGTATCTGTTTTACCCGTAACACTATCTAGCGTAACAAACTCTAAATGCGCGTGTTGGTTGATCTGCTCTTTGCCCTCGTCATCTATGTGTCCTTCATCTCTGTGGATAGCGATTTGGTAGCATTGAAACCCGTATTTGGTGTTGAAGTGTGTAGCTAACCGCTCTAAGTCCTGCATAGTGGTGTCGGGCTTGATATTGACAACGGCACTCCAAAGATAGCTCTTGGCTTGAAAACTCTGCCCTACATGCTTTTTGTAATCTTGTGTGGCTTTAGAAACAATGCTGTCCCTTAACGCTAAAGCTTCTTGCCCGCTTCTATTACACTCAACACCTAGCCCTCCACTTTTCAAAACATAGTAAGGCTTAATACTGCGGTCGTTGTGATAAGGCTGTATGTTTAGTTTTGTGGGCTTGAAATTGAGTGATGACTTATTACCCATTCATGTAGAGAAGAGTTTTACTTTTCCTCTGCCTGTTTCTTAACAAGTATTTGGCTAGCCTGTGCCTGCTTCTCTTTAAGCCCTGCAAGCTTAGCGTTTGCTACTTCTAAGAGATGACTAGCTTTATCACGCTCGGCCTTAGCTTTTGAAATCTGCTTACCTAAACGGGATACTAAGTCTCCTAACTCACGGGCTGACATGCTATCCAAAGGCTTTGGTGTCTTTTACCTGCTGAAACTTTAGCGGGCGGTGTGGGTTGTTTAGTGGGTATCACAGAATATTCACCAGTGGGCTGTGTTTCACTATTAGGCTGTGGATTGCTCTTTGCTGTCATGTTAATCCTTCATGTTAAAATGCCCTATTATACCAAGTCTTTAAGCCCTACGGCGTTTGAGTAGCAAATTATCAAGCGAACTTGTGAGCGCACCCTTTAGGGTTGATAATTTGCAAATTATCAAGCGAACTTGTGAGCGCACCCTTTAGGGTTGATAATTTGCAAACTATTACCCTTAAAGGGACACTTCGCAAACTATTACCCTTAAAAGGGACACTTCGCAAGCTCGTTTGATAGTTTGCCCTGCGGGGCTTCTAAGTGATAGGTGGCAATGCTAAATAGTGTTTTCTGTCTTCCGCACTTGGATAGTCTAAGCACTGATCTGCTACCCTGATGTAGTTATATTCAAACCTAACAAACACCACTCCATAATGCGCTTTGAGCGTGCGTTCTACTTCTTGTCGGCTATGCGCTCTAGCCATCGCGTTTCTAAGCACGACACAAAAGGCTGGATCAGGCACAAGAAACTACACAGCCCATTAGCTTTCCTAATTTGCGGGTCCATTCCACTTAGTTTCACTTAGCCTAGGTGTATCTATGTGGAGTGGAGGTTTTTTTTTTGTTTGAGGTTTGGGGGTTTAGGGGGTATTTTCTTTAAGTTATCTTTCATTGCAAAACCTTACAATTGGGCTTTTATTTTTATCCACTAAGGAAAACAAAACCATGCGTTGTTTATTGAATGTTTACGGGGGGGGGGGGGTAACTAAAAACCTCCTTAAAATCGCTTTAGTGGGGGCGTGTGCCCTAAGTAGTGTGCAAGCAAAAGCACATCACCACGCCCCTAGCCCTCGCCCCTCTTTTGTTACGATAAATCCCCAAAGCTTTGGCATATGCGAGATACCAGAAACGCACTACTACGAGAATGCCCTTGATAAGGATACGCGTGTCACTTATTTTGAAACGGGCACGGGGACGATCTCTTGTTCGATTGGGGATGCGGCATGGGTGGGCACAGATGAGGATGGCAAACCTACACTCAAGAGGACAAAAGACTACTGGTACTCTAAACTCATAGGCCATTACATCATCTATAAAAAACGCGGGAATTATTATGCCGTGATCTCTTTTAACAAGCTCCACCTACTAGGCACACCTGAAAACGAAGCCATAGACTTGGGGAGAACAATGTTTGGGGGTGTTTAAAGCGGATAAATATATGCACAAGCCACTGACAATGAAGGAGGTAGGAATCATCGGTACCCTCCTTGGTGGTACCCTCCTTGATAGAGGGGATAAAGACTTCAAACATCTAAAGAAAATCTCCACAACACACCTCCCCTCTGACTATGCAAGAGCCTTTGAGACCTACGCCCAAAAAATCCAAGAGAGCCAACGCCAACGGAAGAAAGTAGATTTATTCAACGACCACCCCAAAACAGATGTCATAACTGCCTTCCCACAACTCATTCAAGAGGCATACAACGATAAAGGAGTGACGCTCTTTTGGATCAACAAGGGCATTAGAGTGTCTGGCCAAGATGTGCAAAACATGACAGAACTAGCCAAATACCAACAAATGTGGGAAGAAGATTGCAACTACTTAGAACAAGACAAAGCTAGACTAAATCAGGCCGCAGAAGACATCTTACACAGCCCATTACAGGGTGCACTTGCACATGTAACGGACGGTTTCGCCGTTCAACAGCGACGAAAGATATTGTTCGCTCAACAAACGACATGCGATGGCTACAAAAACGCGATAAAACAATTGCAAGGCAGAAACTAGCCCTTTAAGTCACCGAGGAGTCATTAATAAACGCACAGAGTGCCTACAACAAGCACATTGCCGATACAGAGCGCAAATTGCAAAGGAAAATGTAATTGATTGAGCTAGACAGACACGAGGAACAAGAAGACTCTTTGAGAGTCGTGGCCGAGATGTTTGAAACGACCGACCTTTTAGCCAACTCCACAGCCTCTAAGACAGAAAATACATTCATGCGCCTAGCGTGTCTTTTAGGACTTTACAACTTCAAAAACGAGGCCGGCGACTCAATCGGGGCTTTCTCTAGGCTTTTGATAAGCTTTGTCAAAAAAGAACACGGGATAAACATTGGTGAAGAGCTCCAAATGCCACCCCTTGCGCTTGTCAAGGCGGATCAAAGGCTCATGTTTCTCACATCCGAGCCTAACAATAAAAGCATTGATCCTAGCCACCACAAAAGCACCATCTGCTTTCGCCTTGAGAACAAAAAGGGCAAATACTATTACCGCCCACTTAAAAGCAAAGATGAGATGCTTTTTAAAGGACTGATGGATAGTTTCAATGCCTATTGTTCCAACCCTAACTGCTCCATGAAAGTAGATAACACCATCATCTTTAATAGCAGGTGGCTTAATGCTCTAGGGCTAACCAATGAATATCTTTTAGAACGCTTGAAAAGAAAGAGGCTATATTGCTTTATAGCGACTACGAAAATGGCAATATACGGATAACCTTTACCCCACGCGCACAATTTTACAACTGCTTGCAAAGCCCTGATTGGAGCAAACAAAGCTATACGCAAAGAATGCGTTCCCTAGAAAAAATTCTACACATCAAAGGGTTAGTGCCACCACCACTCCCAAGTCTTGGCGAAAAGTGGCTAGTGGCATAGATTCACTCAAAGTGGCGTTGGGATTAAGAACTTCCCCTTTATCCACCCTTAAAAAGTGTTTTGTTTCACATGCTCTAAGCTTTGTTCTTGGCAACGCTCTAAAAAACGGGCAAATCCACCACAATCGCCCTCTACTTGACAGCTTTCCAAAAAGCTTAAATACTCCGCTCGCCGACTATCTACGATCAAAGGTGGGACTAAATCGTTTTGGATCGCTTGAAACGCCATAATCAACCGACCTGTGCGCCCATTGCCGTCAATGAAAGGGTGGATACGCTCGTATTGGGCGTGAAACATCGCAATTTGGGTTAGGTTAAGGGCATTGCTTGGGTGTTGAAACAATAAGCTTTCTAGCTTTTGGGAAACAAGATGAGGAGGAGTGGTATTAAACTTTGCACCCGCAATACTAACTTCAGTTGTGCGATAAGCGCCAATCGGCTTAGAAACAAATTGCGGTGTGATTTCTAAAGCGGTCTTAAACAGCAGATAGTGCAAATCCTTAATAAAACCCGTGGTCAAAAGCGTGTCTTTACTGCTAGCCTCACGCACCACTAAATCATAGGCATTAGCAAAGCCCAAAATAATGAGCTGTTCGTGCAAGGGCTTATTAGGTGCAGTCAAACCTTTTTCTAAAAGTTGCTTAGTTTCGCCTAATTGCAAACTCAAGCCCTCTATAGCATTGCTGTGGTGCGTGAGTGTAACACGCAAGGTTCTAAAAAGCTGCTCCCTTTGGAGTAAAGATAAGTCGCTTAATTTGTGTGCCATCCTCCACTCTTACCCTATCCACCCTTAACCCCCCCTTAACCCAACGCTTCTAGCCTTTTTACCACAACACCCCGCCAGCCACTCACAGCACCACTTGAGGAACACAAGGCTCATAGCCCCCACTTCTCCCTAGATTTTACCCCCCAACCTTAAGAAAAAACTTAAACCGCTATACCCGTAAAATAGGGGCTTGCCAAACCTTAAGCTTAAAAGTGCCGTTTTTACACCGCACCCCACGAAGCCCCTAAAATAGGGCACTCACAAAGGCAGTTGCAACCATAACGCACGCACGCACATGACACGAGGCAAAACCCCACTGCCACACAAGGCCAAAAACAGCGCACAGATCCGCCAACCCCCCACAACACCCAGTAGGCAAAAACCCACGAAACCCCACGATAAGGGCATTTCTAGGCATTTTCTCCCCCGTCTCTAACCCTTGCCAACCGCCTAAAATAGGGCACATATCGCTTAAACCCATCTAAAATGCCCTACAATCGCTTTGACCCACAAAAGAATACCAACATAGCACCCCCCCCTCATCTTTTCGTTTAACGAGGCTTCTACGAGGCTAAAAACGCCATTGTTTCTTTCAAGTCACGATTGACATGCCAAAGTCTAATTTTGAGAACACAGAACAAGGGCTAAAAGCTCTAGCGTCTTTTGGCAAAAAAACGCTGGTTGGTTGAGAATCCATGTGCCTTGCAAGATTCGAGAGTCTTTGGGTGTTGCAAAATCTCTGTGTGGCTTTTAGCCTTGTTGTCTTGTAAAAAAATCCTCCATTCCACTTAGTTTCACTTAGCCTAGGTGTATCTATGTGGAGTGGAGGTTTTTTTTTTGTTTGAGGTTTGGGGGTTTAGGGGGTATTTTCTCTTTTTCTTGCGCGCGGAGCACTGAGCGTGTGCTAGCACTCAAACTGCGCCTAGCGTTAGCGATCAGGCGCATAGCACTGAAAGTGCGTGTAGCTACACGCGCATGGTGTAGCACGCAGTGCTAAGTGTAACTACGCGCGCGCGTTCCTATAATGCGATTTTGAAAATTCACGGAGTGCCCTATTTATGGGTCGCAAAATCCCGTATGTGTATCGCAAATTAAAAACCCGCTATCGCAAAATCCCGCATAAAAATCTATATTCCCGCTGTTTAGTAGTGAAATTCGTTAAAATTTTACATTTGTTATTCAATAAAGTTTTAGATATTATGCGATATATTTTTGAGGCAAAACAGAACAAATGAAAGGAGTTTTGAGATGGCGAGTTCAAGAAAAAATAACTGGAGAGATGAGGTAAAACGCGTTCCCTTGAGTGAGGAGGATTTAAAGGAATGGCATTGCCTGAAACACCTTAATCGTATTGTGCCCATCGCGCCCAAAGAGGACGAGGCTAGGTTTGACGGCAAAACATGGGAGGAAGTTAAAGAGATAGTTTCCAACACGCCTATTGGCACACCGCTAGGTCAGTTTGAGGAGGAAGTTTCGTTTAGTGCGTGGGAAAACGCGTTTAGGGTGCGTGGCATGCTGGCTTCTAAGCTTTGTGCAATGGATGAGCTCCCTGATCCTGAGTTCTTGTTACAAGGCTTCAAAAGAGGCACTTGTGGGTTACTCAGCTCAAGCGGGGGGAGTGGTAAAAGCTTTTGGCTCTAACAATAGCGATGAGTATGGCAGACACCACACACACGCTCCCTAGTCTCAATGGTTTGGTGCAATCACGCGGGGGGTGCTCTACTTGAGTAACGAGGACGATAAAGATGTGATTGATTATCGGGTGTGGCGCATTTTACAGCATAGGATAGATCAGGGCTTCATCACCAACCCCAACCCTGTGGCAAAGAGTCTAGATCATAACTTTATTCCCATTGATGTTGTGGCGGGTTTAGGAGAGAGGCAAAGTTTCTCATCGCAGAGGGCAACCGCGTTAAGAACACGGGACTAGCACGCGCCCTAGAAATATTGATTAAGGAGAAACGCCATAAATATGACTTAGACATCAAGCTTGTCATCTTAGACACCCTTAGTCGCTTTCACGCCCTTGATGAAAACTCCAACAAAGAGATGACGCTTTTAGTAGGTCTTTTGGGAGATTTAGCGCGCTCGGCTAATGTCGGTATTTTGATGATCCACCACTCTAGCAAAATAGGCGCGATGAACTACAAGAATGAGAGTGCCAGCGCAAGAGGTGCGAGTGCTCTAGTAGATAATGTCCGCTACCACTTGACGATGAGCTCTGTAACGCTCCAAAAGAAAAGCAATCTCTCTAAGGACAAAGAGGAAATGGCGACTTTTGAGGAGGAGGATAAGCAAAACCTAGAAGCCATTTTGCAAAATGAGCCAAACAGGGATGAGGAGATAGAGAGGCTACAAGCAATCGCGCAAAATAAAGATTTAGTGCGTTTGAATCTCAGCAAACAGAACTTAGGAAAAAGTGCTATGCCTTTGTATTTTGCCCGTTTTAGATATGGAGTTTTAGATGTCGTTAAGGAGGAGGCCACCCCCGAAGATGGCCTTCCTTTTAAAAACCAAAAGCACGAGATTATAGCACAGGAATGTTGAGGAGTGTGTGAAAATGGCAACAAACATAGCAAGAGCATTGGAAGCATCGCAAGAGGGACGAACGCAAAAGAGAGTCAAGTTTGAACCCCCCAAAGAGTTTTTTACCACTAGCGTGATGGAGTGTGGGACATCCTTATTTGCACCCATTGACAAGCGAAAAAAGGCGAGCAAAGCGATTTAGATCACAAGTTGCCAAGGGTGATTCAATGGAACAAGCGCAACTATAAGCTCACACAAACGCTTTTGAGGATGTCGCACAAGACAATCTTAGAATGCCTATTAGCCTTGAGCTGTGAGGAGAAATTCAAGGGCTTTGAGCCAAAGAGCGGGAAACTCAAAATCACCACAACGCGGTATGCCCTGACGCAGTCAGTCTTTGGAGGGCGCTCACACCATTACTATAAGTCTTTAGAGCAGAAGCTAGAGGACTTACAGCACGCGCGGATTGATGGTTGGGCGATTGTGAGCGATGTCATCAGCAAAGACACACAGCTAGAAGTTTGGTTATCTAAGGAGTATTTGGACTTCGTGCAAAAGGGCACTCCCATTGACAGGCGACACTATCACAATGGCTTTGCCACTCTCAAACAAGTTAAACTAAAACACCGCGCGGCTGTGGTTGCGATTTTGCAATCTGTGCTCAAGGATAAGCCACGATATGGAAAATACGGCTGGTTTGGACGGAGCTTAGAGGGGGTGATGCAAGAGCTTAACATCCCTGAGTTTTACACCCCTAGACAAGCCGTTGAGATCAAAGCAACTTCAAAACCAGCTTTTCCTAGATGTGTTGATGGAGCACTTGCGTATTGAGGTTGTGCCTACCACAGATAGACGGGATTGGGTGATAAGACCGCACAAGATGAAAGTCAAGGAGCACACATGAGTAAATTCGCTATTAGTCTATCAAACCCGAGCAACTACCATGCGTTGGATCATTGGCAAGTCATAGAGCTTGAGAAGTGGCAAGATGTGTTGTTGCATGCAATCAGCTACGATGTTTCTGTGGCACACTTTAGCCTAGACTACTCTACTAAGCACCAGCGCAGTGGCGAGAATGTGTTAGCCTTGCACCCGTTTCTCTTTTACGATGTAGATAACGACAAGGATAGCAAGAAGCAACCACTAAGTATCAAGGGCGCGCGTGATCTGTTGAAGCATTATGGCATTGCCTTTGGTATTGTGCCCTCACGCAACTACAAGAAACTCAAAGAGAATGATTCACGCCCTGATGTAGAACGCTTTAGGATTATCATCCCTCTTGAGAGCCCACCACCCATTGAGCTTATTAAGGACAAAGAGTTGTTTCGCAAATTCCAAGAGATATTTGCACAGAAGCTAGGGCTAATTGCCTATGTGGATGACGCACCTTTGAGAGATATGGCACGCTACTACGCTAGACACACAACACCACCACTAATAGACTCTATTGTCGTGCAAGGGCGTTTAACACGCGTGGATAAGATTTTCAAATGGCAACACAAGAGCTCATCCAAGAACGCCAAGAGCAAGAGGCACGCAGAGCAGAACACAAACCCTTTATACCGCCTAAATCATCGCAAACTACATCTAGTAGCCACGGACACATCGTTATCGCCGATAAGGACAGAATTAACGCTATCCACATCGCTGATCTCATCAACACGCTAGAGGGAATAGTGCGAGAATACAAAGAGGGGACTTATCGCATGATTAAAACCGCCACGGCTAAGTATTCTATCACAGATGATAACATCGCTTACGACTTTAAGAGCGGTAAGAAGTATGGCGTGTATGCCTATCTTGCAGAGAAATTTGACACACCCGTATGGAACAACATTGCCCGCAAATTAGGAAAGCTAATGGGCTGTGAGTTTCTTGTGCCTGATCCAGCCTTTTGTGTCGTGCTTAGAAACGCGATGGCTAGAGCGCATAGCCGACAAGAAGTAGAACGCACGCTCAAAGCGCATTATGGAGTGGTGTTTGTTAGGTTTGAATATAACTACATCAGGGTAGCAGATCAGTGCTTAGACTATCCAAGTGCGGAAGACAGAAAACACTATTTAGCATTGCCACCTATCACTTAGAAGCCCCGCAGGGCAAACTATCAAACGAGCTTGCGAAGTGTCCCTTTTAAGGGTAATAGTTTGCGAAGTGTCCCTTTTAAGGGTAATAGTTTGCAAATTATCAACCCTAAAGGGTGCGCTCACAAGTTCGCTTGATAATTTGCAAATTATCAACCCTAAAGGGTGCGCTCACAAGTTCGCTTGATAATTTGCTACTCAAACGACCGTAGGGGGATGCATATGGGCAAATGCTAGAGACAGCCAAAGGGGATGCCCAATACTATAAGGGCAAAACCTTGAAGCTCACAACGGAGCTAGAAGAGAAGGACAAAAGGATTAAAAACCCTTGAGGATAAGAATACCAAGCTTAGAAACACCGATCTACGCTTGTAGAACAATGCACAGAAAACTAAGATTACAAAGCTAGAAAATCAAGTAGAGAGCTTGCAAACACAAAAAGATGATTTACAAAGAGAGCAAGACAAATTACGGACAGAGCTTATAAACACGCAAACGCAATTAAACGAGCAAGTTGCCATAACTACACAACTAAAGGCGGACTTAGAAAAATCTTTAGCGAATCAAAAAGGCAAGGGGAGAGGGATTTAATATTGATAAAAATGTTTTCTAGCCACACTAGAAGCCACTCTAAGTGGCAAAAGAGCTTGAAGTAAGGGTGGTTTATGAATGACTTAAAACCTAAAAACCCTAGCAAGACACAAGACAACACCATACAAGGCATGTTTTGTTGTTTTTTAGGCTTTAATCTAGAGCTAATCGAGCTTTTGTAAATACTCTGCAAGGATTATCTCTAGCTGTTTTTTATTGATTTTGTCTGTGGCTATATCTAACACTAATGGCTCAAAAAATTTTTCACAATCTGCGCTAATAGGCTTGTCATTGAGCTTTAAAAAGTGGATTGCCAAATACACGGCTGTGCGTTTATTGCCATCGACAAAAGGGTGGAACTTCACACAAGAAAAGACAAGATGCGCCAATTTAGATTCAAAAGCGGGGTAATAAATGTCGTTTTGAATATTGTTTAAAGCACTCTGTAAATACCCAAGACTTGTGCAGTTGTAACCCCTTAGCCCTTGCGTGATCTCTAGGATTTCATCATGGATTTCAACCGCAGTTTGTAGATCGAGATAAAACACCTACTTTTGCGCCAATCGTTGATAAACCGCCAAGATCTCAGGGTTTTTCAGTCTCTCTTTACATTCGGCACGCACTTTTTGGAGCTTTTTGGCGTATTCTTGGGAACTTGGTTTTTGTGATGGCATGGACATCCTTTTAAAAAGCATTCTAGCATAACTAAACCACTCTAAGGAGCCTAGAGAACACAGAGACTAAGCTAGAAACAAGCTAAGCGAAACCAAAACAAATGTAAAGCAATCTAAGGTCTTTAGAAACGCTGGAGAGCAACATACGCATCATAATCTATCTAGCCAAGTAGCCTATGATAAAGGACCAAATTGATTTGTGCTCAACTCGGGCAATTTCTCAAAAGCAATTCTCAGGATAGTTCTCAAGATAAGTTGGATTCTAAGTGAAGTGCCCGAATGCTAAAGGCATTTGGATTTTCTAGGCTAGTACTACCAATTAGGGGGATTGATTTTCTCGTTCTGTGTCCCTGTATGTTATCAAGATTTTTTCAAATCGATTTACATCTTGTCATATGGTGTCCTAGAACATATGTGCTGTGAAAAATATTTTAGTTTTCAAAATAAAAAGCAGTTAGCTTAAGATATGCTCAACTCTCACAAAATTAGTGATTTTTGATTACTATGGTGTATAATAGATGAGTCTAAGTTCTGTTAATATGTTTTTACGGTGGTTCCCTTGTGTTGTGTTCTTGGTCCCGTATTAGAAAAGTTTTAGTGGAGCAAAATGATAGCCAATTAGTGCACCTACTATTGCCTATGACAGATAACAAAAGTTCTATAGTCTTTATGAGTTGTTGGACAGTGATTTGCTTATGTTCATCTTCAAATTTTTAATTTTAAAGTTATTGTATGCAAGATATTTCGTATTTTCTGCGTCATAAAAAACGCCTCAAAAGAGAGTTGTTAGATTCTGCGGGGGGGGGGGGGGGTGGCTTTCTAAGAAAATAGCCCTCTTAGGAGGCTCAAGCACAGCCGAGCTTAAAGACCTTTTGGAGGTTTTTTTGCTCCAAAGGGGTATCACCCCTAGCTTTTATGAAAGCGACTACAGGCGTTACTACGAAGAAAGCGCGTTTGAAAACCCCGCTTTAAGGGATTTTGCTCCCGATCTCATCTATTTACACACCTCTTGGCTCAATATCGAGCACTTCCCCGCACTTAACGCCTCAGCGGAAGAAATCGCCAAACTTGTCCAACAAGAGATGAATAAAATAGAGATCATGCTCATCTCTTTAAAGACCCGTTATTCTTGCGCGATCATCATTAATAATTTTGATTTGCCCCAGCACCGATCATTAGGTAATTTGGATTATTCAAGTGGCAAGACCCATTTTATCCATGCTCTCAACACCGCCATTATCAAGCTTGTCAAAGAACACCCCTCGGTGTATATGCAAGATTTGTTGTATCTGTCCGCTCAAGTGGGGCTGTCTAAGTGGTTTGATCCTAGCCTATACTACCGCGCCAAGTATGCGATGAGCTATGAAGGCTTGGCTTGCGTGGCTTTGAATTTGAGCAAGCTGACCTGCGCTATTTTTGGGCTTTCTAAAAAAGTCTTGATCTTGGATATGGATAATACCCTTTATGGCGGGGTGATTGCCGATGATGGTTTAGCGGGCTTGGTAATCGGAAGTGAGAGTGCACTAGCTGAGAGCTATAGTGCCTTCCAACGCTATATTTTAGAACTCAAAGAGCGCGGGGTGGTGCTTGCTATCTGCTCTAAAAACACGCATGAAAACGCCCTTTTGGCACTCTCGCATGAGAACATGCTGTTAAAACCAGCTGATTTTGCTTGTATTAAGGCCAATTTTGAGCCCAAAGATCGCAATATTGTAGAGATTGCCAAAGAACTCAATTTGGGGCTAGATAGCTTTGTCTTTGTGGATGACAACCCGGCCGAGCGCGCTTTAGTTTCTGCCCAATTGCCTAGCGTGGCTGTGCCCGACATAGGGCAACCTGAAGATTACACCACAAAGCTAGATGAAGCGGGGTATTTTGAGCCCATTTCTCTTAGCCAAGAGGATTTAGCCCGCGCTGCCCAATACCAAGCTAATGCCCAGCGCCAAAGTGCACAGCAACAATTTGGATCTTATGCCGAGTTTTTACAAAGCTTAGAAATGCGCGCCCTGATCGCCCCCTTTCACCCCAATGCCTTTGAGCGCTTAACCCAACTCATCAACAAGACCAACCAATTTAACTGCACCACAAAGAGATGTACCCTAGCGCAAGTGCAAGAGTGGGCGCAAAGTCCGGCTTATATCACGCTTTATGGACAGCTTGTGGATAAATTCGGGGACAATGGCATCGTGGCGATCAGCGTGGGGCGCATTGAGGGGGAGATTTGCCATTTAGAAATTTGGCTGATGAGTTGTCGGGTTCTTAAGCGCGATCTAGAATTTGCCATGCTCAATGCCTTAGTCAAAAAGGCTGGAAAGCTAGGCGTGCAAACCCTCAAGGGCTATTACCACCCCACGCCTAAAAATGCGATGGTCGCCCAGCTTTATGCCGGCTTTGGTTTCACTTTAGAGAGCCAAAGCGAGGGCGGGAGCGTTTTTAGTTTGGATTTAGAGAAACACACAGACAAACCCCACTATATAAAGGTAAATGATGGAAACAACACAGATTTTTAGCCAGTTGCAAGAGATTTTTAGAGATATTTTTGACGACTCGAGTTTAGTCATCAATGAGAGCACAAACGCTAACGACATTGAGGATTGGGATAGCCTAAATCACATTAGTTTGATCAGTGCCATTGAGAAACATTTTAAAATCAAGTTCCACTTAAGCGAATTGCAAGGGCTTAAAAATGTGGGTGAAATGGTGGCGTTGATTGAACGCAAACTTGAGCATGCTTAAAACCTACCGCTTTGCCGACCTCTTTGAGGGGTTAGAGGAAAGTTTTAGCCTAGATTTGACCCCGCAACATTTGCAAAACTTTAGTGCACTGAGTGGCGATCACAATCCCCTACACACAGACCCTACTTACGCTAAAGAAAAAGGCTTTAAAGGTTGCGTGGTGCATGGGATGTTACACAGCGCGTATTACTCGACTTTGGTGGGGATGCATTTGCCCGGTAAATACGCTCTCTTTCAGGGGATTAAAGTGGCTTTCAAAAACCCTCTCTATGCCCCCGCAAATTTGCGTGTGTGGGGCAAGATCACCCATTGCAATGCAAGCTTTAAAACGATCGAGATCAGCGCAGGCATTGATGCCCTCATCGGGGGGGGGGGGGGGAGCTATGTGTGAGCCGCGCCAAATTACAGGTGGGGCTGTTGGTCTAAAGCATGCGTATAAGTTTCAAGAATTGCGTGTGGGCATGTGTGGCGGGTTTAGCGTTGTGGTGACTGCAGAAATGTTGGAAAAATTCAGGGTCCTAAGCGGCGATGATAGCCATTTGCACGCCAACACGGATTACATGCTTTCAAAGGGTTTTAAGGGGGTGCTCTTGCACGGGGCGGCACTGGGCATGTTTTATTCTAGGCTAGTGGGTAAGCACTTGCCCGGGGAATATGCCATGTCTTTAAGTTATGACCTACGCTTTAAAAAACCCGTGTATGTGGGGGATTGCTTGCAGGTGAGCGGGCGCATTGTGCATTTGAATGAGGCTTTCCAAGTGGCAAGTTTAAAAGCGCGCATTGAGAATATCAATGATGAACCCTTTTTAGTGAGCACTGCAGACATTTTAGCCAAGGTCTTAGAATGAAAGATACCTATTTAATCTTAGGGGCTTCCTCGGATTTGGGGCTAGCCCTTTTGGAGGCATTGCCAAGAGAAGCCATTATTTTAGCCCACAGCCACAAAAGCCCCCTGCCCAACAAGCCTAATTTACACCCCCTCAAGGCGGATTTAAGCTCTTTGCAAGAAGTGCAAGCCTTGATTGAAAACATTAAGGCTAACCACCCCACGCCTAATAAAATCGTGCATCTAGCCCACCCCAAGTATGCCTACACCCGTCTTAAAGACATCTCCCCCCAAGCCTTGCAACACGACTTTAGCGCCAGTGTGCAAAGCTTCTTTTTGATGTTGCAGGCCTTTTTACCCCCCCTTGCGCACCAAAAACAGGGGGGTAAGGTGGTGGCAATGCTCTCAAGTTTTGTGTGCAACATCCCCCCCAAACACACCAGCGTTTATACCACGATGAAATATGCCTTGTTAGGGCTCATGCGTTCTATGGCAAGCGATTACAAGGAGCACAATATTCAAATCAACTGCCTCTCTCCCTCCATGATCGAAACCAAGTTTTTAGAAAGCATCGATCCTAAAATCGTGCAGGTGGCAGCTGAAAACCACCCTCTAAAGCGCAACGCCACCCCAAAGGACATTGTGCCCATGTTGCTCTTTTTGCTCTCTAGTGGGAGCGATTACATGACAGGGCTAAACATCCCCATCACGGGCGGGTTGGGATTTTAACAGAAAGGTTTTTATGCTTTTTAATTCTGTAGAGTTTATTTTTATGTTTTTGCCCTTGAGCTTTTTGGGCTATTTTGTTTTAAGCCGTTGGAGTGCTTTGGGGGCGAAGGCGTTTTTAGTGGGGGCGAGTTTGTTTTTTTACGCCTATTGGAATGTCAAATACCTCCCCCTCATTTTAATTTCCATTATTTTTAACTACGCCATTGTGCAAGCGATGTGGGCTAAACCCAAGCTAGCCAAAGGCTTTTTAAGCTTAGGATTAGTGACTAATTTAGCCCTCTTGGGTTACTTCAAATACGCCGACTTCTTCATCAACAATTTCAACACCGCTTTTAGCACCTCTTTTAACCTCTTGCATTTGGCTCTGCCTTTGGCTATTAGCTTTTTCACTATCCAGCAAATCACTTTTTTATTGGATAGTTACGCCAAGATCGATTCCCCTAATATAGAACCTAACCCCCCTACTAATTTCTCTAACTTTCTAGATTACGCACTATTTGTAACTTTTTTCCCTAAACTCATTGCCGGTCCCATTGTGCACCATAAAGAGATGATGCCCCAATTTTCTCAAGACAGCAATAAGCATATTTCTTTAGACAACATTGCAAGCGGGGTGTTTATTTTTTCCATTGGACTTTTTAAAAAGGTGGTGATTGCTGATAGCCTTGCTAAAATCGCCACTCTGGGCTTTGACACCTCTAAGACACTCTCTGCCTTGGAGGGCTGGATGACCTCTTTATCCTATACTTTCCAACTCTATTTTGATTTCAGTGGGTATACAGACATGGCTATTGGAGTGGCTTTACTCTTTAATATCCGCCTGCCCCAAAACTTCAATAGTCCTTATAAAGCTTCAAGCATGATAGAGTTTTGGCAACGCTGGCACATGACCTTGAGTCGTTTTATTTTTGATTACCTATATGTATCCATCGTACGCATATTTTCTCAAATTACTTTCCATAAATCTATGTTGACGATTGTAATCGCCTTTTTGATCGCCGGACTTTGGCATGGGGCAAGCTGGCTATTTGTTTTCTTTGGTCTTTTGCACGGATTAGGTGTTGTGATCAATCACTACTGGTCTAAGAAAGTGCGCAAAAAATACAAACTCAAACCTTTGCCCACATGGTTGGGGTGGTTTATCACTTTCAATTATGTGAACATAACTTTAATTTTCTTTAGGGCTAAGGACTTTTCTGATGTATTCAAGGTGTTAAAGGCAATGTTTTTGATGAGTGGGTCTCATAGTGTTTTGTTGGTTGATTTGGATAAACCCGGCAAATTGTTTATTGGAACCGCTGCACTTCTAGCTATTTTGCTCACTTTTAGCGCTAAGAATAGTTGCCAAGCCCTAGAAAGTTTTAAACTCTCTTTGTGGCGTTTGGGGTGGATATGCACCACGATTTTACTTATAGGGTTTTATGTCTTTGGCTATACGGTTCACGCCTCTAGATTCATTTATTTCAATTTTTAGAACTGGTTATATAGGCTAAATCTTACATTTTTGCTGTCTTGATATTCACGATGTTTAGCCTTACTGGATTCATATGGTTCCTAGGGCATCTTTAGTCATTTTTCATATTTTAGAAAGCGAGGATGCTTTATAAACCTAGAATGTTAATTTTGGGTAATTTAGGCGGTCAATCACTGCTCGTTAGCAAGCATGGGTTTCTTGCAACAAGGATCCATGGCCAGTTATCAAGAAATACACATTTTCTTGGACAATGTTGCCCATTGTACGATTTATGCTATAATTTTTGTAGTTAATAGTACAACATAGAGTTCAACTTTAAAGGTAGTTGATGGCAGAAGATAGTTTGACGATTGTGATGTACCACTATGTTAGAGATCTGAAAAATAGTAGGTATCCCGCAATTAAGGGTTTTGATGTGGATGAATTTAGGACTCAGGTTGAGTTTTTTAAAAGGAACTATAGTCCTATCACAATGGAACAGCTGATTATGGCTGTTACCCCCCCCCCCCCCAAGTAGAACCTTCTAGACTTTTATCTCCTCGGATCGATTCATCCAAGCTCCCTAAAAATCCAATTCTCTTGACTTTTGATGATGGTTATATCGATCACTTTACGGTTGCCTTCCCTATTCTCCAACAATATGGTCTGCAAGGTTCGTTTTTTATACCCGGGAAAACGATTGCCGAGAGCACTTTGTTAGATGTGAATAAAATTCATTTTATTTTAGCTAGTGCTGATGTTAATGATATACTTGAGTATCTGCTAGAACGAATGGATTTTTATCGTGGCAAGGAATTTCAATATGCGAGCAACAAAACATTGTGGCATCAGTATGCCAAGGACGGAAGATTTGACACTAGGGAGGTGATTTTTGTAAAAAGAATGTTGCAAACTGTGTTGCCAGAAGAATTGAGACATATTATTTCTAGTGAGTTGTTCGCCAAATATTTAGGTTTAGCAGAGGATAAGTTTGCCAAAGAACTTTATATGAATCATGACCAAATTCGGCTCATGAAAGATGCTGGTATGTTTATTGGTTTTCATGGATACGATCACTATTGGCTCACAAGTTTAAGTGAAGAAAAAATTAAAAAAGATATCCAAAAAGGTTTAGAGGTGATCTCTCCATATATTGATGAAGATGCCTGGGTTGCCTGCTATCCATTTGGAGATTACAATCAATTGGTTCGAGATTGTTGTCAAAGCAATGGCTGTGTGCTTGGACTTACTGTCGAGGTTAGTGTTGTCGATTATCACAAACATGATCCGTTGCTATTACCCAGACTCGACTGCAATGACTTTCCTCCTAGGAGTCAAAATAAGGACATTAGGACGCTGTGTGAATAATCAAGTAAATACAAGGTTTGATGCGCTGTATGAAATAAGGTTGGCCACTCCCGATGATATTGGTAAGATCATGGAGTTTATTAGAGAATATTGGAATGAAAATCATATTCTAGCCATTAATAGAAGTTTTTTTGAATATGAGTTCAAAATGGAGGATAGGGTCAATTATATTTTGGCGATTAACAGAAAAACACAGCAAATAGATGCATGTGAGGGCATTTATATTTACTCAAAGGGCGACGATAGTACAGAGCCATTTGATATGTCTGGAGCGATGTTTCGCACGAGTCCTAATGCTGTCTTGCCGTTTTTGGGCATAGAGATTTCATACCGTAAGCGTTTTATGATGGGGGTTAAAATGCGTTCTTATATTGGAATTGGTGCGAACATCAACACAACTTATGCACTGGCAAAAACATATTTCAAAGATGACAAAGTTGGACGTTTGGAGCATTTTTACAGACTCAGTGATAAGGAAGAATATAAAATAGCCAAAGTTGCACATAAAACAAGATTGAATATCGACACAAGCAATCAGGCAGATTTTGTGCTGTTTAAAGATGCAAACCACATGTATCAAGTATTCGACAACGAGGCTTTTAAACAACATAACCCTTATAAATCTCCATGGTATGTCAATAAGCGCTATTTTAATCACCCCGTCTTTACATACAAGTTGTATGGACTAGATTCGAGCATGGTGCTTGTAAGTCGAGAGGTGGAGTATAATGGGGCAAAAATCCTAAGAATAGTGGATATATTGGGCAATCGAGATGAATTTTATAGAGCTGGGCTTGCCTTGGAGAATTTAATAAAACAAAATGGCTACGAATATGTGGATTTATACCAAAAAGGCATGAATAAAGATGGTTTGAAGAGGGCCGGCTTTTCAGAAAGGACAGAAGATGATGAGAATATTATTCCAAATTGGTTTGCTCCGTATACGGCAAAAAATGTAGAAATTTACTATCACGCCTATGGAGATAATCTTTATATGTTTAAAGCAGACGGCGATCAAGATAGACCAAGCACTCTTGATTTTAAGGTGTTCTTAGAATCTAAAAAAAAATAAAGGTTGTCTTCGGCACATTGTTTGGTATATTTTTGGATAAAAATAGGATTGCTTCTCGTGATATATCTTTAATTATCTTAAAATATTATCTTAAAATAAAGAAGAGGCTAAATAGAAGTGATGGTTGGTTGGGCTAGACTCCATCAAATGGTCATTTTTGTAAAACTAGACAACAAAACTTATATGGAGGATAGATCAATTTTATTCACAAAACGCAACACTAGGGAAGTGTATCTGCCATATCAATGCAAACACATTAATGATGAGGTGATAATTAGATGACAAAATATAAATCATGTTTTACAGCAGTGCTAGAAATTAGTGAAAATGAAGTTAATGGTCTTCAATATCAAGATGTTCCTTCATGGGATAGTGTAGGACATATGATGCTTATAGCATCACTTGAGAAAACTTTTAATATCAAATTGAGCATGGATGATGTCGTTGATTTTACTTCTTTCGAAAAAGGCATAGAAATCCTAGGCAAATATGGTATTAAATTGGATAACTAAATTGCTGGATTGTTGGAACTCCATAAACTCAAAGACAATGGCAGTGTGCTTGTGTATTTTTCGTCCCGAGAGTAGACTCTGTGTTTCTGTGTTTTTAAGCTCATCGCAAAACCAAAGAAACCAGTATTTGTCTTAATAACATCAAGCTTAGTGGAATCCCTCAGCTTGAAGAGGCTTTTCAAACATTCGACATAACCAGTCAGCAAGTGGCAGAGGCTGTGGGGGTGAGCAATAAGGGAGGAATATTTTTTTGTATTCTGGCAACGCCACTATCCCTACCTTGCAAGCCCAAATCTCTAAACTAGAAAATGCCGCCAACACACTCACCAATGCGCTGTTTTGACACACTCACCAGTGCTCCTAATGGCAAGCTTGCAGTGTCTGACTCTACCCAAAGAAACAATATTGGAACCGTCATTGCATACGACTCCACCCAAACCTCCGTCCTTGCCCAAGCCACCCAAAAAATCCTAGGCGCATATTCCCAATCCCAGCATGCAAAGTTTTTTAACCCCTACGGCTACACCATCCAAAAAATGCTCTCCTCCGTGCAACCCCACCGCACTAACACCAATCTCTATGGGGTGGATATACAGACAGGTTACAAACAATTCTTTGGCAAAAAGAAACGCTGGGGATTACGCTACTACGCTAGCTTTAGTTACAACGGGGGGGGGGAGGTAATCATAGATCCACAAACTATGGCATCAATAACTTCGCCTATGGAGCAGGGATAGATGGTCTGTATAACTTCTTTGAGAGCAAGGATCACAAATACACCAGTGGGCTCTTTCTAGGCTTGATGTTTGTGGGCAGTTCGTGGGACATTAATAGCAGATCATTAAAAACAATTCTCAATACTTGCAAACACAGCAGTGCTTGCAAGCTACAAATGGACAGAGTTACTTCCAGTTGCCCTTAACCTTTGGATTTAGAACCAACATAGGCAAACACAATGGGTTTGAAATAGGGGTGCGCATTCCACTATTACCCATGCTCAACCACTATGCCACCATCATCAATGATGGGACAATCTGGATTGACAAACAACAGATCGGCTTTAGGCGCAACGCTTCGGTGTATTTCAACTATGTCTATAATCTTTAGCCAAACCAAGTGGCTTGATCGTATTTGTTCCTTTTGCCTCAAAAATCCTCCACAATCTCTTTCAACATCCAAACCATAGTTTGATACTCCCAACCACTAACCTTGCGCTCTATGAGCCTTTAAAAGCTTTTTAAGCGCTATCTTTGTTTTATCGCTTTGCTTTGTCTTGCTTTTCAAAGGAATGATTGCTCTGTTTGATTGTTTTTTCACTCTCCCCAAAGGCATGATTACTCCATAATCGTAGATACTTCAGATCAAATGTCTAATCCTCACTTCAAAGCCTTCTCTAGAAAGCCCTACAATCAACAAAACACCCTCAACTACTAACAACCTACCTACACCCCAAAAGCGTTCTATCACCTTCTAAGATCAATTTTCTCATCTCAAAAGCTAAAGGGGGGTG
This sequence comes from Helicobacter felis ATCC 49179, assembly GCF_000200595.1. Lineage (NCBI taxonomy): Bacteria > Pseudomonadati > Campylobacterota > Epsilonproteobacteria > Campylobacterales > Helicobacteraceae > Helicobacter > Helicobacter felis. The sequence continues at coordinate 1,612,537 of NC_014810.2, read as the reverse complement.
TGGGGGGTCTCCCCCACAGACAAAATGTAAGCAGTGCGCTAGCACTGCATTCCGATTCTAATCTAGGGATTTGCATTTTTTCGTTTAAGCAAACTGACTCATTTTGGGGCTGATCCACATTCACGGGCGCATGCGCGCGCGCGCGCGATTTTAACCTTTTAAAAGAGCGAAGCTCTTTTTAACCTTTTAGACCCCCCGCGGGGCTCGTGTGGTGGGGGCTGGTGGAGAGTAATACCCAGTAAAATACGCACAAATACCCAGTAAAATACGCACAAATACCCAGTAAAATACGCACAAATACCCAGTAAAATACGCACAAATACATAGAATTAAGTTACATATCTATATAATTCATTGCAAATTGCCTCTAAGGTGTAGGTATGGATGTAGTAGAACAAAAACAAATCTTAATGCGACAATTCAACGATTTGCAAGCTCTAATTAGTATCGAAACAGACACTGCATTTAGGAACGCCTTAGAACAAAAGCAGACCGATTGTCTTAAAAAGTTAACTGAACTAGCCGTGCAGACAGCAAGAACTCACCAATTTCCAGACTCAGCTCCGCCCAAAAAGTTCCTCACACCGAGGACAGCAAACCAACAACCAATATCCACGCCATCCCCAGCTACAGAGATCACCACACAAGCTCCCATCCAACAACAAGACCCCCTAGAAACCCAACTTATCACCCAACAACAACCCACAACCCACCATGCTGCCTCCGAAAAGTATGTTACTTTCCACAACGATGTGAACTCTGTCTCTCTGGGCAAGCTTGGCGCACTAGAGACGAATTTGCTCTTTGCGATCTTCAACAGGCTCAAGGATAAACAAGATGAGCTCCTAGTGTTTGAGATTGATGAGATTAAAGCAATGATAGGAGCTAAGACTAAAGTTAATATCAACAACCTCTCCAAGATCGTTGAAAAGCTTTGGAAAAACATTAGAGTTGCTAACTTTTGGATTCTCTATCCCCGCGCTAAAGATGGCATCATGCTCTTTAGGAGGTTTCGCATTAACTATCACGACACCAAAAAAACTCAAGTCAAGAGCATAGAAATCCAAGTGAATATGCCCTACTTTGGTTATTTGCTCAATTTTTTAAACGCTAACTTCACTTCTTTTGAATTGCTAGAGTTTCAGAATATTCGTAGCAAATACGCTAAGACCCTATATCGCCTTCTTAAGCAGTGGAGAAGCACGGGAGTGCCTCCAAAGAAAGAGTGGAGTGAGTTTAGGGAATTGATGGGAATCTCTAGCAATATTAAGCTAATTGAAGTAATTGAGCGCGACATCCTCAAACCCGCCATCAAAGAACTCAGCAAACTCCCTCACTTTGAACACCTTTGCTACAAAAAACTAAAACAAAAGGCATGGGCAATCGTATCACCCACATTCAATTCTACTTCCAGCCAATTACTAAGACTAAGAAAGAACAAGAAAAAGCCCACCATGATCTAAGAACCATTGCATGGCACATTCGCAGTGAAAAAACTATCAAGCAACTTCAACAACAAATGAAGCAGGAGCACCAGCATGATGAAACTATGGAAGTCTTAGGTTTGTGTTTTTATAAACCTGAACAACCTGAGATCATTCTTGCTATTGATAGCATACAACCCACTCCAGAGGGTTATGAGTTTTTAGTCAAATATTACCAAGATGGTCAAGTATTTAAAGAGAGATGCGCCCCTGCACCCAACAAAGAAGTTTTGTTGAAACAAATAGCTCAATCAGGCTATCAAAGACTAGAGATACAAACAGACTACACGCTACAACAGCTATCACAACCAGCACTAGAACTACAAGAACACAATGGTTTTAAAACTTTACAAGGCTTAGTAAAGCCAAAGAAAACACAAAAACCTAAGCAAACTCAAGCTCTAAACTCTAGCAATGATTTAACAGAATACATTGGCAGAAATCTCTATATGAACACTAATGGCATTCCTTCTAATCTTAAAATCAAAGATGTCTCTACATTAGAGAGCGGACATATCCAAGTAGAGATCAAAGATGTAGACAAACCCCGCAAAGCTTTAGAACCTTTTAGTTTTAAGAGTGTCAAACATTTTGAGAATTGGTTTAAGAAGTATGAAGAGTGAGAGTATTTTAACTAGCAATCATCACGCACTTAAAAAAATCTCTTAAAGTCCCCATAGCATTTGAAGGGCAAATGACAATCAAATTAAACAGCACAATGGCATACATTACAAACCCAAGATAATACAAATTTTGATTTTTTAAGCCTCCCCGGCGTTTGAGGGGCATATTAGGCAAGCGAACTTGTGAGCGCACCCTTTAGGGTTGCCTAATCAAATTAGGCGACCCTAAAAGAGTTTCGTTTCGCAAGCTCACCGCCTAGTTTGCCCCTGCAGGGGGCTAAGAGAAAATTTTAGGAGGCATTGGTTGAAATGGGTAGCATCGCATCAATCAACTTTAAACCCACAAACAACATACAGCTACACCATAACGACCGCACAATACCACCTACATATTTGCTAGCCAAAGAATTGGGTTATGGTTTGGGTTATGGTTGTGAATGTGATAGAAGCGGTGATGATGCGTTAGCATTAAGACATGAACTAATTACTCAGGCTATTGAGAGGTATAGGCGCACTTTCAATCAGCCCTTTAAATCCAGGGGTGTTGATAAACGCATTAGCAAGGTTAAACGCATTGAGCCTAGAGCTTATGCGCAGATCATGGAGCAAGAGAAAACAAGGCGCAAAGAATTAGAAAGAGCACATAAAGAGCAGTTAGAAAGTTTGCAAGCTAACACAGAGAATCAACAAACAGAGTTACAAGCTCTACAACAAGAAAAGACAACGCTAGAACAAACCAACACCGCTTTAACACAAGAAAACACAGAACTTAAAAATTTAAACGCCACACAAGAGCGCACACACCAACAAACTTTAACAAACAAAGAACAAGCGTATCAGCAAGCTTTAGAGTTAAAGAATGCAAGCATCCATGCACTTTATCACAAGAACACTACTCTATCTCAAGAGAATCAAACACTCAAAGACAACAAGACAGAACTAGAAACCACATTGATAGACCTTGTTACAATCTTTGTCTCACAAGACAAACAAGACAAAAAGCTCACTATCAAAGAAGCTAAACCCTTACTTGAGAGTGTGAGAAAACAAATGATTACCATTAATCAGGGCTTAGGTGATCTCAAACTCTTTACACAAGAGGATTACAGAGCTTTGCGAGCCTTAAAAGATGATGGCTTGAGTATTAATGGTTTAAAAAAACGCATCACACAGATAGAGCAAGAAGCTAAGAAGCGTTATGAGAAATTACAAGAGCAATACAAAGACTATCTAAGCCCCAAGCAAGTAGAGGATAAGATAACAGCCACAAAAGCCCTATACGAGGATTATCTAAGCCCTAGTGCTGTGCAAGAGCTCAAGCAAGAACACACTAAAGAGCTTGAGAGCAGAGAGCAAAGCCACAGCAAAGCTTTGCAAGAAAAAGACATAGAACATGCTCAAGTATTAAAAGAGAAAGATAAGACCTTAGAGAAAGTGGCACAAGAACTGAAGGCTAAAGAAAGGCAAGTGCAAGAGCATGCTAGAGATTTGGCTGATAGTAACAAAGCTTTAGAGAAACTAACACAAGAACTAAAAGCCAAAGATACAGAACACACCAAAGAGTTAGAGGCACTACAAACACAACACGCTAAAGAACTAGAAAAGGCTAGAAACGAGATTGATAAAGATACAAAGCTACAAGGGTATGTGGGCAAGGTAAAAGATCTGTTGCAAAAGTTTGTGGATCAAGTCATTAATCCTATGTTAGAGAAACTCCAAACAGAGAAAGGAGCAGAGCTTAAAGCTGTGATCCAGTGGAAGAAAGATAATGAGAAAGAAAAGGCTCAATACCACGCACACCTAGCAACCCTTGCATATGATTTACTTGCAGGGAAATTCCCAAAAATAAACGCGATAGCTTTACTAATAAGCAGAGGGGGGGTTAAAAATGCAATGAACCCAGAATACTTTGAGAGCATCGCCAAAGATAGGCGAGATAGGTTTTTAAACAAACACATCAATGAGATTGAAAAAAGCCTCAATCAAGAACTCAAGCCCATTCTTGCCAAGATAGAACAAACTAGAGAATGGGAGCATAAAGCCTTGTTAGGGGGGATAAGGGGACTAGAAAATGGCATAGCCAAACTAGCTGAAGAGTTTAAGAACAGCGATGCATATGGGCAAATGCTAGAGACAGCCAAAGGGGATGCCCAATACTATAAGGGCAAAACCTTGAAGCTCACAACGGAGCTAGAAGAGAAGGACAAAAGGATTAAAAACCCTTGAGGATAAGAATACCAAGCTTAGAAACACCGATCTACGCTTGTAGAACAATGCACAGAAAACTAAGATTACAAAGCTAGAAAATCAAGTAGAGAGCTTGCAAACACAAAAAGATGATTTACAAAGAGAGCAAGACAAATTACGGACAGAGCTTATAAACACGCAAACGCAATTAAACGAGCAAGTTGCCATAACTACACAACTAAAGGCGGACTTAGAAAAATCTTTAGCGAATCAAAAAGGCAAGGGGAGAGGGATTTAATATTGATAAAAATGTTTTCTAGCCACACTAGAAGCCACTCTAAGTGGCAAAAGAGCTTGAAGTAAGGGTGGTTTATGAATGACTTAAAACCTAAAAACCCTAGCAAGACACAAGACAACACCATACAAGGCATGTTTTGTTGTTTTTTAGGCTTTAATCTAGAGCTAATCGAGCTTTTGTAAATACTCTGCAAGGATTATCTCTAGCTGTTTTTTATTGATTTTGTCTGTGGCTATATCTACCCTTAATGGCTAAATAGATCGTGTTCAGCTTGTTCTCTGTCTTTGCTAGTCTTTGTAACGGGCTGGAAGTAGAATTGAATGTGAGTGATACGATTGCCCATGCCTTTGGTTGTTAACTTTTTGTAGCAAAGATTTTCAAAGTGAGGGAGTTTGCTGAGTTCTTTGAGGGCGGGTTTGAGGATGTCGCGCTCAATTACTTCAATTAGCTTAATATTGCTAGAGATTCCCATCAATTCCCTAAACTCACTACACTCTTTCTTTGGAGGCACTCCCGTGCTTCTCCATTGCTTAAGAAGGCGATATAGGGTCTTAGCGTATTTGCTACGAATATTCTGAAACTCTAGCAATTCAAAAGAAGTGAAGTTAGCGTTTAAAAAATTGAGCAAATAACCAAAGTAGGGCATATTCACTTGGATTTCTATGCTCTTGATTTGAGTTTTTTTGGTGTCGTGATAGTTGATGGCAAAAGTCTTAAAGAGCATGTAGCTTTCATCTCTCTTGGGTAGGAGCATCCAAAAGTTAGCTAGTCTGATGTTTTTCCAAAGTCTTTTAACAACACCGCTTAATTCATTCTTACTGATTTTAACCGCATGCACCATTGTTTTGATCTCATCACAATCAAACACCAAGAGCTCATCTTGTTTGTCTTTGAGCTTGTTGAAGATTGCAAAGAGCAAGTTTGTTTCTAATGTACCTAGTTTGCCTAGAGAGACAGAATTGACATCGTTATGAAAAGTAACATACTTTTCAGAGATGGTATGGGGGATTGTGGGTTGGGGTTGGGTGATGACTTGGGTTTCTAGGGGTTGTTGCTCAGCGTTGGTTGTATTGGATTCTATAGTTGCCGGTTGCCGGTTTGGTGTATTTTGTGTGGCTGTGTCTATGACTTTGAGTTGGTTTGGAGTTGCAATTTGAGAAGTGGGCGTTGTTGAAACTTGCTTAGTTAGTTCTAATAGTTTTTTTAGGCAATCTGCTTGTTTTTGTTCTAAAGCATTTTTAAATACAGCGTCTGTTTCGACACTGATTAGGGCTTGTAGATCGTTGAGCTGTCGCATTAAAATTTGCTTTTGTTCCACCACATCCACATCTACACCTTAGAGAAAATTTGCAATGAATTATATAGATATTTACCTTAATTCTAGGTATTAGTGCGGATTTTACTAGGTATTAGTGCGGATTTTACTAGGTATTAGTGCGGATTTTACTAGGTATTAGTGCGGATTTTACTAGGTATTACCCCCCAACGAGCCCCCCACCACACGAGCCCCGCGGGGGGTCTAAAAGGTTAAAAAGAGCTTCGCTCTTTTAAAAGGTTAAAAACACGCGCGCGTATGCATGCGCGCATGGCGCGGGCGCGCATAATGCACGGGAGTCGCGCGCGCATGCGCGAGATTTCCTTAAAAAAAATGAAAATTTTTACGAAATTCGGTGTGTGAACGAATCGGTAAGCCAAGCTTACGCTTGGCATTTATTTGAAATCTTTCTTGGGGGGAAACCCCCCAAACCCCCTTTAGCTTTTGAGATGAGAAAATTGAGCTTAAAAGGTCATAGAACGCTTTAGGGGTTGTTGGTATGGGTTGAGGGTGTTGTGTTGATTGTAGAGCTTTTTAGAGGGGTCTATGAAGGTATTTGAAATAAAGGGGAGATTAGGTGTTCTTTTTGAAGTGAAAACAAGGCATAGGGCATAGCACATTGGAGACACTTTGCAATATACCCACTCAGTTTGGGATGGGCTTTAAAAGTGAGATTTTAAGGGATTGGATAGTATGGGGCTAGACAAATACACTAGGGGGTTTAGCGATTAGATGAACTTGGGGAGTAGAAGGGTTCTTTGGCTATATACTCTAAAAACGCTCAGAAATCGATTTTAAAGGCATTTAGGGGTGGAGATAGTTTTTTTTGGAGAGGTATGGTTTTTGGCTAAGTTGCGCTGTATGACCCATTTATGAGGCTAGAAAAGCTATGCAACAAACTGAGTAACATCGACAAATAATCACACCTACATCAATGATGAAATTTAAATGTTCTAGTTAATATTTACTAATCATAAGAAGAGGAAATCCGTCGTGAATATGCGATAGCCAGTATAACTCAGGTGAACTTGGCGAAAAGTATGGAGTTTCTCAAAAAACCATCAGCAATGTCGTTTACCGTGGTATTAGACGCAGTCATCAAAGTCCGATTTTTGTACAAACCAAATAAACGTGAGTGGAAACAATTGTACGGTGGTGATCGTCAATCAACCCAATGGAGAAAATTTTACCAAGGAAGAAAGGTCTATCGTCGAGGAAAAGGAGCAAGAGATTGTCATTATTGTTCCCGTGGTAATGATAACAAGTTATCTCGCCATTAAACTTCATTGCGCTCCATAGCACCCGCAGATTCCATCTTATTTCAGCCCGGAATTTTTGTCCTTTATGTTGTAAGTAAGCCTCCATGTCTTTTGCAATCATGTGTTCTCTCAGTGCTAAATCTTCTTGAGCTGATTGTTTACTTCTGTATCCTCGCCTACTTTTAAAACTACTTCTTTAGGTAAGAGGTAGTTAGGAGGAATGCTCCTATCGTTATGGTTAAGAGATTGCCTACTCCCCTCATCTCATTCTTGTTTCTTTTGTTGTTCTTGCCTACATTCTTCAAAAAGTGTTTTATTTGTTTCAGCTTGTTTTGTCTTAAATCAGCTAACTTATCGCGCCTTACGGTGCAAGCGAGTAAGCTTTTAACCATTTAATCGTTGGATGAAAAGCTGTCGTTGTGATACATAAACGCCAAAAAGACAAACAATCAGATGCATTATTCATTGTTGAGAGAGAAGACCTCTCAGCGAGCCGAACACATTACAAAAACAATAACAATAATGTAACTTTAAATATGATAATACTAATTAATTTATATTAAGGATTATTGCAGTAAAAAAGAGTACCATAAAATTTAGAAGAAGGAAGGAGGCTACAGTGTTGGAAGATTTCTACACAGGTTCATCTGAGATCAGTTTTGAAGCTTTGAAGCTAGAATTTTTCTATGGCGGAACGACAACTTGTTGTGCGACTGGAACTTGTGACCGCTAATGCAGGCTATAGAATCCAATCGTCTAAGATTTTATCGGGAACTTTTTCATAGTTGGTTCGATAAGGGGGAGGTGGATTCTGTGGCACTTTATGTTAAAGACTATCCTTCTTTGATATTCAGGGAGATGGAATTCTTCTTGATTCCAACGATTGCAAAGATAATCTTTGACGCTAAACAATCGGGGGGTCGTGATGTCTATGCAATGTATTTTTCAAACACAAAGCTTTTACATGAGAAGTTGGAGTCTTTCGGTATCTTAGGGAGACTCTGTGCTCATCTTAGGAATTTCGTTTTATGCACTCGGAGTACGCTACGGAGGACTTTGGATGCCCTGCTTCACGCCAATTTAATTACGTGTGCACGGGATGTCGTAAATGTTAGAGTAGGGCTGAGTGATTTGCACTCCCTAGGTTTTACATCCTCTTTGGCGACGACTAGAGATGGACAGAAATTTTTTGTAAAGCAATCCATTGCTGATCCAGCAAGGATATTTTATGATATGTGCGATCTGTTGGATGTCGATGTAAAAAAGAAAGAATATGTCGGTAATTACCATGACTTAAGCATTACACGGTTTTTACCCTATGAGCCGAATGTCAAAGATGCTAGAGTCTTCTATAGGCGTATGGCGACATTAATGGCATTAGCTACAGCCTTAAATCTTACAGATATCCATTTAGAAAATCTCTTGGTCCATGACCAGTACCCCGTGATCTTGGATTTTGAATCTTTATTCACTTTCAAAGAAAATCAAGATTTAAGCGATGTGGAGTCCACCTTGTTTGTAGAGCAAGTTTCTGCCGACTTTGATGGACCCATAGCAAAAAGTTTTATCTCTGCCTTACAGGGTGGTGCAGTTAGAAGCAAGAGCTTTTTACATCCTTTTGTCGTTGACGATGGTAGCGATAATTTTAGAGTTAGCTATAGAAAATTGAGTAACTATGAGTCTCACAATAGGATTATTAGCGGTCATAGAGTCGTGCAACCACATCATTACTTGAAAACAATCATCAGCTATTTTGTAAAAACTATGCAAGGTATTAGGAAAAATAAGCTGAAGATATTGAACCTATTTTCTAGTGTTTGTCTAGGTAGTCATAGATATCGCTATATCTTACGCCCCACCGCTTTTTATCATTTCTTGTTTGTAAGGAGTCACCAGCCTTCAGAGTATATGCATTTGGATGCGTATTGGGATAAAATCCGATCTAAGCTTGATGATGTGCAGGTTAGCCATTTTTGCAAATCTGCCAAACAAGAGATTATTGCCTATGAACTTGAGGCAATCAAAAATGGGCTTATACCTTTCTTTTATAGAGATAGCCATACTCTCAACTTATATACAATAGATTCCAAAGTGATATGTCATGCTTTCACGCAGACTTTAGAAACAAATTTGGTAGAAAAAATACATAGGATTTCCGATCGCTATATCCAGGAAAACGCTTTGATTATTACCAAAAGCCTAAATAAAACTGGAGAAATTGACCAAGTGGCGCGCAACGCAGGATGGATCGTCTAGTCCCCCTACGCACTTTTTCTGCACTTTGCACAAGCGCGCCTAGACTTATGGTCTATGCTTTGGGATTGGTCTTATTGACTGGCGCGTTTCCCTCTCTGAGTGTGGCTATTACTATTAAACTCGTTGATCTTGTCGCTTTGATGTTGCGACATAAAAATCTAGAATACAAACCTCTAATAGAGATTTTGTCTTTAGGGGCTCTGGTGTTGTTTGGATCACATGTGTGTGCCCAAGCCTTAGCCCACTTGCAAACCCTAATTGCCGAAAAGTTTTCTACCTGTATCTTGAGTAGGCTAGCTGATAAATTGGAAACGACTGCCGATCTAAGCTTCTTAGAAGATAAAGAACGCAGTGTGCAAATCAACACGCTTAAGAACGGTTTGCACATCAGACCACTTAACTATGTTAATAATCTATTTTTCAATTTACAACGTCTCATTAGTTTGCTCTCCCTCTTCATCGTGCTTGGTCTGATGAGTTGGTATTTGCCCTTTGTGATGCTTTTAGCAAGTGCCCCTAGTCTCTTGCTCTCTAATCATATCGCTAGAAAACACAGTCAAGAATTAGATTCTCTGCAAGATCAAAAAGAAGCCCTGCAAAGCTACTTACAACATGGCTTAGATAGCACTAAGAATAAAGACAATCTTTTATTTAATTTTATTGCTGCTTTCAAGAAAGACTTCACTTCTAAGAAAACGGAATATCTTAAATCTTTTACGCAAATCAACCAAAAACAATTGATCCATAGCCTGTTTTTAAATATCTTAGTGGCTTTGTTTAACGCGAGTCTCTTGTTTTTAATGATCATTGTTTTGTTAGCTAAGAGTGTAGGTGTAGGGGCTGTGGCTGGGTATGTCCAAGCCTTTAGCATGGCCAACCAACAATTAGAGGACTTGGTTCTCTTTGGGCGGTGGTTTTTTGTAATCAATACCTATTTCAAAAACTATTTCGCACTTTTAGATGCCCAAGATCAGGCAGAAAAAAAGCAGGTGTTAGAAGAAGCCATTACGCATATCCGCTTCAAAGAGGTGTGTTTTTCTTACCAAAATAAACAAGTCTTGCACAATATCAATTGTGCCTTTAGCGCGTCTAAAATTTATGCTATCGTGGGTAAGAACGCGAGTGGTAAAAGCACTTTAATTAAATTATTGATGGGCTTTTATGCGCCTAGCTCAGGGGAAATTATTATTAATCACCGCTATTTATTAAAAGATCTGAACCTCAAAAGTTACCGTCACCAACTTAGTGCTATTTTTCAAGATTTTTCTTTCTATACGGGCTATAGTCTTGAGAACAATATCTTTATGCAAACCCAGCCTAGTCCAGTCCAACTAGCTACTCAAGAACGCGCCCTAAATCTCCTAGAATCCACTAAAGAGCTTTTGGCACAATTTGGGAAAGATATTTTTGGTGTCCAATACAATGGACAGGATTTTTCAGGAGGGCAAAAGCAAAGCCTAGCCACTTTGAGAGCCTTTTTAAAAGAAAGTTCTTGCATTATTTTAGATGAGCCTTCAAGTGCTATCGACCCAATAGCCCAAAAAGATTTTTTAAATTTCATTTTTAAAATGCTGGATGACAAAATGGCAATCTTAATTACCCACCACATCATTAGCTCAAAAAATGTCCATGAGATTCTCGTCTTAGAGGGAGGGCATTTAGTTGAACGAGGGGATTTTAATACTCTATCAAACCAAAAGGGCTTATTTGCTAGGCTGTATAGAGAGAGTTTAAGGGATGGTAGCAAAACTTAATGTTTCTCAACAACAATGTTTTCTTTTTACGCTTGGGGCAGGTAGTTAGTGGTGCAGTGGTTTCTCTGCTCACCTTTAGTAGTACGTTAGCAGGCAAATAGCTTTTAGGACCAGTGTAATCACTCTCTAAGGATGCAACGGGGTGTTGATGTTAGAAAGCAAATGATATGTATAAGTAAAGTGTATTTACTCCCATTTCTCTCTAATGTCTAAAGCAATCCTTTACCCCCGCCCCCCTTGCCCTTTTTTGCCTGCTCTTTGATAGCTCTCTCATACAATTCCATCACAGCGTCTTTAAGGCGTGGAAAATCAAAAAGCAGAGAATCTGCCCAATTTACTAACCCCTGCACCATTTCAGGGTCTATTTCGGCTAGTTTTGCCACTTCGGGGTCTATCTTGGTTAGCTTTTGGGTTAGGACATACATTTCCCCCATTAGAGTCTGCAAAGCTTCTGTCTGCACATTATTAGACAAACGCGCGTTTTCTGACTGCAATTCTGCAATCTTTTCATCTTTATCCGCAATCTCTTTGTCTTTAGCCTCGTATTGCCCTTTTAAAGCCTCATATTCGGCTTGTAAGCCTTTGGGGGTATCTTCCCCCTTCTTTGTATCCTCTGTTGATTGTGGGGCGTTTTGAGCGGTTTCTAGCGCGTTTTCAAGCTCTTGTATTTTTCCCCTAAGACTTCCTATCGTTTTCTTATCCTGCTCACCCTGCAAGCTCAATGCGTTGTTTTGCCCCTTCAAAGTCTCGTTCTCACCCCTTAAAGCCCCATTCTGCTCGTTTAAGGTCTTATTTTCGTTTTGCAAGTTCTCAAGGGCGGTTTTATCCCTCTGCTCGTTCTCTTGGGATTTCTGCGCCTCCTGAAGGGCGTTAATGCTCTTTACAAGCTCCTCAATCCTCCCTCTAAGCTTTTCCCTAGCGGTTTCAAGCGTATAAGCCTCGCCCCCACCTGCAAGATCACAAAGCTCAACAAAAGACTCTTTTATGCCTTTTTCAAACTCCCGCTTATCCTTTCTCAAATCACTGATACTCGTTGCAAGACTAATCAAAGCTTCGTGAGCGTTTTGAGGCAAATCCTCGTTTGACATGCCCGCAAAAGTGCAAAGGTAACCCAAATCCTTTAGGCGTTTGGCTTCTACTTGCTCGGCTACCTGCTCAGGGCTCAAATAATCCTTATATTGATTCGTAGCGTTTTTAACAACAAACTCCACTACATAGGGGCTCAGATACTCCTTATACTTCTCTTTCACCCCTTTCAGCTCCTCACTGCGTTTCTCAGCCTCCTTCTCTAGCTCGGCAATGCGATTCCTCAAATCCTCAATACTCAAACCCTCATCTTTTAGAGCATTTAACGCCTTGTAGTCCTCCTGCGTATAGTGCGCTAGATCACCCAAAGCTTTCAGGTCTTTATTTTTGGCTATCCACCGCTTACGCGTTTCGCTTACCAATGATTTTGTTTCACCCACTAACGCCCTTGCAAACGCCGTTATCTCTTTACGCGTGAGCCTTCTGTTTCTTTCTAGGTGAAGGGAAGGTTTTCTCTCCTCTTTAGGCACTATGATGTCGGCAAGATCAAGCAGGGCGGTTACTACTTCCCCATACCCTTCTGCAAGCTCTTGGTTTTCCTGCCGAAGTCCCCTTTCATCCCTCTTTTGATACTCCTCATCTCTCAAAAGACTCTCCGCCTCCTCTTTAAAAAACCGCAAACAAAAATTCATTATTGCAAGGACATCATCATCATTCTCTGTCGCTTCTTTTAACCTATAGATACTCAACCCATACAAGCTACAAAAAGTAGAAAACCCAGAACCAAACCTTTCTCCCTCCCTAGCCCTCTCCTCAAGCTCATCAAGCAATCCAAGCACGCCATTTCTATACCGCTCAAGCGCACTCTTATACGACCACTTAGAATAAGGGGACACCTCCTTTGAAGACTCGCGCTCTTTCTTTACCTGCTCCATCAACCGCCCGTAAGCTCTAGGCTCAATGCGCTTTCTGCCCGTGCCCTTTACAAAGTTGCCATTCTCATCTATGTAGTCGCGCTTACGCTCCCCCCTATTCATCTTTAGAATCTCTGCGGTTTCTGTCTGTATATTCATAAGCGTAAATGCAGACACCGCCTTCATGCGATTCTTACCCGTGTGTTCATCAAGCGTTACAAACTCTAAATGCGCATGGTGATTGATATGCTCTACCCCCTCATCATCTACATGCCCCTCATCTCTATGGATGGCGATTTGATAACACTGAAACCCGTATTTGTCCTTAAAGTGCTTGGCTAACCGCTCTAGGTCTTGCATGGTGCTAGTGTCCTTGAGATTAACTACAGCACTCCACAGATAGTTCTTAGCCTGAAACTTTTGCCTGAAACGCTGATAATAAACCTCCATAGCATTCTGCACAAGGTTATCTCTTAGGGCTGAAGCCTCTTGTGCATTCCTATTGCACTCAATACCTAACCCTCCACTCTCTAGCACATAGCTAGGTGCAATACTGCGGTCATTGTGATTAACTTGGATATTTAACTTTGTGGGCTTGAAGTTGATTGAGGCAATATTGCCCATTGACTACCCCCTTTTGGTTGTGAGCTTTCTCTTTCTAGGTGAAAGGAAGGTTCTCTCTCTCTCTACTTATTATCCTCCGCTTGTTTATCCATGAGCATTTGGCTTGCCTGTTTTTGTTGCTCTTTGAGCTTTTCAATCTTAGCATTCGCTACCTCAAGGTTACGCTTTGCCTTATCACGCTCAGTTTTAGCTTTTACGATTTGTCTACTTAAGCGCGCTACTTTATCCCCCAACTCTCGGGTTGTCATTTCCTCTAATGGTTTCATGCTTTTGCCTTTTGGGGTCTGTGTTTGACTACGAGTCGGTTGTACCTGATTATGAGCTGTCTTATCGTTCACAACTTTACCCCCGTGTGGTTGCCCTGCACCCCTAGCCTGCATATTTACCCCCGGTTGAACACTTAAATCATCCATATTGTCCATACAAAGCCTTTTTAAAGAATATCGCTACAATTATACCATACTAAAAAGCCCCGCAGGGCAAATTACACCAATGAGTTTACGAATGTCCCCTTTAGGGGGGTGTAATTTGCAAATTACTACCCCTAAAGGGGGCGCGCGCAAGTTTGCTTAGTAATTTGCCCCTCAAACGCCGGGGGGCTTAAAATCCTAGTATAAGGCAATCATCTTAAAAGTCAAGTTTATATTATCTTGGGGTCTTGGGGTGTGGGATTGTGTTGTTTAATTTGATTGTTATCTACCATTAAATGATGTGGGGAACTTTAAAAGATTTTTTTAGATGTGTGGCGATTGTTGGTTTACAACACTCTCACTCCTCATACTTCTTAAACCAATTTTCAAAGTGTTTTGCACTCTTAAAACTAAAAGGTTCTAAAGCTTTGCGGGGTTTGTCTATGTCTTTAATTTCTACTTGAATTTGTCCATCCTCTAATGTAGAGATGTTTTTGATTTTGAGAGAAGAAGGAATGCCATTAGTGTTCATATAGAGATTTCTACCAATGTATTCTGTTAAATCATTGCTAGAGTTTAGATCTTGAGCTTGTTTAGGTTTTTGTACTTTCTTTGGTTTTATCAAGCCCTGCAAAGTTTTAAAGCCATTGTGTTCTTGCAACTCTAGTGTTGGTTGTGATGATTGTTGTAATGTGTAGTCTGTTTGTATTTCTAGTTTTTGATAACCTGATTGGGCTATTTGCTCTAATAAAACTTCTTTGTTGGGTGCAGGGGCACATCTCTCTTTAAACACTTGACCATCTTGGTAATATTTGACTAAAAACTCATAACCTTCTGGAGTGGGTTGCACACTATCAATAGCAAGAATGATCTCAGGCTGTTCAGGTTTATAAAAACACAGACCTAAGACTTTCATAGCTTCGTCATGCTTGTGTTTCTGCTTCATTTGTTTTTGAAGTTGCTTGATAGTTTTTTCACTGCGGATATGCCATGCAATGGTTCTTAGATCGTGTTCAGCTTGTTCTCTGTCTTTGCTAGTCTTTGTAACGGGCTGGAAGTAGAATTGAATGTGAGTGATACGATTGCCCATGCCTTTGGTTTTTAACTTTTTGTAGCAAAGATTTTCAAAGTGAGGGAGTTTGCTGAGTTCTTTGAGGGCGGGTTTGAGGATGTCGCGCTCAATTACTTCAATTAGCTTAATATTGCTAGAGATTCCCATCAATTCCCTAAACTCACTCCACTCTTTCTTTGGAGGCACTCCCGTGCTTCTCCATTGCTTAAGAAGGCGATATAGGGTCTTAGCGTATTTGCTACGAATATTCTGAAACTCTAGCAATTCAAAAGAAGTGAAGTTAGCGTTTAAAAAATTGAGCAAATAACCAAAGTAGGGCATATTCACTTGGATTTCTATGCTCTTGATTTGAGTTTTTTTGGTGTCGTGATAGTTGATGGCAAAAGTCTTAAAGAGCATGTAGCTTTCATCTCTCTTGGGTAGGAGCATCCAAAAGTTAGCTAGTCTGATGTTTTTCCAAAGTCTTTTAACAACACCGCTTAATTCATTCTTACTGATTTTAACCGCATGCACCATTGTTTTGATCTCATCACAATCAAACACCAAGAGCTCATCTTGTTTGTCTTTGAGCTTGTTGAAGATTGCAAAGAGCAAGTTTGTTTCTAATGTACCTAGTTTGCCTAGAGAGACAGAATTGACATCGTTATGAAAAGTAACATACTTTTCAGAGATGGTATGGGGGATTGTGGGTTGGGGTTGGGTGATGACTTGGGTTTCTAGGGGTTGTTGCTCAGCGTTGGTTGTATTGGATTCTATAGTTGCCGGTTGCCGGTTTGGTGTATTTTGTGTGGCTGTGTCTATGACTTTGAGTTGGTTTGGAGTTGCAATTTGAGAAGTGGGCGTTGTTGAAACTTGCTTAGTTAGTTCTAATAGTTTTTTTAGGCAATCTGCTTGTTTTTGTTCTAAAGCATTTTTAAATACAGCGTCTGTTTCGACACTGATTAGGGCTTGTAGATCGTTGAGCTGTCGCATTAAAATTTGCGCACAGGCTTATGATAAGAAGCAATATAAAAAAGCTGTGGATCTTTTCCAAAAAGCTGCGATGATGGGCAATTCTAAGGCGTATGCGTATCTAGAAGGGGTAAAACAACTTAGCTTAAATACGGCTAAGGACAGATTTGATGTAGGAGATTCGAACGCGCAAGGGGGCAAAGTCGGGGTAGCTCAAGCTTATTATAACTTTGGGCTTCTCTACTACAATGGCCAAGGCGTGTACAAAAACTACGCCAAGGCTTTCCAGTATTTTCAAGCAGCTGGATGGAATGGTAGTGCCCAAGGGTATACCCGTTTGGGTGATATGTATTACAATGGTCAAGGTGTGCGTCAGGATTACCAACAGGCTCTGAAATATTACAACAAAGCAGGAGCAATGGGGGATGGGGTAGCCTACAGAACTTTGGGTGATATGTATTACAATGGTCAAGGTGTGTCCAAGGATGAAGAGCAAGCTGTTTCCTATTACACCAAAGCAGCTAAAGAGGGCGATGTCGCCAGTTACTATAATTTAGGACACATGTACCAAAAAGGTCAGGGTGTGCCTAAGGATTACATGGAGGCTTTAAGATTTTACAAAAAAGCAAGCGAGATGGGTAATTCTAAAGGGTACACTCGCTTAGGCGACCTTTATTACAATGGTCAAGGTGTGCCTAAAGATTATGCCAAAGCTTTTGATAATTACCAAAAAGCCGCAGAGAAAGGAAGTGCTGAGGCTTATAACAAATTGGGGTTGATGTATTATGAGGGCAAGGGAGTTCCGAGGGATTATAAAAAAGCTTTAGGTTATTACCAAAAAGCGGGAGAAATGGGGGATTTTCGGGGATATATTCGCTTAGGCGACCTTTATTACAATGGTCAAGGTGTGCCTAAAGATTATGCCAAAGCTTTTGATAATTACCAAAAAGCCGCAGAGAAAGGAAGTGCTGAGGCTTATAACAAATTGGGGTTGATGTATTATGAGGGCAAGGGAGTACAACAAGATTACCCGCAAGCTTTAGAATATTATACAAAAGCTACCAAGATGGGGAATGCCAATAGCTATGCAAGTTTGGGAACCTTTTACTATGATGGTCAGGGTGCCCCTAGAAATTACAAAAAAGCCCTAGAGTATTACCAAAAAGCTGGAGAAATGGGTAGTGCTAAAGGGTACACTCGCTTAGGCGACCTCTACTACAATGGCCAAGGTGTGCCTCAGAATTACCAACAGGCTCTGAAATATTACAACAAAGCAGGAGCAATGGGGGATGGGGTGGCCTACAGAACTTTGGGCGATATGTATTACAATGGCCAAGGTGTGCCTCAAGATTATGCAAAGGCCATCGACTATTATAAAAAAGCGGCTGAAAATGGAGATAGCGTAGCTTATAGAATTTTGGGAGACATGTACGCAGATGGTGCCAAGCAAGCTCAGGTGAGTCATGTTGAGGCGAATATCGCGCCAAGTGCTCAAGAAGTTGTAGAAAATACCAAGCCTAACCCCGTAGAAAAGATTGGAGAGGCGCAAGTAGATCATGGCATGGATACAAAACAGCATGATAAGCAACAGGAAGACCATGTTGTGCAACAGGATCAAACCTCTCCAAAAAATAAGAATCTAGAAAATTTAGAAAAAATGGAAAAAATAGAAAAGGAGAATGCGCAACAATATTACAGTCTAGGCGTGATGTATCGCAATGGTCAGGGTGTGCCTAGAGATTACAAAAAAGCCTTTACCTATTACCAAAAAGCGGGGGAAATGGGGGATGCTAGGGCTTACAACAATATAGGGACAATGTATTACAATGGTCAAGGTGTGCCTCAAGATTATGCAAAAGCCATCGACTATTATAAAAAAGCGGCTGAAGAGGGGAGTGCTGTGAGCTATTACAGTCTAGGCGTGATGTATCGCAATGGTCAGGGTGTGCCTAGAGATTACAAAAAAGCCTTTACCTATTACCAAAAAGCGGGGGAAATGGGGGATGCTAGGGCTTACCGCGTCCTAGGCGATATGTATATTAGCGGAGGTTCACCTGTGGAGGGAGGTTTGCCTAAAGATGATGGGAAGGCTGCCAAATACTATCAAAAAGCGGGGGAAATGGGAGAATCGAGTGCTTATGCCATGTTAGGGGATATGTATCAAGATGGTCAGGGTGTGCCAAAAGACCTCGGCAAAGCCAAAGAATACTATAAAAAAGCCTGCGACATGGGCTATAAAGACACTTGCTTCTCTAGTTCTAAACTTTAGATTTTCTCTAGTGAGCGCTTGCGCTCGCAAATTATTCTCATCTACGGCCCTAAAAACTTCTCGTACACAAATAGGCAATCTCTAGGGGTTGTCTCTTCATTCTCTATTTAAAGTCTAAGCTAAAACTAAGCACCAAAGAATCATTTTCTGCCATGATCTGCCATACTATCCCCGTTGAAATATTCCAAAAAGCGGCGGATAAGGGGAGTGTGCGGGCATATAATAGCTTGGCTTTCATGTCAAAAATGGCCAAGGTGTGCCTCAGGACTACCAACAGGCGTTGAAATATTACCAAAAAGCGGCGGATAAGGGGAGTGTGCGGGCATATAATAGCTTGGCTTTCATGTACAAAAATGGCAAGGTGTGCCTCAGGACTACCAACAGGCGTTGAAATATTACCAAAAAGCGGCGGATAAGGGGAGTGTGCGGGCATATAATAGCTTGGCTTTCATGTACAAAAATGGCCAAGGTGTGCCTCAGGACTACCAACAGGCGTTGAAATATTACCAAAAAGCCGGGGAAATGGGGGATGGGGGATCGTATAGGATTTTGGGGGATATGTATTACAACGGGCAAGGTGTGCCTCAGGACTACCAACAGGCGTTGAAATATTACCAAAAAGCCGGGGAAATGGGGGATGGGGGATCGTATAGGATTTTGGGGGATATGTATTACAACGGGCAAGGTGTGCGCAGGGATTATGTCCGGGTTGTCAGCTACTACCAAAAAGCCGGGGAGATGGGGGATACCAAGGCTTACAACATTCTAGGAGACATGTACAAAAATGGGCAAGGTGTGCCTCAGAATTATCCAAAAGCCTTTGACTATTACCAAAAAGCCGGGGAGATGGGGGATGGGGGATCGTATAGGATTTTGGGGGATATGTATTACAACGGGCAAGGCATGCAGAAGAACTACCAGGGAGCGGTGGCCTATTACCAGAAAGCTGGGGAAATGGGGAATCCCTATGGGTATGTTCTCTTAGCAGACATGTATTACGGAGGGCATGGGGTAGAGCAAGATTATGCTAAAGCCTTTGATTACTACCAAAAAGCCGGCAGTTGGGGGCATGGAGTGGCTTTTTACCACCTAGGTAACTTATACCAAAACGG
This sequence comes from Helicobacter felis ATCC 49179, assembly GCF_000200595.1. NCBI lineage: Bacteria > Pseudomonadati > Campylobacterota > Epsilonproteobacteria > Campylobacterales > Helicobacteraceae > Helicobacter > Helicobacter felis. Next base: position 1,592,983 of record NC_014810.2, on the reverse strand, counting down.
GCAAGGTGTCCAAAAAAGCCCTGTATTGGCATTAAAATATTTCCAAAAAGCTTGCGATGTTGGCTTTAAAAAGGCTTGCGCTATCGAGGGCGTAAAAGATTCAAGTGTCCAACAAGAAAGCAAACAAGCACTACAGGCAAAGGCTGATAGAGAAAGAGTGATAGTCGTTTCCAAAAAAACCGATGCTTTGGCGACAAAAATTGAGGATATTGGCAAAGAAATAGATGCCCTGACAGAAAAAATTGAGGATGTGGCCAAGAAAATGGACGCATACGCAACTCAAAAAGATCAGGAGACCAAAGCTGGCAATAACTCCGAGCAAACCATAAAGCAGTCTGATACAACCCAATTGTCTACACCATCCGGTAAAGACACAAGTCTTCCTGCTGAAGCTAAGGAAGCTAAGGAAGCTAAGGAAGCTAAGGAAGCTAAGGAAGCTAAGGAACAACCTGAGCCACAGGCAACACAAAAGCATGAGATTGTCATCCAACCTGTTAACATTGATCGCAATCAATCTGAGGCCACTCAACCTGTAGCTACCCCCGCCAAATTGGAATTGCCACGCGCTGGAGCTGTGGATACAACCCAACCTCAGTTAGAAACCCCACCCACTCCAGTTCCTGCTAAAAAAACAGCAGAGACTCCTGCGCAACCACAAGCGCACACACCCGTATTAAAATTACGGCCTATGAGCAACACTTTACAATAGGTCTCCATAGGTTTTCTTCTAGGCACGCTATCCAAGTCTAAAGCTACAAATAAGGAGAGGGGTTAGATCAACTCTCTCCTCTTTTCTTACCTTAAAAAATTTTACATGTTTTAATACTAAAAGGTGTTTCACAACAAAATTTCTTTTTGAAAAAGAAATTGTGATAGCTTACTGGTATTTTTAGTAGGGAAATAGGCTATAATAGGGGTTAGATTTTGAGAATAGGGAAGCAAATGGCAGTAGTGGGTTTGAATCGTATCTCTAGGGTTGCGTTAGTAGCGTGTGTTTTGTGTTCTGCAGGGTTGTTGCAGGCAAAGGACAAGAAAGCAGAACAGCTAAAGCAACAAAGCAAACAGGAGCTCCAAGCTAAGCAGTATTTTGATGCGGGCGCACAGGCTTATGATAAGAAGCAATATAAAAAAGCTGTGGATCTTTTCCAAAAAGCTGCGATGATGGGCAATTCTAAGGCGTATGCGTACTTGAGCAAGATGGAAAGTCAAGGGCAGGGAGTGCCTAAGAATTGGAAAGAAAAAATTGAAGATTATTACAAAAAGACAGGACAAAAGGGGAATAACGCTTCTTATGAAAAGCTAGGAGATATGTATGCAGAAGGCAAGGGTGTCCCTAGAGATTATAAGAAAGCCATCGATTATTACCAAAAGGCCGCAGAGCAAGGAAGTGCTGAAGCCTATAATAAATTAGGAATGATGTATTTTGAGGGAAGGGGTATGCCTAGAAACTACACCAAGGCTTTTGATTATTACCAAAAGGCCGCAGGAATGGGTGATGCTAAGGCATACAACAATCTAGGGCTTATGTATTACAATGGTAAGGGCGTGCGTCAGGATTACCAACAGGCTTTGGAATACTATAAAAAGCCGGTAAGATGGGGAGTGCTGATGGGTATGCCCATTTAGGCGACCTTTATTACAATGGCAAAGGTGTTTCTAGGGATTACACTAAAGCCTTTGAGTATTATAAAAAAGCAGGGGAGATGGGGAGTGCTTTGAGCTACTATAAATTGGGGGCAATGTATTATAGTGGTCGAGGAATGCAACAAGATTATCAAGAGGCTGTGGATTACTACAAAAAAGCAGGACAGATGGAAAGTCCTGATGGTTATGTCCACTTAGGGGATATTTATTATAGTGGCAAAGGCGTTCCTAAAGATTATACGCAGGCTCTTAGCTACTATAAGAAAGCCGGTGAAATGGGGGATGGTGTGGCTTATGAGAGACTTGGAGATATTTATGTAGAAGGCCAAAGCGTTCCTAGAGACTACGCTAAGGCGATGGATTATTATACAAAAGCAGCTCAAAATGGGGATGTTGATGGCTATTACAAAGTAGGTTCTCTCTACTACAATGGCCAAGGTGTGCCTCAAGATTATGCAAAAGCCATCGACTATTATAAAAAAGCGGCTGAAGAGGGGAGTGCTGTGAGCTACTACAGTTTAGGTGTGATGTATCGCAATGGTCAAGGCGTGCCCATCGATTTCCAAAAAGCCTTTGGTTATTACAAACAAGCGGCCAAAATGGGGAGTGCTAAAGCTTATGTTGGTTTAGGAGATCTTTACAGTGTAGAGGGAGGCGCGCCTGGAGGTGTGCCCAGAGATTATAAAAAAGCTGTAGAATACTATCTTAAAGCAGGGGCGATGGGAGATGGCGTGGCTTACCGCATCCTAGGCGATATGTATATTAGCGGAGGTTCACCTGTGGAGGGAGGTTTACCCAAAGATGATCGAAAAGCCGCAGAATACTATCAAAAAGCGGGGGAAATGGGAGAATCGAGCGCTTATGCCATGTTAGGGGATATGTATCAAGATGGTCAGGGTGTGCCCAGAGACCTTGATAGGGCCAAAGAATACTACAAAAAAGCCTGCGACATGGGCTACCAAGACACCTGCTCTCCAAGTTCTGAGTTTTAGATTTTCTCCGCTGAGCGCATCTTGCGCTCACAAATTATTCTCATCTACGGTCCTAAAAGCTTCCCATACACAAATAGGCAATCTCTAGGGGTTGCCTCTTCATCCTCTATTTAAAGTCTAAGCTTTTCTTTCTCTTCATTGCTTGCCATTTAAACTCCGCTGTCAATTTGGATAATGGGGGTAGAAGTTAGAAAAGCAGAGCTTTTAATTAAACAATGTATTTAATACTATTTAAAACATTAAACAATGTATTTAATACTATTTAAAACATTAAACAATGTATTTAATACTATTTAAAACATTAAACAATGTATTTAATACTATTTAAAACATTAAACAATGTATTTAATACTATTTAAAACATTAAACAATGTATTTAATACTATTTAAAACATTAAACAATGTATTTAATACTATTTAAAACATTAAACAATGTATTTAATACTATTTAAAACATTAAACAATGTATTTAATACTATTTAAAACATTAAACAATGTATTTAATACTATTTAAAACATTAAACAATGTATTTAATACTATTTAAAACATTAAACAATGTATTTAATACTATTTAAAACATTAAACAATGTATTTAATACTATTTAAAACATTAAACAATGTATTTAATACTATTTAAAACATTAAACAATGTATTTAATACTATTTAAAACATTAAACAATGTATTTAATACTATTTAAAACATTAAACAATGTATTTAATTGAAAGATGTTAAGCTTTTAGCGCAAACTCTAATGATTAGGAGATACATTTGATTTTTTCCACAATTAACAAAAAAGGTGGGGTGGGCAAGACAGCTTTTAGCTTTTCTATTGCCAAAGATTTGAAGCTATTTTTACAAAGCAATGACAACTCCATTATCGAAAGCCTCTATCCAAACAAGACCAAGATCAGCGCGCACCCGTCTTTATTGCAAGATTGCGTTTATGACTTTGGAGGATTTATAGAAAGAGGCGTGTTGGATATCGCGCGCAATAGTGATGCGATTCTCATCCCATGCACACCTCTATATAACGCTGTTTTGAGGACTATTGAGAGCATTCAGGAATTACAAGGCATCGCTGTGCCCCTGATTGTGCTCATTACAGATTTTCAATCCCAAAAGGAAAAAGAGCAAGTTGTGTCGACCCTGCAATCCAATTTTACAGATCTGCATTTCTTTTTCTTTAAACATTCTAGGATTTTAGAAAACTCTATGCGCACAGGTTTGAGCTTTAAAGAATTGGCCATGCAAACCCCTCTTGCTAAACTTCAGTATAAAACTTTCATTGATGAATACCAATGCCTATTAGAAACCCTACAATCCAAAGGAAAACAACATGGATAAAAAGATTCCCAACTCCATTCAAGAGGCTTTAAATAATAAGGCTATCCAAGAAAACACTTTTGCTAAAAAAGACAAAGCCAAGCCGGGCAGAAAATCCATCCCTGAACATTTAAAACAAAAATTTGTGGTTTCTTTCTACTTATCTAAGGAAGAATACACGATCCTAGAAAACCTAGCAAATCAAGAAGCAGACAGCGTAGGATTTTTTATCAAACGCTATGTGTTAAAAAATCTGGTGCATGGGAAGGGTTAGATGGGGGCTTTACGCCCAATCATGTTTTAACGCATTGATAAAGGCGAACCTAAAGTTTTTAAAAGAGATGCGTATTTTTGCTTATTATCAGCAAACCCAGCCTGTGTCTCCAATACATTTACCTTTAAGACACCTTTAAGACTATAATAGGGAAAAAGAACGCGGGGTAGGTCGTTTTATACACACTCAATGTAAAAACAGCGCACATGGAAATACCAAACCTAAGGCACGTTTAAAAAAAACAGATTGAGTAGTGAGTTGCGCCCTACAACCAGCATACAGAATACCATAGGAGGTTTCCCATGTTGCATACAAAGAGTCATATTCAAAGAGATAATGAAAAGTTTGTCTTCAAGGCAGACAATTCCTCTACACCTATTTTTGGTAGCGCTGAGAGCGATGTCCTATTGCCCCGCGATAAGATTGGTAAAAATATGATGGATCCGCGCATCGCCTATCAATTAGTTTCTGATGAGATGATGCACGATGGTAACCCGCGCTACAATCTTTGCACCTTTGTGCAAACCTACATGGAAGAGGAAGCTAGAAAAATCATGCTCGATTCTATGGCGACTAATGCCATTGATAAATCCGAGTATCCTCAAACTACAGAGATTGAAAAACGCTGTGTGAATATCATTGCCAATCTTTGGAATGCTAACCATGCAGAGGATTTTATGGGGACTTCCACTGTGGGCTCTTCAGAAGCGTGTATGTTGGGCGGGATGGCGATGAAATTTCGTTGGAGAAAACGCGCGCAGGCTCTAGGAATTGACATCAGCAAACAAAAACCTAATCTCATTGTCAGCTCTGGCTATCAAGTAGTTTGGGAAAAATTCTGTGTCTATTGGGATGTTGAATTGCGCGAAGTGCCTATGAGTGATTTTAACAACCTCACCTTAGACCCTAAAGAAGCGATTAAACTCTGCGATGATTACACCATAGGCATTGTGCCCATTATGGGGATCACTTACACGGGCGGATTTGACGACATCGTAACTTTAGACAGACTTCTTAGTGAATACAACCAAAAAGCTAAAATCAGCGTGTCCATCCATGTCGATGCCGCTTCGGGTGGGTTGTATCTCCCCTTTATCAATCCGGATTTAACTTGGGATTTTCGCTTAAAAAATGTCGTTTCGATCTCCACCTCTGGGCATAAATATGGGCTCATTTATCCGGGAATTGGCTGGGTGATGTGGCGGGATAAACAATTTTTACCCGATGAGCTGATCTTTAAAGTGGCGTATTTGGGAGATTTTGAGCCTACTTTTCAAATCAATTTCTCTCGCTCAGGTTCGCAGATTTGGGCACAATACTATTGCTTTGTGCGCTGGGGCTTTGAGGGGTATAAAGCTGTGCATGCAAAAACCCGCGATGTGGGACTCTTCTTAGCAAGGGGCATTAAATCCTTAGGGCTTTTTGACATGATTAATGAGGGGCAGAATATTCCCATCATCTGCTGGACCATGAACACTAAAGCGCAAAAGGAAAAGCAATGGAATCTTTACGATTTAGCCGATCGTCTGCGCTTTAATGGTTGGCAGGTCCCTGCTTATCCTCTTCCTGCCAATTTCCAAAATGTCTCTGTGATGCGCATTGTGGTTCGAGCCGATCAGAGCATGGAGCAAATGTCGCTCTTTTTAAAAGATTTGAAACAAGCCATCAGAGAGCTAGATACAGCAAACCTAGTGAGCCATAAGCACCCATCAGAAAGTGATGATGTCGTCCCGGTAGGCTATACGCATTAATTCTCAGCTATTCAAGATGCTAAAACTACGCCCACAAAGTCTTTGCTCCACATTTAAAGTTTCCAGACACACCATCTCCAATCTAGCACCCCATCTTACTTTTTACTTAATCCATAAACCCCTCTGATGAGATCGCACATTGCTTTTTTCAAAAATTTAGACCCAACTTTAGACACGAGAGAAGATGCCGATTAGTGGTCTTTAAAAAATTTAAAAAAATTAATAAGGGGTTTTTATGGCTTTCAAGATTCAAGCAAAAAGTTTGGCATTTTTAACGCTAATGGCAATGGGCACTCCTCAGATTGCTCAAGCAGATGAAAAGAGTGGTCTTTTTATAGGTCTTGGTTACCAACAAGGTAAAGGTGGGGGAGGAGAATACAAGAAAGCTTTGTCAAGCGGGTTTCCTCTCTATGGTTTGGACGCGCAGGTGGGGGGTATTGGGTTTGTGAATAAATGGTTTGGCGGACAGGTATATGGTTTCTTTGATTGGAACAATAGCGGTTTCTTTGATAATTGGCGCATTTGGGAGCAGTTTGGGAAATCTGGCGGAGGCAAATGGGATGTTTACACCTACGGCGGGGCTGCGGATATGATTGTAAATCTTATTGCAACCGATACTCTTGCTCTTGGTTTAGTGGGAGGTGTCCAACTAGCAGGCAACACCTGGAGCTACAATAACTTTTCTCATAGCGGTTTTCAGTTTCTCTTTAATGCGGGTGGACGCGTCCGTTTGACAGAACATGTGGCCTTTCAAGCAGGGATTAAATTCCCCATGATTCCTCAAAAGATCACCGCAAAAATAAAGGATATCAGACGCTATGTTTGGTATGTCAATTTGAACTATATTTTCTAAACAGGTAAATTGACACAGCTTACACACTTATGAACTGAGAGCGCAGATGATAAGAGAGTCTTAGAAAATTAATTTCTCATAAGTGATAAAAATTCCCATGTCTTTAGCGCTCTCATCAAGTTGCAGATGGGTAGAACCTATCTGCCAGTTGATGTCATGAGGCATGAGTGGAATATCAACCCCCCACTTGATAATATTTGTGGAAAACTGGAATCTAAGACCTAAATCTACATCTAGGTTATAAGAAGTGCGCCATAGATTTTTATTACCCGCACCCAAAATAAATTCTGTGAAACCTCCCTCTAAACCAGCAAACACTCCATAAAACAAGTGAGATCTATCGTCTTTGGGCATATTAAAATCGTAGATCAAATTTCCACCCAAATCCATTTGGACATCCTGCAGGCGTTTAAAGAATGAGAGATTATTATAGGTAGGGCTATGCATGTAGCCATAACCTAACGAAGCGTTGAGTGAAAAACCAAAATGACGGCTAAAAAAGCGTTGGTAGCCGGCCATCAGGCTACCTGTAATATTTATGTTGTGATAAAAAGCATTGTTAAAAGCGCGCGTCATGTTTGAGAAATTGGGACGGGTGGCAAATTGAGGGGTGCTTAAGCTGGCTATCTTGGCAAAGTTAAATCTATAGTTAAAATTTGGGCTAGGGAGCGGACTTACTGGTGGAACTGGTGTTGGGGGCGTGGGATCTGCATAGGGGTTTTGTGCGCGTGGAGGAATTGGAGGACTAGCAGAAAGAATATGCAAATAACATTCGTAGGCACTAATAAGACTTGCTTTAGTATCCAAAATGTTTTGATTAGACCCACCGCCTAGCATAGAGATCTGTATGGCTTCTTGATAGAACCACGATTGGATTTCTACCAACTGGTATTGAGTGGTGGGCAAAATTCCATCTAGATTGGGCATGCTGTTCTCTATACAGGTGATGAAATCTTGCAATGACAAGCTCACTTGCGTCCCCGCCCCACATTGCCCAGCCACATTGTAACCCCTTTGTTGATATTGACTAAAAGTTTGGGAATCCCATGGCACATTTTTTAATATCTCTTTGTTTGCGCTAATCATTGCATTGATCGTGTTAAAATTATTATTGATGGATGTGAGATTATTTAAAAAAGCCGACCATGAAACCACCTTAGTGATTGGGTTTCCTTGATTGTTAAATTGAAGCGCATCTTTTTTGATATTATTGATCAAATCGCCTAGTATTTGGTTGTAATTATTGACAACCCCTGAGGCTGTGTCGTATTGTTGTTTCTCTTGGTTGTATTTCTGCTCTTCCTTTTGATACTGGATATTTTCTTGTTGGGTTGTCTGGTGTTTTTGAAGAGCATCTTTATAGACAGTTTTTGCATTAGCCAACGCTTTATTGTAGTCGTTGATCATGTCATCAACTTCATGGGCTAAATTCTTAGACCCCTCTTGCAAAGTTTTTAGAATATTGGCATATTCTGCGCTGGCTTGCTGGACTTTTGAAGTGTCTGGAATCTGCTTGTTGGCTATCATCGCATTGAGCGCTTCAATTTCTTGTGCTATCGCCTGCTCTAAGGCATTATCCTGACTTTCAAGTTTGCCCAAAAACGAAGATAAAGGGCTAAGATCGTTTATATTAGTCGTGATAGAAACTTGGTTATTTTGGATCTGATAAGCCACTTTGCTATCTTTTAAGACATTTTCTAGGGCCTTGATCGCTGCGTTATTTAAATTAGTCGTCAATTTATCAATATTGGTATTGAGTTGTTGCTGCAATGCAAAAGCCTTAACTTCAGTATTAGAAGAGCTGGAGGCATTTTTCTGCGACATTTCATAAGAAGGGCTTGCATTTTTCAAGTCCAATTGTCCCCCTATAAAAAACCCATCGCGCACATCAGCAGACACCGCGCTCAATACAAAAAACATGAATAAAAATCTCTTAAGCTGCAACATGTTTTACGATCTACTCATTTAGGTTAATGATAAATCAACAGCAAGTTTAGAAATAATGTTTATCTTCTCTTTTTGCGCAAAAATTGACAAAAACTACTATAAACTTCACTTTGGCTACTTTATGTTAGAATCGCGAGTTTGGGTTCTTATGATAGAACATAAAAAAATGGGTTTTTAAAGCAATGGTGGTGTCGCTTAGGAAGGGCAGATTGTGAATTTATCCAGCCTTAGAATCGGGACAAAGCTTGTTTCTCTCATCATCGGGGTCTTGCTTGTCATTTTCATCATCCTCTCTTTGGTGATCACCTACAAATCTTCTGAAACTTTGCAAACAGAAGCTTACAAGACCCTCTATAATGTCGCCAAAAGACATGCCAATCGCATCACCCCTGCTTTCAATCAAGGTTTTGCCCTACTAGAAACCTTAAAGGCGACAATTCAGACCTCTATTGCCCATAACTCTTTGCGTGAAGACGAATTGATTAGTTTTATCCGCACGGCCTTTGATGAGGCCAGTTGGTCGGATTATTGTTTCCTCTATCTTCCCCGCGCAGCTTTCAAAGACAGAGGCGACCAAGCTATCCCCGGCTTTAAAGATGTGGGATACCTTAATAAAAAAGAAGGCTTTTACCTTGCGCTCAAAGACACAGATGTCTCTCAAGTAGGCGGGATTGCTCCCCTCTCAATTGAGCAGAGTTCTGGTTTTTTCAACGACCCCAATGTCAAAGAGGCCATGCTAGCTAATAAAAACACCTTGAGTGAACCTATGCGCGTCAACATTGCTGGGGATGATGTAACCTCTGTGATCGCCACAGTGCCCATTCAAGATAAGCAAAATCGGGCCGTGGGTTTTATCAGCTTTTCGATCAATCTTGCCAAAATGCGCCAAGAAATCATCTTGGAAAAAACAAGCTCTGTTTATCAAGGTGATATCATTGCAGTCGTCTCTTCTACAGGCCGGGTTGCCGCCTTCCCCAATACCAATATGATTGGTAAATCTTTACTAGAAGTTAACCCGGGACCTTTGACAGAGGCTATTTTAAAGATCGTCAAGGAGCATAAAGAGGGGGTGTTTCCCTATATCAATATTAGACATGAACAATCTTTTATCGGACTGGTAAATTTCAAAGTATGGCGCGACATCGATCAATTTTGGTCAGTCTTTATTGTCGCTCCTAAACACTCTATTTTTAAACCTAAGGAAGAATTAACCAAGCTCGTTATCACGACCGCATTTCTTTCTCTCATCATTGCAGGGATATGTGTGGCTTTACTGGCCAATAAAATCATTTCAGCGCGCCTCTCTGTCGTGTTGGAGGGGTTAATTTCCTTTTTTAGGTTTTTAAACCACGAAAAAATTTCTCTCAAACCTTTGAAAATCCAAAGCAATGATGAGTTGGGGCAGATGGTGAGCGCTATTAACACCAATATCCAAAAGATCCAAGTATCTTTAGAAGAAGACGAACAAGCGGTGTCCCAATCTGTCAACACGGCTAAAATCATAGAATCGGGCGATTTGAGCGCGCGCATCACGCAAATTCCTGCCAATCCCCAGCTCAAAGAACTCAAGAATGTTTTAAACACCATGTTAGATGCCCTAGAACGCAAGGTGGGGAGCAATATCAATGCGATCAACGCCGTTTTTGAAGCCTACAAGCAATTTGATTTCACTGCTGAAATCCAAAACGCTAAGGGAACGGTGGAGACAACCACCAACATGTTAGGCCAAGACATCCGCCAAATGCTCAACGCCTCTTTTGCTTTTGCCAAAGAATTATCCTCACAAAGCGCGGTTTTAAAAGAATCTATGCAAACCCTCTCTCAAAGCAGTGTGTCTCAATCTAACTCCCTAGAAGGGACTGCTAGGCAAATTGTCCAGATTACAGCCTCTATGCAGAGCACCAGCGCACAAACTACGGAAATTAGCAAACAAGCCCAAGAGATCAAAAACATTATTGGCATCATCCAAGACATCGCCGATCAGACCAATCTCCTAGCTTTAAATGCCGCCATCGAAGCTGCGCGCGCGGGCGAGCATGGCAGGGGTTTTGCAGTGGTGGCCGATGAAGTCAGAAAGTTAGCTGAGAGAACTGGGAAATCTTTAGGGGAAATAGAGGCTAATGCCAATGCATTGATTCAGAGCATTGATGGGATTGTTTCTAATATCCAAGAACAGACTATGGGAATTGAGCGGGTGAATGAAACAGTTGAGCAACTAGAGATTGTGGTGCAGGAAAACGCTCAAATTGCCCTAGACACCGACCAAATCACCCAAAAGGTCAATGACATCGCTAAGGAAATTTTTGACGATGTCAAGAAGAAAAAGTTTTAAAGCGCCGCACAAACGATAAGCACATTCCAAAGAATGACCAAGCCACTCGATGCTCATGGAGCAGTGGGGGATTGCGTTTTTAACACATGGTTGCCACAATAAACTCTCTTGCGCCTAGTGTCAAACTTTGCGCTCAAAAGATTTTTACTCTCTAAATTATCCTTTGTGTGAATACCTGCTAAGGGCAATAGAGTGTGGATGAGATCATCGCTCATAAAGGGTTTATTGAGCGCTTGGGCGAGTTGCTGGACCTTTTGAGGGTGTTTCTGCTTGAAGAGGTCGCTAACATAGATTACAAAGGGGATTTCTACCCCATAATCAGAACAGCGGTGGCCATAGGTATCACTGCTCTCAAAAATATCTTGGGCATGATCGGAGAGATAAACAATCACCGCGTCTTTATCTTTGAAAAGTTTAAAAATCTCTTCTAAGACATGGTCTGTGTAGTAGAGCGAATTGACATAGTCTGCTACAATTTGTTTGTCTTGCTCATTTTTGACATGCAAACCTCGATAGGGAATTTGTGCTGGGGTGAATTTGGCAAAGTCTTTGGGGAAGCGCGATGTGTATGTGGCATGGCTTCCAAAAAGATGGAAGAGGATGAAATTCTTAGAAGCCAGCTTGGATTTTGCACGCTGGTTAAACGCCTCAACTAACCACTCATCTAAGGTCGCATTAGGGACATCTAGGGGACCATTACCCCAAATACGATGCGTGAAGGGGTAGGACCATAGGGCAAATGATCGGTTATTCTCCAAGTCATCCTGCGCATCAATCCAAAAGGTTTGGTAGCCTGCTAAGTTAAAAATACGCCCCAACTTTTTCTGCAAAAACCAAGGCGTGGCACTATTTTCTACATCACCATAGTTGAGCAGAGTTTTAAAAGTGCTGTAAGTGTTAGCAAAGGCAGAGATCACATCCCTAAAGACAAAGAGATTTTGCGCATCATCTCTAGCTAAGGCACTCAAAAAAGGCGTGTTGGGCACGCCATAGCCATAAACCCCCATGAAATTCCTCGAAGCACTCTCTCCTACAATCAAAACCACATTAGACACACTATCAGCATCCACATGCACATAGTCTTTAGGGTAGGGTTTTTTGAGACTAGAGTATATTTCCTTGCTCTGCGCGTATTCTTTCAAATGAAATACAATGGCATAGATCTCTTTGACAACAGGAATCACTCGTGTGGGGATGTTGGGGTTGATCAGGAAACTATGGCGTTTTTGTAAATAAAATGCTCCAATATTGTGCGCCCAAAAAGCCACAAACAGAACAAGAAAAGTTTGGAGGCTTTGTTTAATACTCAAAATCAACTCAAAACGCACAAGATATAAGAAACCTGCACAAGCTGCTAAATAACCTAAAACAAACCCCATATGAGGAAACACCATACTTTGCAAAAATTCGCGACTCTCTCTAATATTGGTCGCTAAAAGAGTGCCCACTAGAGAAGGGGTAAAGCCCATGTGGAAGTAATAAGAGGCAAAGAAATCTATAAAGTTCAGACTTAAACTTAAAATTAACATCGTATTTTTTAAGAATTGAACCAACTTGGGAAACCTAATCCACTCCACAAGAAAGTAAAACACATAAAACACAAGCAGGCTATAAAAAGCCACTTTAAGCACATGCCAAAACATCCCCTCCCACACTTGCACATCTACTGAAAAAAAACTTGCCACAATGGGAGCAAGCCACATCAACCAAAAACGCCTATCTAAAACCATGCCAACAAACCTCAAATTAACTTAATGGCGCACATTTTACCGCGACTTCATTTGAAGTTTTGGATTTGATTACCTGCACCACCACCGCGCTGGAAAAAACACACCACATCCTCATTTTTAGCTTATTTTAATATTAAATACTTCAAAATTCTAAGGATTCTTGATTGTCTTGATTAATCTTTAGCGCATCTTTATCGATTGTCTTGATTTTCTCGATCGCAAATTTTACTCTCAAAAGGACCTTCTATGCCATTTGCTTCTCTAAAAAACTGGGGGGGGGGGGCAACACTTCTAGCTTCTCTCTTCCTCTTTTCGGCTTGCACTACAAAAATAGGGAGCATTAACCCCAACCAACCTACCGACCCCAAAATGCAATCCGTTTATGGGGTAGCCTGTAAAGCTTTCACATGGCCTTATGGCAACAAAGATGATGATGAGCTTAAACAACAAGCCATGCAACAAGTCAACACTCAAGCACAGGCTTATGTAACTGCTGCTAATGCCAAAGAAGCAGAGCTAGCTAATGTTAATATCACCAAAAACATTTGGCCATGGTTTTGGGGACTTATGGGACAGAAATGTGTAGAGGCAAGAGGTTATGCTATTCCTAAAGGTTTATCTGCTCAAGCGCAGGCACAAGCAGATGCCGAAAAAGCAAATAAGGAAAACAACACCACAAGTTGTGAAGGATGGAAGTATGTACCAGACCTTGAAAGTGTCATCACCGATTCGCTTGATGGAGAAGGAGGAGCACCCATGGTCAGTCCTGCAAACGCTAAAAACGCTTTAGAAGCTTTTACAAGAGACTCTAAAAGTAGCGATCTACACACCAAAGCATGCGCTTTAGAGGGTTTGGGCACTCTTTATTACACTGGCGTAGGTGTCAAAAAAAACAAGCGTAAAGCCATTGAACTTTTCGAACAAGAGGGCAAACTGGGCTATGGCAATGGCTATCGGGTCTTGGCAGACATGTTTAGGACTAAGGATATTAAAAAATCAGAGCACTATCTAGAATTATGTAAAACCACCTCTCATAAGCCACCCCATCAACCAGGTGAAGATGGCGATAGTTGCCAACTCACAGATTTGCGTGGGTGATGATCTATCCCCATAAATCAGAACTTGTAATCCCCTGGCATAAGCGTTTTTGTGCGTGAAGTTCTTAGTCACGATCTTCATTGTCGCGCTTTTGTGTGCAGGGTGTTTGGATCACAAACCAAGTCCAAAGCCCATAAGCGACCAAGCTAAACCCCAAAAACCCGATCCCACACCAAAAAACCTTTCAGTCCCAAATCCAGCTACACTTCCGCAGCCACACACCGCGACTAAACCAAACTCCAATTCTAAAGTCCAACCAAACCACAAACCATTAAATTCTCTCGCTCCACAGGCACATCTTAAAACATCTTCGACTCCAAAATCCATCGTTATACCCATAACCCCTCTTCCTGCACCCCAAGAGCACAAAGTCTTAGAAAATCCAGTTCAAATCAATAACTACTTACAATTAGCTCAAAGAGCTTATGCCTATAAAGACTACGACAAGGCTAAAATCTATTACCAAAAATTAGCCGACTTAGGGGATGCTAGGGGTTATTATGGTCTGGGTGTAGTGTGGAGCACTTATTACTACGATGATCAAGATGAAGATGTCCCGCCTGATTACCCTAAAGCCTTAAAATACTTACAAAAAGCTGCTCATTTGGGCAGTGCTCAAGCGCACATCAAACTGGGCGACTTTTATGCAGAAGCCAAAGGGGTGTTTTTAAACCCCAAAAAGGCAATTGGGCACTACCAACGGGGTGCAGAGTTGGGCGACCCACAAGGTTATTACAAGTTGGGGGTTTTATACCGCGATGGCAAGGGCATCTCCCAAGACCTCCAAAAAGCGATTTCCTATTTTCAAAAAGCAGAAGATCAAGGAAGCGTGCCCGCAGGATTGGCTTTGGGCGCGCTTTTTCGAGACAGCGCGAACCCCCTCCAAGCTCTAAATCACTTTAAAAAAGCAGCCAATCTTGGTAGCGCGTTCGCCCACACTCTTTTAGGAGACATGTATGCTAATGGCTATGGCGTTTCTGAAAATCTTAAGCTTGCCAAAGAGTATTACAACAAAGCCAAGCACACCTCAAAACTTCTTGTGGAAAAAGAAATTTTATTTGATCCTCTCCGTCTTCCCCAAAGAGCTAGTTACTACTCTACTAAAAACACTTTACCCATTCCCTCCCCCAGCAAACTCAAAAACTCTTATTTAAAACATTGGTACACGCCTTGGAAAGCGATGAAAGTCATCCCACGCAAAGAAGTCTTTTGGACACGCTATAGTCTTGCCACCCCTGGTTACAAAGAGGATGGCACGCACCACGATCTCAAAGTTTTGCGGCACATTGAAACAGACATGGACATTGCGCATTATCCTAATGCGCACCTAAGAGGGGTGATTGTGGCTAACACTTCCGTGCGCGCTGTCCCTACAACTCTAGCCTACTACCCCACACAACGCGACTACCCCTCTGATCTTTGGCAAAATTCGATGATTTTTGCGGGCACTCCTGTGCTCATCACACATTACAATAAAGCCAAGACCTACGCCTTAATCCAAAGCAGTTTCACCATAGGGTGGGTGCGCATCCAAGATGTCGCTCCCATTAGGCCAAAAACGATTGAAAAGATTTTACACATCCAAAATTACCTCACTCCTTTAATAGACACAATGCCCAATGCCCGCATGGGACAAATTTTTCTTAAGGTCCCGCACACTCCCAATCAGATCTACACTTTTACTAGGAATCCACAAGGTTTTGCGCAACTTACACAAATCACCATTAATCCCCAAAATTTCACCTCTTTTCCTAGAAAATTTACCACTCAGACTATGGCAAAAGTTGTAGACACCCTACTAGGACAAAGGTATGGTTGGGGTGGAATAAATCAAAATCGCGATTGCTCAGCCTTCACCCGCGATAGCTTTGCGGGTTTTGGAGTGTTTCTGCCCAGAAACTCTCTAGCTCAGGTGCGCTACGCTCATAACACCATCGATCTGCATAAAATGTCTGCTTCTAAGAAAGAAACTTATATCATCAAGCACGCCACGCCATTTGCCACGATTCTATGGCTCAAGGGGCATATTATGCTGTATTTGGGCACTTATCACAACCAAGCCATTGTGGCACATAATATTTGGTCTATTTCTATCTCTAAAACCCATAAACCCACACACCTCTATCATGTCGAAAAAGCCGTTATCACCACCCTGAAATTGGGAGCAGAACATAAAAATTTTACGGAAAAATCCACTTTTTTAATCGATCGCATTGAAGCCATGTCTGATCTTTATGCTAGGCAATTCCACTAAAAGGTGGCAATCAGTTGGGTGTAGAGCGCGCTTCTGTCTTGATACCCACCTACACAATAATTCGAATTGGGATTGCAAAAAGCGTTTAAACCCGCCTTATAACCCTTATTTGTGTGCACACCATAATAGGAAATATTGAGCAATGCTTTTAAAAATTGTGTAATTTGGTAACCTAAAGACAGGATCACCCGTCCCTCATAAGAAACCGGCGCGCTACTCCATTGCCAAGTCATGTTCCATGTGAATTTATTCTTAAAGTGGATACCTCCATAGGCAAAAGCTCCGGTAATGGCATCGGCTTTTAAAGCCGTGCCCACATATCCCGCCCAAACACTGTTGCCATAAAATTCAATCCCGGCTGGGTTACCCGTGTTACCAACCCAAGCATTGGCGTTACCAAAATTCTTATAAAAAGTCCCCGTAATGTAGAATTGATCAAAATCAAAGCGTTGGCGGATGGTAAGACTTTGTCCCTCAGCACTTACGGGAGTGTCGTAGCGATAGATGGCACCCCCGGTTTTATTAATCACCATCCAAGGGGGATAGAAGGCAAATAGAGCGATGAGAATCGTATTAGAACGAAAACCCTTGCTATTAAAGTTAGGATCACTATCCCAACCCACCTTAAAACCTGGTGCATTAAACATTTTAGGAAAGAAATAGAAAAATCCCTCTAGAGAGAAATGGTGCTTTTTATAGCTGAGTTGCACGGCATGCGTGCCTAAGGAGACCTTGTGCCCATGGGGAGTGTAACCCCCTTGAGCGTTTTTAGTGTAACCTCCGCTATAAACCACTCGAGGAGCATACCAATCCCATATTAAAGGCCCTGTGGAGAAAGCTCGCCCCCAGGAGCTAAACCACCACAAGCGCACTTCCTTATATTGACCAAAGACTTCAAAGCCCTCTGTTTGTCCGCTTTCATATGGGGCCTTGGAATTATAACGGCCCATTTTAATCCCAAAGTGATTTTCATATTCGTATTCTAAATACGCGTCACTAAAAACATAAAGACGGCTTAATTTAGAGATTTTGCTGTTTTTGATGGCGACTGAATCGCTTTGCACAACATCGGCTTTTCCGCCATAAAACCCATTATAAAAACCAAATCTTTGATACACTATTGAACCGCTTGAAAAATGTTTAGTCCCATCATAGAGCACGCCACCTACCATTCCTCCTATAGACCCTTTGAGATGATGGCCTTTACCCTCTAGTTTTTGTGGCAATAAAGAAAAATCTAAGGAGAGATACCCTGAGATCGTGGCGTATCGTTGCATAGGGTAGATGCCCTTGTTTTGGTTGATGGGGGTTTCATTAAAACCAATGGTAGAAGCTTGATTGGCAAATCCATGCAATTTGTAACTATAGGCTAGGCAGAAATTTGTAAATATCAAAACATGCAAAAGGATTTTGTAGAATTTTTGGTACATTTGTTTTAGTGTGAACATCTTTCTCCTTATAGCATGAAACAATGGATTCTAATATTTTGGTTTTGGTTGGTGTCTTTAGAAAATCTTCAATGTGGATATTCTGGTTAGTTGTAGCAGGAAGCGGAAAATATGTAACATTTACCGATCTTATGGCGTGTCTTCTTGATGGTTAAAATGTCTTATAAACGCGCTTTAAAGGTGTCTGAGACCCCGATGTTTGAATCTCAGAATGGTGGTTAACATGTGACGCATTAAGAAAAATTTTTCTTAATATTTTCATAGTAATTGATTAAGTTTATCTTTATTTAATCTTTTTCTGTTCTTAAAGTTTTTCTTATTTTCTCATTTATCCTCTAATTTCAATAATGCATGATAGAGCGTTTATATTGTTATGGCAGAAACTAAAGACATGAGGTGGGCAAATTAAGAGCATTACCTTTTGCAAGAGTTAAGTTTTAATGACATTTTAAAAGAACGGTTTTTCTTTTTGACTTTTTTTTGACTTTTGGCTGTGAAGCGTGTGTTAAAATTTCAAAGATTTTCTTAGCAAGATCATTGATTTTTGAATGACTGTAGGGAATTTTGGTGTCTTTTACATTCTGTGTCTCTAAGTGGTCTAACCTCCATCACTCATTTTTACCCATAGTCCAACTTCCTTCCAAGGCAAGATGCAATATTTTAATTTTGCTTTAGTAGGCTTTGCATAGAAACTTAAAAAAATCTAAAAAATGCTTAAAAATCCAATTTATCCTGTTTAACTCCAAAATCCGCTCAAATCGCTTTAAAACCTTTAGACTATATTCGGATATTCTCAACCTCTAACTTTTCGATTTATGGGCCATTTAAAGCGATTTAAGAGCTATCTTTGTTTTATCTTTACTCTTAAAATCTTGATGTTTCTAAAAATCGTTAAATTATTTCGTGTTCCATGCCTATCACCTCTTGTTCTGAAATGGGTTAAACAAAGCTTTTCACAGGTTTTGGTCTGCTTCAAATCGAAGTTTGTTTTTTCTTGACCTCAAAATACCTTCATAAACCCCTCTAAAATGCCCCACAATCGATGAAATACCCTAGAACCATACCAAACCCTGTTTGAGTTCCAAAAGCGTTATATGAGCATTCTAAGCTCAAGTTTTTATCTCAAGAGCTAAGGGGGGTGTGGGGGTTTCCCCCACAGGCAAATGTAAGCAGTGCGTTAGCGCTGCATTCCAAATTGTGCCAAGTTTAAAACTTGAACCTGAAGCGTTTTTTGCTCGCGCGCGCGTTTAAGACTTTGTAATATTTTGTAAATATTTTGTAGGCGTTTTTTTTTTTTTTCGTGTTTCTTTTCAAGCCCGCAAAATACGCACCTCGCGAGCCAATTTTAAGTTTTTTTTAAGCGTTTTAAGGTTGATTTAAGGGGGAAATTCGGCGATTTAAGGGGGAAATTCGGCAGATTTAAGGGGGAAATTCGGCAGATTTAAGGGGGAAATTCGGCGATTTAAGGGGGGTAAAAAATAAAACTTCTCTTTTGTGGTAAAATAGGTCGAAATTTGAGCTGTAAAAGGACCTAAAATGACTATTTTGGAACAAAAACAAGCTTTGGGTGATGAAATTAAACAGATCCAGGTGCTCATAGACCTAGAAACAGACGCTACTCTCAAAAACATTTTGGAACTCAAACAAAACGCATGTCTAAAAAAACTCGTGGCTCTAACTACAGCCTCTAATTTGCCAACACCCACTCAAGAGCCACAAAAAGAAGAGTGCTCGCAGGTTCTTCTGCAAAACAACCAGTCCATGCACAAAGACCAAGTAGTCATTGAAGAGTCCATGCCAACTCGACCTGCGGAATCAGAGATGGCTGTTCAAAATGACATAACGGAAAGCCCTCAAAACTCTAAAGCTGTCCCTATTAACCAGATATCTATTGTCCATCCTGACCAAGTGGCCATTCACAACGATATCTACAAGGTCAATCTGGGCAAAATGGGCGCATGGGAGAGTAATTTACTGTTCTCTCTATTCAGCCGATTCAAGGATCAACAAGACACCTGCATCCAATTCACATCCCAGGAGGTTAAAGAGCTGATCGGCGCGCCAAAAATTGATGAAACCAACTTATTGCGAATAGTAGAAACCCTTTGGAAAAATGTAAGAACCGCCAACTTTTGGGAGATTGTCCGCTTTGTAGAAAATGGCGAGGAGCTAACAGAAAGAACAAATTACTTCTTATTCAAGCATTTTACCATTACATCAGACAAAACCCCTAGACTTAGGTACATAAAAGTTGGCATCAATACCCCATATTTCACTCATCTACTCAACGATCTCAATGCCAACTTCACCTCCTTCCAGCTCAAAACTTTCTTGTCTTTACGAAGCAAATACGCCAAAACTTTGTACCGACTCTTGGTGCGGTTTGAGGATATAAAAAAGAATTGCATGTGCGATGTGTTCACTTATAAAAACGACTTTAATGGGTTTAAAGAGTTCATGGGCATTCCCAAAAGTCTATCCATAAGGGATATTGATGAATATATTTTAAAACCCGCCTGCCGCGAACTTGCTACACCCTTTGAGGAAGGCTATGATCCTAAAAATCCTAATCGAGATTTGCCTTACGAAACCATCTTTTATGTGAAAGAAAAAAAAGGCAGAGGCAATAAAGTCGTTGGCATTACCTTCCACTTCATGCCTCATCCCCATGCAGACATGCAAAAGGAAATTCTCAAACGCCACACTCAAAATCGCATCCAAGACACCATAGTGAAGGTACAGAGCAAGAAACGCAAGGAGGAGAACGAACAAGTCATGGCGCAAAGGAAAGCCCAACAAGGCTATTATAACAAGCAAGAGCGCAAAAGCATTGAGAGATTCTGCGGATTGAGAGGTTCGCTTTACATCCAAAACCCTGAACATATTTTTCAAAATGTCAAACTAATTAGCACCCTCACACGCTTAGGAGATAACCCTTCCATTGTGTGCTTATTCCAACTAATACCAACACATCCTAAAGATCGCATCTATGCGAGTTATTGCACGGAACATTTGGAACGCTTTGATGTTAATAGCCCGGATTGTTTCACGCACATTTTTAAAGATCATGAGGATTTTTTGAATAACTTCGTGAAAGATGCGCAGTAGATAAGAGTAAAGGTCTTAAAATGCGTAGAGAGTTTTTAGTCATCTAGGGCGTGGATTCTCAGATTCAAGGGAACACCATCATAACTTCTGGCAAAAATAGTTAGGCGACCACAAATGATCTTCTCATAATTATGCTAAACTCCAAGAATGCAGATTGATGAGGGTTTTAAATGCTGCTTGTTCCCTACACACACAATCAAAAAGCTTTGCTCACGCCAAAAAAAGATGACCAAGAAAACTAAACTTAGGGATATACAGCAAAAGAGTGGCTTGAATGGCCCTGTTCTCCATGCCCTATTCTACCAAACCCCCTAATTCTTACCATGCGAACTTCCTTGAGGAAGGGCGATTCACCTTGGGAGCCTTGATTGCGCTTGTTTAGTGGTTTGAAATTACAAAGCAAGATTATCTTAATGGTTTCTATCCCCCTGATCGCTCTGTTGTGCTTTATGTTTTGGGAATTACACGGCACCTACAATATTTTGGCACATAATAAAGATTTGGCATGCCAAATAGAGGTGTCTAAATACCTGTCTTCTTTGGTGCATGAGATGCAAAAGGAGCGGGGGATGAGCGCGGGTTTTTTGTCCAGCGGTGGGGTGCAATTTGCCAACACTCTCTTAGAGCAAAGAGAGCGCACGGATGAAAAGTTACAAAATCTCAAAAAATTTCTAGATTCTGCTTCGGGCTTGGACTCCAAGTATCTACAGACCTTGCGAAAGGGGCTTGATTTTTTAGCCAAACTGCCACAAGTGCGTAGCTCGATGGAGACTACAGATAAAAAAGCGATTGTAAACAGTGTGGTTGCCTACTACACACAGAGCATCAAGATGTTTTTAGACACTGTGCTCAAATCTATCAAGATCATCCATAATTCCAAAATTTCTAGTGCTGCGATGGGCTATATTAGTTTTCTTTATGCCAAAGAGATGTCAGGACTGGAGCGCGCTACAGCCAATCGTATCTTTATTACCAACACTCCTGCTAACCCCCAATACGCAAACTTCATCACTCTAGTCGCCAAGCAAAGCGTTTTTGATCAATATTTTCTCTCCTTTGGAGATGCGCCCAGTGTAGCACTATTCCATCAATTTTCTAAGGATTTGAGTTTCCAAGAAGTAGAAAAAATGCGCCAAATTTTGAGGGAAAAATACCTTGTGGGAGGGTTTGGTATCGACCCTTCTCTGTGGTTTAACACCATCACCAAGAAAATCGACCTGCTCAAACGCGTAGAGAATAGCATTAGCGCCCATATTACAGAACTCACTCAAGCAGAGATTGCCAAGAACACCCGCTATTTTATCTTTCTGGTGATCTGCGAAGTGTCGCTAATTCTCATCACAACCTTCCTATCTTTCTTGGTGGTGCGCAGTATTTTTAAAAGATTACAAAATGTCAACAAGACATTAGGGCACATCATAGAAAATAAAACCTTCACAGACAAGATCAACATCACAACTAATGACGAGATAGGCTTGATGACCAAGTCGGTGAACGTGTTCATAGAATACATGCGAGACACACTGCAACGAATCTTTAAAGAGGTGCAAAACAACACCGCGATATCTAAATCTCTAAGCGCGATCTCCAAAGATCTTGATTTAAACTCCAAACAAATAGAGCAGATCAGCCATAACAACACAACTCTAAGCCATTCTAGCCGACAAATCCTAGATTCAAGCGTGGCGGTCTCCACTGCCACAAGAGAGCTTTTAGAAGGCGTGCTTCAAAATGTGTCCGAAACGCAAGCGGCGGTGGCTGTGATCAATGAGCAAGTCCAGCGCAATATGACTTATGAAGAAAATGATGTGGCGCACATGCAATCTTTATCCACAGAGGCGCAAAACATCCAAAGTGTCTTAGATGCCATTACAGATATCGCCGATCAAACCAATTTACTTGCCTTGAATGCTGCCATTGAGGCGGCTAGAGCAGGGGAGCATGGGCGTGGGTTTGTCGTGGTGGCAGATGAAGTGCGGGCTTTGGCGGAGAGGACACGAAAAAACATCACAGAGAGCGCATTGATTGTCAATCACATCTTAGAATCCATTGCCAAGATCAATCAGGATAGAAAAGATAATTTAGTGCTCATGCAGACTCTAGTCCAGCGTTCAGTCCATATGCAAGATCAGGTCAATCATCTCTCTAACACGATTGCAAGTGTAGTGGATCAGTCTCTAGTCAATCTCAATAACATCCACGAAATCAACCAGCACACGACAAGTATCCTTGAAAACGGGGACAAAATCGCTTCTTGTGTGCAAGATTTGTTAAAAATTAATGATTCGATGCAAAAGGCCTCTAGTGAGCTTAAACAACAAACTATCGATTTGAGCGGATTTTTGAACGCGTTTAGAGTTTGAGTTTAGCCCTATCTTGCGCGCTTTTTCATGCACTTAAATCTAAATTGAGATTTTAGACCTCTTCTTAGTATCCATCTTCAGTATTCGCCTTAAAGCTTCTATAATCCCTAATTTTTTTATCTGAAATAGGCTATAATAGGGATTAGATTTTTAAAAATAGGGAAGCAAATGATAGTAGCGGGTTTGAATCGTGTCTCTAAAGTTGTGTTAGCGGCGTGTGTTTTTTGCTCTGTAGGATTGCTACAGGCAAAAACAGAGAGGGTGCAGGCACGCCAATATTTCGATGTGGGTATGAAAGCCTATGCCAAAAAGCAGTATAAAAAAGCTATAGGGTATTTTAGAAAAGCGGCCACATTGGGCAATGCGCAGGCTTATGCTTATTTATCCGGAATGTATAATTTAGGTCAGGGTGTGCCAAAGGATTGGGATAAAGCAGAAGAGTATGAGCAAATGCTTTATTCTGTGGCTTATAGGGAGTACGCAGGTAGATTTAAGGGCAATAATCAAGACCTTGGAACGGCCGAGGAAGCTTTTAAACGAGGAGATTACCAACAGGCGTTGAAATATTACCAAAAAGCGGCGGATAAGGGGAGTGTGCGGGCATATAATAGCTTGGCTTTCATGTACAAAAATGGGCAAGGTGTGCCTCAGGACTACCAACAGGCGTTGAAATATTACCAAAAAGCGGCGGATAAGGGGAGTGTGCGGGCATATAATAGCTTGGCTTTCATGTACAAAAATGGCCAAGGTGTGCCTCAGGACTACCAACAGGCGCGATCCCAGTGATCAAAAGCGCATCATCATCCTTAGTAACCAACAAATAGACTAGGTCTTTTTTACCCTCTTGTCTAAATGTTTTGACATACTCTTTTTTTTGCGGGTGCTTTAAAGATAAGTTCAATATCTGGATTCTTTAATGTAGGCTCTACTAAGTACAAGTATTCTAAACGCCTTTGCCCATCGGTACGGCTTGCCAAATGCTCAATAAAGTTTTTATGATTTTTAACGCCCTCTAATGTCTTTAAAAACCCTTCCACATCTAAACTTACAGGTATAGGCGTAGCATGCGCGCTCAAATCAAGGCTTTTAATAAATGCCTCTTTGTCCTCTGCTTTTTCAATGACAGCAATGGGTTTAATCTCCCCATCACCATCTCTATTGGACTTCCCTCCTCCTTTATTAGGTTCTGCGCTAGAAGGACTAGGCTCCTCTTTTAGTGGCATTCCTCCCCCTCCATCATCCGGTGGTAATCCCCCCTCAATCTCTCTAATAAGGGCTTTGGTGGCGTTGTCAAACTCCGACTGCGTTGGCCTAGAGCGCGTAGGTGTTGTTTAAAATCTCCTACGCTAACACTCTTATTCAGCGCGGCTTTGATGTGGTATCTTAGGGCCGCTTGGCTGACCTTGCTATTGATGCTCTTAGCAAAAGGAATATGAAACATTGTGCGCACTACAAGCCCAAAGAGTGCCTTTGTAACTTGGTATTGTACAGCTCCTGAAACACTGGTGGCAATCGAAGAGCCTACTTGCTCGCCCGTGTTGGCTTTTAAAGGCGGCGGCAATCTTAGCATCTTGGTTAAAAAGGCGGTTAAACCCGCTGGCAATATCGATAAAGTCCTTAGAAGCTTGGCTAGAAAAAGTCCCCTCTTTAAGCCCCTCTAATCTTTTAAAAAAGGCTTGACTATCAAAAACCCTTAGCCCGTCATTTTCAAACAAAGAGCTTTTAAAAAGCCGATCTAGCATGTTGAGCTCTAGCACTTCTCTATTAGCTGGGCTTAAGCCCTTGCTTAGGCGCGTGAGGTTATCTAGCCCTGCTTCTCCCTGTCCTTGTGCGTATTTGAGCAAGCCCTCTAAGGCCTTTGCCTCGCTGCGTTTGGCATCTCTTAGCTTTAATCCTCCCCCATCCACCATCTTGAGCGTTTCTTTCATGGTGGCGTAGTCTTTGAGAGTGGTGTGATAGAGTTCTTGGTATTTTTTCCCTATTTCTGTAGGGAGCTGGCTAAAAAGGTCATCAATGCCCTCTTTAATGTCATGACGGAAAATATTTTGCGTGGTGTTGCGGATATAATCCTTTAGCCCCGGATTGCTGGCGTGTTTGGCGTGGCTATTGAGCGTTTTAAGCGCGTTGTTAAGCTGAGTGAAGCTTACCCCCTCTGGATTGTAGATATTGTTCTCAATGTGCTTTAAAAAGGGACGGGCTTCTAGCATAAGTCCCTGTTCTTCTAGCTCCTTGTAGATGTTTTTGACTTTGCTAGGCTCAAGTGTGGTCTTAAAGCCCTCTAACACCTCGGGGATAATGCGCTCTGTAGCCTCTGCATAACTCTGCCTAGTGCCCTTGTCTAAATCCTCAAAGATAGTCTTAATGTCTGCGGGGTTTAAGTGCAGTTGCTCTAATTGGGCTTCTAGGTTGCGCGTGGTTTTGTTTAAAATGCCTTTGAGCGTGTTGTGCGCGCGCGGGCTAGAGTTAGCCGCCTCGCTCATAAAGGCCAATAGAGTCCCGCTCTCATCGGCGCGAATCTGCTCAATAAAGGCACTTTGACGCTCAGAATGTTTGGGCAAAGTTAAGATATTATTGACAATATCATACGCCTTAAACATGGGCGAAGTTTCCCCAAACCTCTCTTTCATAGTCTGGGTTAAAGCAGAATTAGGAGTGTAAAACTTTGCCCCTGCGCCAAATTGTTCCCCAAACTCTTTAAGCGCGGCTTGTTACTCAGGGGTGCGCACCTGATCTATCAATCTTTGGGCGGCTTTGACATTTCCATTGAGCGCGCGCATGCCCATCCCTACAAAAGGCACATACTCAGCAATATCGCTAACTTTGTGCGCGATTTTGTGCGCGTTATTGGCTACGCCCTTAATGGTTTTACCTAGCAGGATACCAGCAACATCGCCCACCACATTGAGCGCGCCCTCTTGGAGCATATGGGCTAGATTTTCTTGAAAATTGTTCTCACGCTCTAGCACAAAGTTAGTCAAGAGCGCATCTAGTCCGCCCCCTCCAAAAGCCCCTAGCGCGCCCCCTGCTATCATGCCTGCTATCCCGCCCTTTTTGCCGGCTAAAACTCCCCCGGCAATGCTTCCAGCCATAGAAAAGGCGTTTGCTTTTAAAAGATTGGGGAATTGGTCAAAAAAATTATCATTGACCTTATAAAGCTGGCCCTCTTTGGCTACAAACATCTCCCCCTTTTCATCAAACACCGCCTTTTCAAACCCAAAACCCTTAGCTAGAGTTTGGGCCTCTTGGCGGTATTTTTCTTTGACTTTGGGGTCGCTGGAGCTAAAGAGTTCTTTAATATTCTTGTGTGCGGCAATGTTGTTTAAAAAAGTCATTGCCTTAGAAACATCTGCCACTAAACCCCGCCCCTTGATGTCCTCTTGATATTCCCTTAGAGCGTCATTATCCTCTTTGCTCAGGGCGTTCCAAATATACTTACCAATACTGGTGTCTTTGTAGATAAGATGCTTTTGTTCTTCGCTTAAGTCTTTGGCATCCTTAATTTTTAGAATGTCTTGGCGCATCTTCTCCTTATTGTATTCCTCCTGTGCGGCGTTTTTAAGAGGATTGCTCAATATCCCTATATTCTCAAAACCCTTTTTTTGCTAGATACTCTTGGGCTTGTTTGGGCAATTTGGCATAGGGCACTTTGCTTTTGAGCGCATCAAGGATTAGAGCCTCATAGCCTAGTCTCTGCTTTTTTGCCCCCTGTGTTTCATAAAGTCCTAGAGTGCCTACATAAATTAAGTCATCTGTCCAATTGGCCTCTTTTTCTAATGCTTGCGCGCGCGCGTTTAAATCCTCTAGGTTCATCTCTTTTACAAGCGCGCTAGGAGGCTCTAATTTCGCTTTTACATCTTGGCGTGGTGTATTTGTAGGCTTGATGCCATTCTGGGGCAATTTAGCGGGGGTTTGTTCTGGAGTTTGAGGGGGCTCAAACTCAAAACTCACTTTGGAGTTCTTTAAATCGTTATAGAGCGCGCGCTCCACTTGCTCAGCGTCTAGGCCATTGTCTTCATAATACTTTTTTAAAGGCGCGTAATTGAAGTTATTCTTTTGTGTTTGAATGAATTTTAAAACTTCTTCTTGGCTCACCCCATCGGCTTCTAAACGGGCAAAATCTAGCATCTTTGTCATCATAAACCCCTTGATAAGGGGCTAAGATAGCCTAAAACACAGAGGGAAAAAAGGGTTAACGACAGTTACGCACTCACGCCGCGTGGTTTTAAAGCCACGGTGGTGTAGTAGTGCTTGCCTTAATTTTGCTATAATGCTTGCAGGCTATGCTTTGTGTGTCCACTTTTAGGCAATTTGGAGAAATTAACTTTTGTTAATGGGTTGGGGGTTATAGCGGGTGATACCCCAGAAAGGGGATACACAAATGAAGCTAATCATTGTTTTAGTGGTCATGATGGTGTTCGCCTCACCATTGTATTAAAGACCTAGCGGGGGTAACCCCGCTTAACCACTAGAACAAGTATAGCTTATTTCTTTTCTTTCGTGCTTAAGTCCTATGTGGAGCTCTTTCACGCGGTGGGGTTTGTCAAAACAACATGCCATGATTTAGTGCCTTTAGCTTTTGCCTCTGCTTAGTGTAGTTCATCTTAGTTTTACTTGGCTCTTTTTTAGTTTTACGCGCAGAGACATACTCCCCATAGCTAAAGCTAGGGGCTTTACGGCGCGGTTGGTAAGATAACCCCTAGGGCTACACCCTCCAACTTGGGCGGGGTTTAAAAACACTCCTTGTAGGCTCTAGGGCTTTAAAAGGGGCTTTGACCTCCGGGTGGTTGATGCAACTAGCCAGCGCGTCAATACAATCATCTTGTTTAAAGGGTCTATCAGGATTAAAGCTAAAAAGCTCTTTTTGGAGTTGCTCGATATTTTGGCATGCATGGCTAAAGACTAAAAAACCTGTGTTGTAGTAGGGACGCATGGCCTTAATTTTCTCCACTTTGGAGACTTTTCTACTAGGGGTGTAGCAAAAGATAGAATCGTTTAAAGGGGCTTTATGTTGTTCTTTGGCCCTTTGATTGAACTTGACAAGCTCGACTAATAAAAGCCTGTGCAAGATGAACCCGCCCCCATCACTCTCAATATAAGTCTTAGCCTCTGTGTATTGCGCCTTAGCCTGTAAAATGTGCTTGATGGTGTCCTCCTCGCTCCAAATTCCACAAAAACAATCCAGCACACAATAGCGCGCGCTGTCTTTATAATTCTCCACCCCCACCACCACCACCGCGCGGTTATCCGCGCTTTCTTTCAAACTCATCGCATTATCCACAAAAATATAAGTGTTCAACTGCCCCAATTCGTGCAAAAACACGCTTTTAAAATAGTCTTGCTCAAAATAACCCCCAGAACTCGCTAGAGGCTCTTGGAGATATTGCGCGCTGAACTCGTAATTACCCATCTGCGCCTCTTTGATGATTTGGGGGATGCAAACAAGGATGTGGCTTTTATTAACGCGGGATACCTATGTCCTTTAAGCTCTTTGTGGGGGATAAAATGTTTCTTTTACCGCAATTTATCGTTAAAAAACCATTGCCTCACCTATTATATACGTAAAAAACTATAAGAAAAAACTTTTTGAACGCGCGCATGCACGCGCGCCCGTGAGCTATAGTTTTTTAAACAAAAAACATTTGAACTTAGATCAACTGGAATGTAGTGCTAACGCACTACTTACATTTTGTCTGTGGGAGGGAAGACCCCCCACACCCTCCCTTTAGCTTTTAAGATGAAAAAATTGAGCTTAGAAGGTCATGGAACGCTTTTTGGGTGCAGGTAAATGTTTTTAGAATATGGGTTGATGGTATTGTGTTGATTGTAGAGCTTTTTAGAGGGCTAGAAACGCTATTTAAACAAACAAAACCATAAGAGGACAAAAACGGATCTAAAAGTCCATTTTCACTTAAACACTTTTCCACAATTTATCTGTACAAGAAACAATGCAACGCACACAAAAATAGGTCAAGACCAGGGGACACAGCCCCCAAACCCCCAAAAGAAGCTTTTGAAATGGGAATTAGACATTTTGTTTGAAAAATCCACGCTCCTAGAGCAATCATGTTTTATGAGTGTAAAAGAAATGTGTTAAACTAAACATACATAGCGTTTAAATCGTTTCTAGGGGGTCATAAAGCACTAAGGTTAGGGGTTATCAAACTATGGTTTAGGGGTGTGTGTGGCTTGTGGTGGATTTTGGAGTAAAGATTGTGAAACCTAAAACTTGTGTTAAAATACCCCTTTTTGAGGATGCCATGCAAGAAATTGCCACACAAACAAAGCAAGACAAGGGACAAGACGCACAAGCCAAACGCAATGAGTTGTTTAAGACCATTTGGGGCATTGCGGATAAATTGCGCGGAGCGGTGGATGGGTGGGATTTTAAGCAATTTGTGTTGGGTATCATCTTTTACCGCTACCTCTCGGAGAATTTAACAGCCTATATCAACGCCAATGAGCGGGCTTTAAACCCGGATTTTGATTATTCTGCTCTTCAAGACGCACAGGCCAAGCAGGCTAAAGATTTGCTTTTAGAAGAAAAGGGCTTTTTCATCCCCCCTAGTGAGCTTTTTAGCAATGTGCTTAAGCGGGCGGATACAGATGGAAACCTTAATACCAAGTTAAATAAAATCTTTCAAAACATTGAAGACTCCAGCCTAGAGGGCGAGGCACAGGAGAATTTTAGAGGGCTTTTTGCAGATTTGGACATGGATAGCAACAAGCTAGGCAATGGCGTTAAGGAGAAAAACGAAAAGATTAGAAGCCTTCTAAAAGCTGTGGGGGCGATGAAAATTGAGGACTACCAAGAGAGCGGGATCGATGTTTTCGGGGACGCTTATGAATTCTTGATGGGCATGTATGCCAGCGATGCCGGCAAGAGTGGGGGCGAGTTTTTCACCCCCCAAGAGGTGAGCGAATTATTGGCTAAGCTGGTTTTGCACGGGCAAAAGGACATCAATAAAGTTTATGACCCTTGTTGTGGGAGCGGGTCGCTCTTGCTCAAATTTGCCAAGATTTTAGGTAAAGAGAACATCAAGCAGGGCTTTTTTGGCCAAGAGATCAACCTAACCACCTACAACCTTTGCCGGGCGAATATGTTTTTACATAACATTGAATACAACCAATTTGACATCGCCCACGGCGACACCTTGCTAAACCCCCAACTGGAGGACTTCGAGCCCTTTGATGCCATTGTGTCTAACCCCCCCTACTCCACCAAGTGGGTGGGCGATGATGATCCTTTGCTCATCAACGACCCCCGTTTTGCCCCTGCGGGGGTGCTCGCTCCCTGTAAATATGCGGATTTGGCTTTTACCATGCACATGCTTTCTTGGCTCTCAGTTAAGGGGACTTGTGCGATCGTGCAGTTTCCCGGCGTGTTGTATCGGGGCGGGGCAGAGGCAAAGATCCGCCAACATCTCATAGATCGTAATTTTGTGGATGGGGTGATCGCTTTAGCTCCCGATCTTTTCTTTGGGACCAACATCCCCACTTGCGTGTTGATCTTACGCAAGAACAAGCCCGATGATCGGGTGCTGTTTGTGGATGCCAGTGCGGAGTTTGTGCGTCAAGACACCAAAAACAAGCTAGCCCCAAGTAACATCGCTAAGATCCTCAAAGTCTATGAGAGCCGAGAAGAGATCGCGCATTTTTCGATCTTGGTGGGGGCAGAGCAGATTAGAGCCAATGGCTATAATCTCTCGGTGAGTCGGTATTTAGACCCTAAAGAAGAGGGAGAAGCCCTAGACATTGCTCACTTAAACGCCCAAATCGTCGCCATAGTGGCTAAACAACAAGCCCTAAGAGAGGGGCTAGATAAAATCATCAATGGTTTAGAAAATGGAGCATAAGAGAGAATTTAGAGCGTCCTCTTGCAGGCAAGTACCCGCTATTCATAGCGGTGAGACCTCTAAATTAGACAGATTATACAACAAAGTTTCCATAGGAAGTTGAATGTTTGATTTGCAAAATGCATTTTTTCAAAAAATATCCGCATTATTTTTAGATATGCCACATTTGATGACAGAGGAGTTTGAAACAAAAATCAAACAAAGCATTGGGGTTTTACACCACGGCTATTTATGGGGGGCTTGTAAAGAAGCCCAAATCTTACTCAAAAAGAAAAATGGCGCGCTTGAAAGAAATCTATTTGATCTGATCATGCAGTTTTACAACAAAAGGCGCAACGCCCACCAAGCTAGTTTCTTGCTGTTACAATGTTTTGAGAACGCCCTAAGAAGCACGATGGCTGTTGTGGTTGCTAATGCGCTCAACACAAACCAAGATGATTGGTTCATGCAAGACTCCCAAAACCAGATGCAACAGCACCTTGTGCAGAAAATCGATGCCATCATTGCCCTACGCAATAAGAAACGCCAAATACCCAAACACACCATGAATTCGTTTGATGTCTTTGATTTGTTCTCTTTGGGGGACTTAGAATTTATTTTAAACAGGCATTATTACCCGTATTTTGAATCTTTTTTTGCAAAGCCAAAAACCTACAAAAATCAAGAAATCCCTATCTTTGGCACAAAGACACATGCGCTCAACACCATCGCACGCATTAGAGATGCAAGAAATGAGATTTTTCACAACAAGCCCACAAAGATCAAATTTAAAAAAGACTTGGAAATTTTGCTGGTGAGGCTGGGCTACAACCTCCAAAAAGCTTGCGCCCTAGAGGATTTGCGCCCCTTTTTCCATCTAAAATTCAACTATGCCAAGACTCAACGAGCGCAACATGCCTAAACACCCCTTAGAAAAGCTGTTATTAGAGCATTGCCCGCAGGGGGTGGAGTTTGTGGAATTGGGGGAGGTGTGTAGTTTGCTTAATGGTTATTCCTTTAAAAAAAGCGACTATGTGGAAAAATCTAACACTTTGTTAATCAGAATGGGCAACATCCGCCCTAATGGCGGGTTTAATCCTGAACACAAACCCATTTACTTACCTGACAGCTTTTTAGAAAAATATAAAAATTATGCTTTGAGCGATGGGGATATTCTTATCGCTATGAGTGGCAATAATGTTGGTATGACATCCCTTATCAAAAATATTAAGGGCAGAAAATTATTACTTAATCAGCGTGTTGCCAAACCTCACAATCTCAGTCCTAACATTCATGTCCCATTTTTGTATTATGTTTTAATTACTCAACGAGTCAAAAAATATATTCAATCTTTATCGGATGCAGCGGCACAACCAAATTTAAGCACAGCAAGCATTCTAGCCCTCAAAATCCCCCTACCCCCTCTAATCATACAAGAGAAAATAGTAACCATTCTTGATTGCTTTACAGAGCTTAGCGCAGAGCTTAGCGCAAGAAAAAAACAATATTCTTATTATCTCAATGCTCTTTTAGACTTTGGCACCCCCACAAGCCCCCGCCTTGGACGCCATGCCCTGCTTAAGGAATCGTTTAAGGTGGAGTGGGTGGAATTGGGCACTATTGGGGAATTTGTGCGGGGTAGTGGGCTGACTAAGGCGGATTTACACCCTGATAATCCTAACGGGGAGCTAGTGGGGGCAATCCACTATGGAGAGATTCACACTTTTTATAATGTCCACACGAGCAAAACTAAAAGCTTTATCACGCAAGAGCTGGCTAAGAAGTTAAAACCTGTATATTGTGGGAACTTAGTGATTGTGGGGGTGAGTGAAAACCCCGCTGATGTGTGTAAGGCGGTGGCTTACTTGGGGCAAGAAACTATCTATATAGGCGGGGACACTTTTGCCCTAAGACACCAACAAAACCCGAAATACTTGGCCTATCTGTTTCAAACACAAGCCTTTAAGGATTTTAAGCTGAAATACACTTGCGGGGCAAAGGTGAGTCGCTTGAATTTACAAGACTTAAAGACTTTTTTAATCCCCCTCCCCCCTCTTGCCCTGCAAGAAAAAATCGTGGAGATTTTAGACCAATTTAACGCCCTCACCACAGACTTACAGCAGGGACTACCCGCTGAGATCGAGGCAAGAGAAAAACAATACACCCACTACCTAAACGCGCTTTTAGACTTTGGCGTGGCTACTGGGGGGGGGGGGGGTAAGCCTTGATTGGTTGGACAAACACCCGCTTAAAACTTGGATTTTACAAGAGTGGGGCACATCTGTGCTAAAGCCCACTTCTAAACATCCCTTAAAAAAGTTATTGCAAGAGCATTGCCCGCAAGGCGTGGAGTGGGTGGAACTGGGCGAGATTGGGGAGTTTGTGCGGGGCAGTGGGCTCACTAAGGCAGATTTACACCCCGATAATCCTAGCGGGGAGCTGGTGGGGGCGATCCACTATGGAGAAATCCACACCTTCTACAACACCCACACCGCCCAAACCAAAAGCTTTGTTAGCCCAGAGCTGGCTAAAAAATTAAAGCCTGTGTATTGTGGGGACATTATCCTAACCACCACTAGCGAGGATTTAAAGGGGCTTTGTAAGGCTGTGGCGTGGCTTGGAGATAGCCAAATTGTAACAGGAGGGCATGCCGCTATTTTTAGGCATCACCAAAACCCTAAATATCTAGCCTATTGGTTTCACACTAAAGATTTTATTAAGCAGAAAAGAAAAATCGCCTATGGTACAAAAGTTACAGAGGTGAAGCCCAGCGACCTTGCCCGCTGTATAATCCCCCTCCCCCCTTTGGCGATCCAAGCTAAAATCGTAGAAATTTTAGACCAATTCAACGCCCTCACCACCGACCTACAAGAGGGGATCCCGGCAGAGATAGAGGCAAGAGAAAAGCAATACCAACACTACCTCAACACCTTGCTAAATTTTAAGGAGAGCGCATGTCAGAGCAGAGCACTTTAGAAAAGATCGCCCAAGGGGATTTGAGCACCGTGGTGGCTAGCAAGCCCGCCAACAAGGCTAGAGCCACCACCTACCAAAAAGAAGCAGAGCTAGAGGCGTATTTAATAGAACAACTCCAAGCCCAAGGTTACACTCTGTTAAAGCCCGCCACTGAAGAGAGCCTTAAAGCGAATTTAAAAACCCAAATTGAAAGGCTCAATGCTCTTACTTTCAGCGATCGCGAATGGGCGCGTTTTACCCAACAAATCAACCCCCGTAATGCCACCTTTATCGACAAAACCCGCATGCTCCAGCACGAAAATAGCCAGTCCTTTAAATTTGACAATGGGGACACGAAAAATATCCAGCTTTTAGACAAAAGGCACATCCACAACAATTATCTACAAGTGATCCAGCAATACCCCACCCCGGGCAAAGAGCACCGCTATGATGTGAGCATTTTGGTCAATGGTCTGCCCCTAGTGCATATCGAGCTTAAAAAAAGAGGGGTGCAGTTAAAAGAGGCTTTTAGCCAAATCCGTAACTACCACAAGACAAGCATGGACGCTCCGGGTAGCTTGTTTGGCTTTGTGCAGATCTTTGTGATCAGCAATGGCACACAGACCAAGTATTACAGCAACACCACAGCCAGCGACACAAGCAAGGACTCTTACAAATTCACCAGTTTTTGGGCGGACAAGAATAACGAGCACATTGGGGATTTACAGGATTTTATCCCCACTTTCTTTGACAAGCACACCCTCTTAAGCCTTCTGCTTTATTATTGTGTGTGCACCAGTGAATCTAAGTTGCTTGCCATGCGCCCTTACCAAGTCGTGGCGGTGGAGGAGATTTTAAAGCAGGTTGTGATCACACACCACAACAAAAACTACGGCAAGCCCAAGAATGGGGGCTTCGTGTGGCACACCACGGGCAGCGGTAAGACTTTAACCAGCTTTAAACTCGCCCAGTTGGCAGGGCGTTTAGACTTCATCTCTAAAGTGGTGTTTGTGGTGGATCGCAAGGACTTGGACCACCAAACCATGAAAGAATACGAGAGATACCAAAAAAACAGCGCAAGCTCCAACAAGAACACCAAAACCCTACAGCTCCAGCTAGAAAACCCCGACCCTAGCAAAAAGACCATCATCACCACGATCCAAAAGTTGCATAAATTCATCAAGAGTAACCCTAAGTCATCCATTTTAGAGCAAGAGGTGTTGTTCATCTTTGATGAGTGCCATCGAAGCCAGCTAGGCAAAATGCACGCCGACATCGCGCGGGCTTTTAAGAAACACCATTTTTATGGATTCACCGGCACGCCCATTTTTGAGGAAAATTGCGAGGGCAAAGAACACGCCATCACACAAGAAAGATTTGGCAGAAAATTACACCATTACACGATCGTCCATGCAATCCAAGATAAAAATGTCTTGCCCTTCTTAATGCACTATTGCCACATCAGTACAGATATGGAACTCAAGAGCGAGGCGGATTTTTGCCACCCTAAACGCACCGCTAAGGTTGTGGAATACATCTTAAACAATTTTGCCCAAGTTACAAAGGGGAGTTTTAATGCGATCTTGGCATGTGCAAGCATTGAAATGGCTAAGACCTATTACCAAGCCTTTAAAGAGTACCAGCACCCCCTAAAAACCGCCCTCATCTACAGCTATAGCCCCAGCGATGACCTCGAGGATGAAAACAACGAAGAGGCAGATAAGCTCTTGCCCACCGATAAGGATTTTTTAGCACAAGCGATCCAAGATTATAACCGCAACTTTGGGAGCAATTACGGTATCGATCTCTTTAACGACTACTATAAAGATGTTTCTCAACGGATGAAGGGCAGAGAGATCGATTTGCTCATTGTGGTGAATATGTTTTTAACCGGCTTTGACGCGCCCACTTGTAACACGCTTTGGGTGGATAAAAACTTAAGATACCATGGCTTACTGCAAGCCTTTTCAAGGACAAACCGCCCCCACAATAGCGTTAAGAGTGAGGGCAATATTGTGTGTTTTAGACTTTTAGAAGAGAATTTAAACGACGCTTTAAGGCTCTTTGGCCAAGAGGATTCGCATGAAATTGTGATCTTGGGGGGCTTTGAAGAGACCTATGCCAAATACAAAGGTTTGGTATCCAAACTCTTAAGCACATATCCGCTCAGCGCATTTGCACAATACACAAGATCGGAGAGCGACCAAGAGGTGTTCATCAATCTTTATGGTGAAATTCTCAAAATACGCAATGTTCTAGTGTGCTTTGCCGAGTTTAGTGCAGATAAAGAGCTCATTAGTCCTAGAGATTTGCAAGACTACCAAGGGCATTACTTAGACTTGCATGAGCGCTTTAGGGGGTCTAGAGAAAGTCCAAACAAAGCACATCAAGAGTTTGACGATCGTTGTGTGTTTGAAATGGAGCTGGTTAGGCAAGTGGAGATCAACATTGATTATATTTTAAACCTCATTGCAGAGGGTAAGGCTGAAGAAGATATTTTACGCGCCATCAAATCCAGCCCCAAAATGCGCAGCAAACAAGAAGTGATTTTAAGCTTTTGGGAGTTCTTCAAACAGCACCCAAGTCCAGATATCCAAGCCAGTTTTAGAGATTATATGGATAGGCAACGCAAACAAGAATTTGCCCGCATCATCCAACATTATCAACTCCAAGAAAAACTCGCCTATGATTTTATATCCAAAGCCTTTAAGCACCATAACATCAGCTTTAAGGGGACGCAATTTCCCACACTTCTGCCTAAAGAAAGGGCATCGTTTTTTAGTATAAACCCTGAAGATCGGCCCATGCGCAACCATTTAAAAAATCAAGTACAATCTGTTCTACAAGCCTTTTTTGACAAATACCATGATATTTCTACTCAGGATTGGAAATAATTGAGTAGTTTTGTGAGCAAAAATTTTGATTTTAAAACAAAACACTCTAGTTTAGAGTTTAACGCTAGACTGGTTCCAAGAATTGCACAGGCAGAAATTTATCTAAGAAACATTGTAGATTTTTGTATGCAAATAAACGCCAATAATTTTGCGTGGATTGTGGGCGAGTCCTACTTAAACACTGAGATTGATAAAATCAATAGACGAGCGAGAAGAGATAAGCAACTCAAGAAGACATAGAGCATGTCCAATCAGCCGATTTAAGAGCTTATAATTCTTACTTGTTGTCTAATTTAACTTTGGGGTCTATCATTGTTATTATCAAACAAAATCATTTACAAAATTTGATTTTTGATTTTAGAAAACATAGACTGGATTTTAGAGATTTTTGCGATCTTAACAGGAGAGTGGATTTAAAACTTCCTTTGGCTGTCTCTAGCATCTGCCCATATGCATCGCTGTTTTTAAACTCTTCGGTTAGCTTACCAATACCATTTTCTAGCCCTCTTATCTCCTCTAGCAAAGCTTTGTGTTCCCACTTTCTAGTTTGTTCTATCTTGGCAAGAATGGGTTTGAGTTCTTTATTGAGGCTTTTCTCAATCTCACTGATGTGTTTGTTTAAAAACCTATCTCGCCTATCTTTGGCGATGCTCTCAAAGTATTCTGGACTCGTGGCTGTTATCTTGTCCTCTACTTGCTTGGGGTTTAGATAGTCTTTGTATTGCTCTTGCAATTTCTCATAATGCTTCTTAGCTTCTTGCTCTATCGTTGTAATGCGCTTCTTTAGATCAGCAATGCTTAACTCCTCATCTTTCAAAGCTCGCAAAGCTTTGTAATCCTCTTGTGTGAAAAGCTTTAAATCACCCAAACCCTGATTTATGGTAATCATTTGCTTTCTCACACTCTCTAGCAGGGGCTTGGCTTCTTTGATAGTGAGCTTTTTGTCTTGTTTATCTTGTGGAACAAAGATGGTAACAAGGTCTATAAGTGTGTTCTCTAGCTCTGTTTGCTTGTCTTTGAGTTCTTGGTTTTCTTGAGTTAAGGCAGTGTTTGCTTTCTCCAGCGTGGTTTTTTCTTGTTGTAGAGCTTGCAATTCTGTTTGTTGATTTTCTGTGTTAGCTTGTAAACTTTCTAACTGCTCTTTATGCGCTTTTTCTAATTCTTTGCGCCTTGTTTTCTCTTGCTCCATGAGCTTGGCATAAGCTCTAGGCTCAACGCGTTTAATTCCGCTTATGCGTTTATCTATCCCTCTTTGCATGCCTAGGATGGTTGCCACTTCTGTTTGGATTTGCTTGAGCATTAAAGAAGGCACTCTTTTGAAGTTGTTCTTACCTGTATTCTCATCTAGTGTAACAAACTCCATATGGGCATGGTGGTTAATGTGCGTATTGCCAAACTCATCTATATGTCCTTCATCTCTGTGGATAGCAATTTGGTAGCACTGAATGCCATATTTGTTTTTAAAATGTGTGGCTAGTTTTTCTAAGTTTTGCATGGTGTGCGTGGATTTGAGATTAACAACGGCACTATAAACATAAGTTTTAGCTTGAAACTTCTGTCCTATTCTTTGTATGTAGGCACTAATAGCCTTGTCTATCATTTCTTGCTTTAAAGCTTGTGCTTCAAGACCACTTCTATTGCAGATAGTATAAAGTTGCCGTTCTTTAGGCAAGAGATAATTGGGGGGTGTGCTTCTATCATTGTGAAACACCTGCACGGGGTTTTTTGTGGGTTTGAAGTTGATAGATGCAATTATCCCCATTGCTTTCTCTCTGTCTAGTGCTTGCTTTGATCGCTGTTAGATGTCTTTTGGGATTGTGTGTTGCTCTGTGGTCTCCATTTAGCTGTATCCTCTTTATACTCCTGCAACTTCTTAAGCACTTCGTTGTATTTTTCTAGGGCTTCAGTTTTAGATTTTAGCACTTTCTTTAGCTTTTCATGGAGTCTTTCTTCCTCTGTTTCAATTTTTGTAGGTAAAGTAGTCGGGGGCATCACATTCCGGGATTGCTCTTTTAAAAAGTCTATTTCCTTCTTTACTCTGTGATGGCGTTTGGCGATTTCTAGGTCTGTGTCTGTGGGGTTAAGGATTTTAAATAGAGATAGAACATCTTGTTCTGCGTCTTTGATTTTAGCGATGAGTTGCTACAAAAATTTCTGTGCTTTGGTTTGTGCTTGTGGGTGCACTTTGGAGGGTGTCTGTTGTAGTAGTATCTGTAGTAGGGTTATCTGCTTTGGAGGAAGCCTTGTGGTTTTAGCAGCACCATTTTTGTGAGCGGTGTTTAAAAATTTGTTTTTGAATTCCTCAATGTTTTCAAAAACAAGAGTCATATACTCATTGCCACTGACTTGAAACAGCTGCATATGTTTTCTATGCAAGGCAATCACTTCCATCATCTTAGGGTCTAAAACCCATTCACTCTAAATAGCACACAGATTCTTTTAGTTTTTGGGCTAGGTTGGATGTTCTCGATCATTGCATTGTTAAAGGTAAAGTTGTTGTTGTTTTTGTCTTTAACACTGAGCTTGCCTCGTGCGCCTATTACCTTTTCAAGAACTTTAAGATCTTTTTTACCAAAGCGTTTAAGGGGTAGCGTTTTAGCATTTTCTAGTGCTTTTTCTTGCTCGACTATAGCGGGGTTTGGAACAACTTCGAATGTGTAACCTAGTACCTTCTGTCCTCGTGCTTTGGCTTTGTTTTTGATCACTTTAATGGATTTGTAGGGGGGTTCAAGAGGATTTTTTTGGGTTTTTTGGGTAAGTTGCTTAATGGTGGGGTTTAGCATATGAATATCGATGTCGCTTATTCTGGTGCCTTTTGGAATACCCATAAAAGCACAAAAGCCTTCTATGTTATTTTCGTACATATATACTTGAAAAACGCCGTTTTTGGTGGCATTTTTAAACCGCTCCAATAGTCTAAATAAGTTCTTAGCATATTTGCCATTTAAATCTACAAATGTTCGCAGTTGCATGCTGGTGAAGTTTGTTTCTAAGTCGTTTAGTAGGTATGTAAAATAGGGGGGTCATTGACCTATATGTCTAAGTATTCAATTTTTTGTTTTTGTCATGCTGTATCTCAAACTTTTTAAAAAACATGACTTTACTTCTTCGCACCTTCTCATCATCGAGCATTTTGATTAGATCAAAGTTAGCCCTAGCTATGTTGTTAAAAAGGTTAATAACCAGTTTATAAAGCCTTTCATTATCCATATGCGGATTACCGGCTAAAGCTTTCAATTCTTTTGGGGTGAAGCGGATGATGGTGTCCTTTTTGTCTTTTAAGCGATTGAATAGACTAAAAAACAAATTGCTTTCAAGTTCACTCAAAGTACCAAATTGACTTTGTAGATGTTGTTGTGCATGATGATTTGCCCGTGATTGGCGATGCTTAAGTCTTTTGCTAAAGTGGGGTTTTCTTGTATCAGGGGCTGTGTGGTTTCTTTAGGGAGCTCTTGTTGCACGGCGGGCGGGAGTGTGGTTTTCTCACTAGATTCAAACTACACGGTTAAAGTGCTAACTATGTCGTTTAAAGTTATTGTGTAGCCTTTCTTCAACCCCTGCTTTAGCATTGGGTTATTGGTCTTTTTTGAAAGCTCTTGTATTTTATCAAGTGTCGTTATCAAGGATTTTGCGCGGTCTATTGTGTCTTGTGATGTACTAATGCCAGCTATCTTGTCTTTTTCCCATTCATTAGCTGACAAGACAGAGACTATTTCACGCACTAGGTTAGATTTTTCTACGGATAGATTTTCAAGAGTAATGGGGTCGTTGGCATTTTTCATCTCCAGATAGGCGATTACATCCAGTTCATCTTTTAGAGATTTTAGAACGACTGAGGGAATATCTTTTTCACTCTTGCGACTTTTACTTAGGTTTAAAGGCTAAACCTGAGAGCTAAACTTGGGTTGTTGTAGCGTAATTTTTTAAAAGATTCGCTAAAACCGCAATTTATCGTTAAAAAACCCTGTTTGATACCAAGTTAAGCAGTCTAAGTTTATACAAGCGAATTGGAAGCTCTTCTGTTTTTTATCATCCTTTTTTTAGCTTAAGTTTTGCATTGTTTTTTTGGG
The DNA here is from genome assembly GCF_000200595.1 of Helicobacter felis ATCC 49179. Lineage (NCBI taxonomy): Bacteria > Pseudomonadati > Campylobacterota > Epsilonproteobacteria > Campylobacterales > Helicobacteraceae > Helicobacter > Helicobacter felis. Next base: position 1,552,112 of record NC_014810.2, on the reverse strand, counting down.
TCACAACGAGGCTTTTGAGGTAGGATTTTGGGGCTGAATTACACGCATGCACATGTACACGCATATGTTAGTCCAACCCTTTGGTGGGGCTATCCAGATTGCGCGTAAAACTCCGTTCTTTAAGACGGGAATGTAAGCGCACGCTAAGAAAAGAAAGACTACCCTTGCAATAGATAAGCGAGATTAGTGGGTTAGGAGCTAGTCTTGCGGACTATAAATAGCAAAGCCTTTGTCAGCCCGGGAACGCTGGTTTGGAGTTAGTTAGGAAGCTCCTCCCTTTAGAGAGAGCGGTTCACATCAAGAAAAGGAAGGTATATTTGGAATGCTTCGTCAATTATTTAAAGGGATAAAGAGACAGGTTGAACAGATGTTAATTAGGTATTTGGATAGATACCTGAAGCCAAGACTTAAACTTGTAGAGTTAGAATTGGCTACTCTAATCAAGGATGAGTTCTCAAAAACAAGAGTGGAACAAATAAGGCAATCCAAAGACAAGATTTTTACATTCAATGTGCCTCTCATACATGCTTTTCATCAAAAATATCCAAATGTTGGACAAATTACCATGTATCTGCCCAATGTTTCAGTTGATCACATTCAGACATGTATAGTGGTAGACAATGATTTTTATGACACTCATGTCATGCAACAAGCAGATAAATATTTCAAAGATGAGGCTAACATTTTGGATCTGGGTTCTAATATTGGTAGTAACGCTCTTTATTATGCCCTTGTGCGCAAAGCAAAAAAAGTCTACGCTTTTGAACCACTAAAAAAAGCTTATGAAATTTTATGTAAAAACATTAAGCTTAATTCCCTGCAAGATGTGATCGTTCCACATAACATGGCATTGGGAGAGAAAATAGGTAAGGCTAGTATAAAGTATTCTCCTACCTTTTCCATGGGTGGGACTGCCCTGAAAAATGATGAAAATGGGAATTTAGTTGTTAAAAGTTTGGATGAATTGCAAAAAGAGGGTTGCTTTGTAAATAAAATTGATTTTTTAAAAATTGATGTAGAAGGTTTTGAAAGCCATGTGTTGCGGGGGGGGGGGGGGGGTATTCTTAGAATATCATAACCCTGTTATACAAATAGAAATTTGGAGCAACAAATATAGTGAAGTAAGTGATATTTTGCATTCTTATGGTTATAAAATGGTGGAAAAAATAGGCCATGCGGATTATGTGTTTTTAAGGAATTAAGTATTTAAAATAGTTTCTAAATTAGTCTTTGAGCTCTACAGCGGATCGTGTATTAAAATCTCAGGATGGCGCAAAGATGGGTATGTCTATGCATTTCTTTAGCCCACATACTTTCTTTACTCGAGGGGCTAATTTTTCTAGTGATTATCCCCTGTCCTAATTGTGTACCAAAGCTTTGGTATTGTTGCGTAATTTTTCTAGAGGGACACTCTTAGGACTGATGGTGATCATCATTAAACGCATATCCTCTAGCGTAACTACACCACTGAGCAAACACTTGGTCGAGGTGTTCTCTAATATGATGGTGCGTTGTTTGACTTTGAGACTGCCACAAGTTTGGCATTCATGACACAAGCATAGGGGGTTTCCTTGTTTCCATGCCATGTCGTTGCAGATACCGTAACTAAATACCTGCAGAAATGCTTCGCTTCTATATCCACAAAAATAACCTTTGCGCAATGATTCAAGAAAACCTCAATGTGCTCGTGACGCCCTGTGGCACGGGTTAAAACACACTTTCCACATAATTGGAGTGATTTAACCAAAATTTGGTATGCACCTACAACCAACACTAAAACTTAAAGATTTTTGGTTAGCGCGATGGCCATGCTGTTATGTGCATTGAGAATTAAAGTGGTGTCGTTACAATTGCAGGTAAGAGTGCTGGTTACAAAGAGCAAAGTGAAGAAATTGTTAGGCGAGCACAAATCTATGGGACGATCCTCAAAAAGAGCATCCCATCGCTTTGGGTGATCTAAAATTTGATAAACTCAAAGAGCAGTGCTACCAAAAGGGCGATTGTGTGGATTGAAGTGTTTAATAAGGAGAGTCGTAATGAAAAGGTTTTTGGTCCTCGTGCTTTTGGGTTTAGGAGTGTTGCAGGCTGTAGATGACAAGAGTGCGTTGCAAGAAGTGTCGCAATGGACTAAGGACTTTATTTTGCAATACAAAGAAAAACCCCCCAAATACGCCAAGATTCAAGAGGTTAAGACCTATTCCCCCAAAGATATCCAAGGAGTGGTGCGCACCGCCAAGATCAAGGGCACGCTTTATTCCTTTGTCTTTGCAGGGGCTAGGGCTATTGCTCAAAACCATACCCCAAGCCAATACACTGATTATGGCTTTTGTGTGGGGATTTTGGCTCATAACAAGCTCAGTAAGGGCTTTTGTTTAAAAGGTGAGGGTGTGGCGCAATTTGAGCTAGAGCAAAATCAAGCCACAGAGATCACGCTTAAATTCCCCCATTTTTTCATCAACACGCCCGATTTAGAGGGCACTTTGTTAAAACCCTATGAGTTTTGCAACTATGTTGAAAACCAGCCGGGCGAGACCTTCAAGGTCCTTTTAGAACCAAGTGCCCCCCAAAGCACACAACCCCCCGGCACAGCCTTTAGACTAGCATGGATCAAGGGCACGTTTTATCTCATTAAGGCAAGCTACCATTTAAAACAGCCCGATGCCCCTAAGATCACCCATCTGTTTGTAGATTATGACGCGCGCGCCTTCAAACAACCCCTTAACACCTATCCCCTCCAAGCCATCAACACCGCGCTTTTTACCCATAAACTCCAAACTATTGGGAACGATTTTTCTACCTACACCATCTTCATCAACGCTAAGTACCACAAGACTTCCACAAAAAATGTCCCCGTGGAGGCAGGGGATCACCATTACAATTTAGAATTAGTGGCATTTTCTACAGGGCTAGATCAACTCATTTCCCCCAAACATTGCTTTGATGTCCAAGAAAACAAGCAGAGTTTGAATCGCGCTTGCTTTTGCGCCGTAGATGAGATGTTTGCCACAAAAAAAGGAGAGTTTCTCACCATTAGCGCGCTAGGCAAGGCAGCCAATATGATTGGCATGTCTGTTGGCAGACCCAATTACGAGCGCTTAAGCCATGTCATCATAGATTTTGACACAACCTTGCAAGTTAAAAAAACAGGGCTATATGTCCATCAACTCAGCAAGCAATTTTTTGACCACTACCCCCCCTCACAACCCCACCCTCCTTTGGATAAAAACGCCAAGATCTGTTACCGCGCCGATCCTAAGCAAGAAAAACGCTTGCAGGATTTTAAATTTGACTACTCATTCACGCAGGCTTATCAACCATGCAGGTAAAATACAGGATAGAGTTCTTGGTTTTGTTGGTGGGGATGCTTGGGTATTTGCATGCCATAGAGATTCTAGATGCCATGCAAGAAGTCAAGGGATGTGTGCAAGATTTTAAAAGAGAAAAAAGTGATGGGTTGCCCCTCTCTACAGAAAAACCATTGTGGCTTTATTTAGACTTAGACTTTATGGGTGAGCAATCTTACAAGAGTGGGATTTTTTATTTTTCATAGCCAATCAGATACGCCAAAAACCTAACAAATTTTATGGCGCTCATTGCGTGCAAGTTCTCTAAGTTTGTGGGGTCTTTAGTCCCGCTATCAAGGGGTTAAGGATGTAATACTTAAGCTCCTCTTTATTTTTATCCCCTAAAATAATGCCTTTCATTTCTACAAAAGGATTGCTATGCTTAGTTTTGTGCGCCCTGGCGGGGGGGGGGGGGGTAACTCTCTCTAATTCTCTTGCTTTTTTAGCCCTCATTCTTGGGGGACTCTTATGAAAATCTTTAAATCATGTTCTGTTGTGCTGGGTGGGTGTTTATTGACCCCTATGCTAAGTGGGTGTTTGGGGGGGTTGTTGGGGAGTTCACAACCCCAAGAAACGCCCAATCAAATTTTGCAAAAAAAACGCCAAGAGTGGCAGCAGGCTAGGGGGGCTGAGGGGGCTAAACAACGACAGACAGGGCAGTCTTTACAAGCACAATGGCAGTCTATACAAACGCAATTAGCCTACAAACGCGCCACATCATACCTAGCAAATCCAAACCAAGTAGGCTATGAAGACTATAGCTATGACAAAGCCCTAACAGACTTGCAAGAAGCCATCAAGGGGGGTAATGCTGATGCGCTGGTAGCACTAGGAGATATGTACTTTAATGCTCAGGGCGTGGCACAAGATGATGCCAAAGCCTTTGACTACTACACCCAAGCCGCTAGCAAAAAAGTTGTTAGCGCATACGCTAGATTAGCCCATATGTATGTCTTTGGTGCAGGCACAAAGCAAGACACTAAAAAAGCCTTAGAATACGCTAACTTAGCCATTCAAGGGCAAAATATGCCCGCCCATTTGACTTTAGCGATCATGTATATCAATGGGATCGGTGTGCCCGAAAATGGCGACAAAGCCCGGGAACATTTAAACATTGCATGCAAAGGCAATGTCAAACAGGCTTGCCAAATTTTGGATGAAATAGGTCAATAAAAGGAGAATTGATGAAAACAAAAATGAAAGTGGCAGTGTGTGCGTTGGCGTTGGGGGCGGATGTTTTGGGAGCAAGAAATTCTTTTGATGATCCCAAACAATGCGGTGTTGAGGTGCCCGATGTGGGTTATGTGGCTTACGAGATGATGGTCAGTGCTGTACGCAATGCTGAGTCTGCAAGGTTGGAACAATTAGGGTTTCGCAAGGAAGACGCCATCGCGTGTTTTAAAGTGGCTGCACAGGCAGGAGTTCCCACAGCCTACGCCAACTTAGGAAAATTGTACGAAAAAGCCAAACAATACAAAAAAGCCCTAGAGGCCTACCAAAAAGGCGTAGATAAGGGTGATGATGATGCGATGATTCAATTGGGGGTTCTGTATATGAATGGAGAGGGGGTTGCCAAAGACTACCACAAGGCATTTAAATACTTTGAAAAAGCTTCGCTAAAGGGAAATGTTACAGGACTTGTTGAATTAGGATTGATGTATGAAAATGGGTGGGGGGTGAAACAAGACTATGCTAAAGCGATGGAATATTATCAAAAAGGCAAAAAAGGCAAAGATGGAGGCGCTGTAGTGGGGGCATACTGGAGCATAGGGCGTTTGTATTTTAATGGCTTGGGGGTTGAAAAGGACTATGCTAAAGCTGTAGAATATTTGGATGTAGCCGCGACAGGAGGTTTTGCTGAAGAAACAAACCGCATATTGGGCTCTATTTACGAAAATGGGGGCTATGGGGTTGATCAAAATATTAGCCAAGCCCAATTCTATTACAAAGAGGGGGCTAAAGCTGGGGATAAAGAAGCCCAAAAAGACCTCATTAGACTCTTAAACGCCGAGGCTAAGAAATACCAAGATGGGCAAGATTATGACAACGCCCTTAAGCTTTACCAAGAGGTTGCTAATGCAGGCGATCCGGATGGTTATGTCCATATCGGGTTGTTGTATATAGGGGTGCAGGGGGAAAAAGGTGCCCAACAAGCCCTAGAATATTTTCAAAAGGCTACAGATAAGGGCAGTTCTTGGGGTTATGTGGAGCTTGGCAACATGTATAAAGATGGCAAGGGGGTAGCCCAAGACTACCAAGAGGCGATCAACTACTATAAAAAAGGCATGCAAACGGGCAATGCTTTGGGCTACTATAGCATGGCCTCCTTATACCTTGAGGGCAAAGGCGTGCCTAAAAGCCCAACAAAAGCGATCGAGTATTACCAAAAAGCGGCCTCTTTGGGGAAGGGTGATGGTTGGTTTTATATCGGACAAATGTATGAGATGGGGCATGGGGTCAAACAAGATGATGCTAAAGCCATTCAATACTACCAAAAAGCTATCCGAAAGGGGAGCGCCTTGGCTTATGAGCGTCTAGCTAACTTCTATCAAAATGGGCGGGGGGTCAAACAAGACTATGCAAAGGCTATGGAGTTTTACCACCAAGCTGTCAAGTTAGGAGACATTGCAGGTTATGCGGGCATGGGGCAGTTATACAAAAATGGCTACGGGGTGAAACAAGATTATAGCAAAGCCATCAAGTATTACAAAAAGGCTGGAGAGGCGGGGTATTATTTTTTGGCTCTTGCCTCTCAGCAAGGTTTAGGGATGGTGCGCGACTACTTGGGTGCGATTACATACTACAGGCGTGCCATCAACGCGGGCGATACAAGAGGCTACGCTGGTTTGGGCGCACTCTATGAGGGTGGGCACGCTTTCCGCCAAAACTTCGCCAAAGCCTTAGAACTTTATAAAAAAGCGGGGGATGCCGGTTATGGTGGACTAGGTTCGCTCTATGAACATGGCCACGGAGTTAAGCAGGATTATGCTAAAGCCCTAGAATACTACAAAAAGGGCACGAAACAGGGCGATGCGCTTGCTTACGCCGGTTTGGGCTCTCTGTATGAAAATGGCTTAGGCGTGGGTAAAGACACACAAAAAGCCCAAACATACTACAAAAAAGCCTGTGATAAGGGCTTTAAACAAGCTTGCACAGCCAAATAATAGGGAAAGAAAATAAAAGCAGAATGCCTAGAAGTTGTCATGGAAGTGCTCAAAGAGACTAAAACTCCTGTGTCTATCTATGACATTTACAGCAGGGCGCGCGCACTCAACAAGGTGCAAGTGCTAGATGCCATGTTTAAAGATGTGCCAAAACAAACTTATATCCCCGTGTGGCAGATAGGTGGAGGGTAAGCCTATTAGCATTACGCTTAGAGAATATGCAGACAAAATATAAAAGAACGCGTAGCAATTAGCCAAAGCTCTAGTCAAGAAGAACCCCATGAACGCACTTTGCACTCCTGCATAAGCGACACACACACTAAAACTATGTTTCACAAAAAGACTCTAAAAAGCAAACATGGCAAAAACTCTTGGCTCTATCCTGATATGGTGGGCGCAAGTTTTGCCTATAAGAATTTTGACCCGCAATCTCTCTTTGAAGAACTTAAATGCAACCTATTATCTTAGATGTCTACAACACGCGCGAGGGAGCTTATCGGTGTAAAAAGCTTTAGGGCACATTGGAGGGCGTGCCTAGTATCAATGAGTGGGCTAATCATTTCATCCCCTTTGCAGAAAAAGAAGTCCAACCAAAGGGGCGTTATACCCACCACACCCTCCTAGACTTTTTAGCTGGCAAATTAGAGCCAGAAACAAGCGCGCTTTTTGCCTCTACTCAATCGCTCTTGCCCACCTTTGGCGCGGTAGCTAAAGAGGTTTTAAATAAGGGGCGTGAACTCTATGCCTACTACCACACCTTTCAAAACTCCAACCCCAATGCAAGCCTGTATGATATCAAGGAGTTTTTTAGTGGGAGGGATGCTAAGGGCAAGCTCAACCCCCCAAGTAAAGCCACAGATGAGCGCTATAAAGACTTATACGCTAGCCTGCAAGAGAGTTTAGAGTCTTTGCGCGCGCTAATCACCCCCAAAGTTTGGCAATACGGGTTTTTGAGAGAGTGAAAAGCCTCGCTCAAAATACGCGTAGCCATTACTAGGACCAATCCTAAGAACTTTTCATCATAGCCAGCAACGCGTCTTTGCTAAAGTTAGGGGTATTGAGGGTAGGAGTTTTTTGGAACACCTGCTTAGTAGCGACACTCTCTTGAATGGAGGTTAAAGCCCCTTTAATGCTGCTCAAACCCTGCTCTAAACTGGCGCGCATGGCATCAAAGCCCTGCGATTCAAGCACTTCTAAGGGGTTGGGCACTTGCACGCACAAGGGCTCTTGAGAATCTAGCACAATATCCAAGCGCACGCCAAAGAGCCCTTTTTCTTTAAAACGCGCCTTATTGATCGCTTCTTGCATGCTGGTTCGATCTTTAGATTCTAATTTAAGAAGCTTTTGACAAGCGATCTGTAAGATTTGCAATGCTCCGATGCTCTCATTGATGCTTTTGATCTCATGGTTGAATCTCTCGATCTTGTGCGCCTTGCCTTGTGTGTCTAACATTTCTAAAGATTGGGTGTCAATGTCCCCTAAATGTTTTTGAAAAGCTTGCAACATTGTTTGCGTTGACATTTTTAATCCTTTGCTAAAAGATATAATTTACAAGCATTTTTTATTCCTTAAAAGGTCGGGGTTTTTGGATATAATGGCGGGCTAAATCACCAAGAAAGAACCTTATGAAAGCTGTTTTTCTATGTCTGTCGTTGTTATTGCCCTGTTTGGCTCAAGTGGATCAAGCCGTGCATGTGGTGCACAAGGATGGAGAAAAAAAGGGGCCCACTTTACTTTTGATGGGAGGTATTCAAGGCGATGAACCCGGAGGTTTTAACACCACCAATATTTTTTTAACCCATTATAAAGTTTTATCCGGTTCTGTGTGGGTCGTGCCCGTGCTCAATCGCTACTCAATGTTGCGCAATCATCGCGGGGTTTATGGGGACTTGAATCGCAAATTTGCTCACTTGAGCCCTAAAGACCCCGAATACCCTCTCATTCAGTCTATCAAAGCGGCCATCACAGCCCCTCAAGTGAGCGCGATCTTACACCTGCATGATGGGAGTGGATTTTACCGCCCCACTTATGAGGGCCCCCTACTTAACCCGAGGCGTTGGGGCAATTCTTTTATTATTGATCAAAGTGAATTGCCTGATGTCCCCTTTGGGCATTTGAAAAATATTTCAGAAAAGACCACCGCATACACCAACTCCTTTTTATTAAAACCCCTGCACCGCTACCATATCCACAACACCCACACCGCACGGGGCGACAAAGAGATGGAAAAAGCCCTCACCTACTTTGCCATCAAGCACCAAAAACCCGCCTTCGCCAATGAGGCCAGCAAAGAGCTTTCTCTAGCCCAACGCGTTTACTACCACCTCTTGAATGTGGAAGGGTTGTTGCAACAGCTAGGAATTGCCTATTCTAAAGACTTCACCCTAACCCCACTGGCCATCTACCGCCTGATTAACGACTCCAAACTCACCCTAACCCTCAATCACAACACGATTCTACCCCTCTATGGTCTGCGCCCCTATCTTAATTACTTCCCTTTCCCTAAAAACACTCCCCTAGACGACATTCCCATAGAATCTAAGAGCTATATTTTAGGTCTACTGCCTCAAAAAGGGCAAGTTTGGCTCAAATATGGCAATAAATTGATGACACGCTTTGTGCCCGAATACATGGACTTTGATTCCAGTTTAGACTCTTTGAACCTAGAAATCGATGGGCAGGTGCAAAAGGTAGCTTTGGGGAGTGTTGTCAGTATCGAACACGCCTTTGAAGTCCACCCTTTGGAGGGCTACCGCGTGAATGTGATTGGCTTTTCTCTCAAAAACGCGCCCAAGAAATCCGATGAAGCCGGTTATAAAATCGCCTATAAAGACCTCATCCGTCGTTTCTCCATAGACACAAAGGGTAAGATATATCGCGTGGAAGTGTATAGGGGCAATGCCTTTTGTGGCATGGTATTGGTGCGCTTCTTGTGAATTGGCCCTTTTGCCTGCTCAAAACCCTTAAGAGTTTAAACCTACTCCAAAGTTCCCCACCTCTGTGGTGGCCCAATGCGGGGAGTTTTGAGGTGGTGGTAGGGGCGATCTTAACCCAGCGCGCGCGTTGGGAGAGAGTGTGTTTGAGTTTAGAAAATCTGCAAAAATCCCAACTTCTAAACTTAGAGAAATTAGCCCAGTGCAGGCCCCAAGATTTAATCCCTCTCATTGCCCCCAGTGGGTTTTACCAACAAAAAGCGCGCTATTTGATCGCTTTGAGCCAACACATCCTAGAGGATTTTAAGGATTTTAAGACTTTCCAAGCAGAAGTGAGTCGAGATTGGCTCTTGGGCCAAAAGGGGATCGGTTTTGAGAGTGCAGATAGTATTTTAAACTACGCCTGTTTGCGCCCCGTGTTAGTGGTGGATGCTTATACCTATAAATTGCTCGCCTCTTTGGGTATAGAACTAGAGGACTACCACGCCCTGCAAGAGTTTTTTACCCACGCTCTGCAAGAAAATTTAGAAGCCACCCTAGCCCTCTACAACTACCAACTGCCTTTGGCTAGCATTTACGCGCGCTTGCATGGCAAAATTGTAGAGTGCATGCGCGCTAAAATCGACCTTAAACCCCATTTAAAGGATTGTGATGATCTTTATTGACGCGTGTTTTAGAAAAGCTACCCCCTACACCCCCATTTGGATGATGCGCCAAGCGGGGCGTTATCTGCGCGAATACCAAGAAGTGCGCCAACAAGCTAAAAACTTCTTAGATTTGTGCGCCAATGTCAAGCTGGCCACAGAGGTAACTTTGCAACCCATTGAAATCTTAGATGTGGATGCGGCCATTCTTTTTAGTGATATTTTACTCTTACCCCACGCGATGGGTTTGCCCTTAGAGTTTCTCCCAGGCGTTGGGCCTAAATTCACCCGCACCATCACTAACTTAGAGGACATCCACGCTCTGCACACAGGAGCGCACCAACAACTAAACTATGTTTATGAAATCATCTCTAGCGTGCGCGCACAATTAGATAAGTCTAAGGCCTTGATCGGCTTTAGCGGCGCGCCATGGACTTTGGCCACCTATATGATCGAAGGGCAGGGGAGCAAAACCTACCGCCATTGTAAAAAACTTCTCTATAGCCAACCTGAGATTCTACACGCCCTGCTAGAAAAGCTAAGTTCTGAGCTCATCGCCTATTTGAGCGCGCAGGTGGAGGCGGGCGCGGATGCGCTGATGATCTTTGATTCTTGGGCGGGCGCGTTGGAGTTAGAGGCTTATTTAACATTTGGCTGGAACTATATTCAAAAGATCACCCGCGCACTCAAAGCCAAGTATCCTAAAATCCCCCTAATTATTTTCCCTAAGGGTGTGGGGGCGTATTTGGCGCATTTGAGCGGAGATTTTGAGGTTTTGGGCTGTGATTGGGGCACGCCTTTAAAAATGGCACAAGAGATTTTAGGGGATCGCTATGTCTTGCAAGGGAATTTAGAACCCGCACGCCTGTATAGCCCAGAGGCGATGGCTGAGGGTGTGGATCGCATTTTAGAAGTGATGGGCAAAGCCCCGGGCTTTATTTTCAATCTAGGGCATGGCATGATTGAAGATCTGCCCCGCGCCCAAGCGATCGAATTAGTGCGCTTGGTGCGTCAAAAAAGTCGGTGTTAATACAATTCCTAAAACAAAGTTTTGCCATGCAACAGCTGTATCTCAAGGTAGCGCAAGGGTTTAAGACAATTCCTTTGCAAAGTGATATTACCTATTTGCGCCAAAGATTCCCCAAAATAGACAATGTCTTAAAACTTTATGATGGCGTGCAAGAGAAAGAGGGGGCAATGCTACGCGCCTTGTTTGAAATCTGTTTTCAGGCAAAGGGCGCACCAGAGGTTTTTATTGCATTAATGCCACAAAGGGCACGCAAGAGAGGGCATTTATTTATGGAGATCCCAAGCACTCCAGTGCTTTTTTGCCCCACAAGAACCTAGCTTTTGGGGGTTCTATTGAGGGGGGTGTGTTGGTGTTAGATCGGGTGGTGCTTGTGCCTTCTCATTTAGGGACGCGTTTTGAGGGGGTAAAGATTGTGCTTGGTGCAGACGCACAAGGGCAAGATTTAACCCATGCCCTAAAAAACCTAGAAAGCCCACAAGAGTTTTTAACACAACTACAAACACACTTTTACTTTAAGGAATGGAGGGCGTATTTAGACACTTGCATGCCTAGCAAAAGAATATCCGCCTTACAAAACGCCAAAAATTTGCCCGGCTTGCTTGGTGCGCGTCCTTATCCCCTATGGCTTTTAAACCCGGCTAAGGCGCAAGAGTTAAGCCCCGATCACATCTGCCAAAGCATTTCGCAAAATATGGCAAAAACCCTCATCAGGCGTTTTGCACCACCCCTGCGCGCCGCCCTTGTGAAGATGATCGCCACGCCGCAAGTCTGCTTGATCCAAGTGGAGGGCAGGTTAACGCACAGCTTAGAGCTAGTCGCCACAGCGATCAAATACCATGTTAACCAGCAAGATAAAATTTTATTAGCTAGCCCCATAGCCTTTAAAGAAGCCTTAGAAAACAAGTCAATAAGCCCGCACGCGCCCTTAAGCTTTTGTGATTTAAGCACTCAAAAGCTAGAGGCAAGGTACCAAGACTTAGAAACTCTGCAATGCCAAATCAACCACGAGCCTGCGCCCCCAAACAATTTAGAAAATTTTTTACGCTTTTTAGACACACAAATGGGCGATTTTGTGCTACCCGATGCGCTTTTAGAGCCTATTTACCATACCCTAAAAGAAGACTTAAACGCCCTAACCCCCCTTAAGTTTCGCTCCCTCTCTTTAGATATGCCTGCACCAGACTTTTCAAGCGCGCTCAAAGCGATTTACAAAAACATTTTGGACTTTGAGGCATGCGATCAAGAAGTGGCAAAGATTGATTTTAATGCCTTGCAAGAGGAGCACGCCAAACTTACCCAAGAAATCCAAGAACTTGAGAACCAAAAGGGCAGAATCACCGATATAGAAAGCTTAGAAGCACTTAAAGACCAAATCCGCCACAAAAAGCAAGAGCAAAAGAGCGCATTCACCTTAGGCAAGTATGCTAAACTCTTTGGCACGAGCAAGTTAGAGTTGATCAAAGATTTGTTAGACACCAATAAAACAAGAGTGGCGCGGTTAAAGGCGCATTTTAACACCACTCTACGCGCTCAAGCGCAGAATTTTAGACCAGAACCAATAGAAACACAGCCCACAGAATGCCAAATTTTAGAAACAAAAATCCAAGACTTGCAAACCAGAATCGCCCACATAGAATCCCAAAAAGCGCAGATACAAGAAAGCCTAGCGCAAATACAAGCCAAATACAACCTTGAAAGCCTAGAGCAAATCCCTAGCTTTTTAACTGCGCGCTTAAATGATTGCAACCAAAACCTATTCACAGAGAGCACTCCCCTAGACACGCGCCTATGTTTTATCCCCTTTGGGAGTGATCCGTGTGTTTTAGAAATGGCAAGCCCCTTTGATGTGGTAGTAATTTTAGATGAGGGCGGGTTAAATCTCGATCTCTTGCTCCTGATTTTAAACGCCCAAAAGGTCATTTGGCTTAAAAGCACACATGCGCCTAATTTGATAGATTTGCCAAAAATGCCTAGCCCAGAGTTACAAGAGTCTTTATTTACAACTTGTTTTGCCAACGCCCCAAGTGAGATCAAGGCACAAATCCATTTAAAAGGGAGCAAATCCAAGATGATTTGGTGCTAGAGTTTGCCAAAGAGGACTTGCAAAAGCTAGAGGTCCAAGTGAAAGCCTTTGATGGACGGGATTTAAAGGGCTTTTACCCGCAATTACAAACCCAAATGGGCGCGCTTTTGCAAGAAGCACAAGACAAAGCTTTAAGGCACTGCCAAGAGCTCGCCCGCCAAGAGATCAAAAAAGAGAACGCGGCCAAAAATGCGCAACAAAATTGCAGGGATTTACAAGCCAATTTACAAAAAATGCAAGCACAAGGACTAGATACCTTTGTGTCTTTGCAATCTCTTAAGCAAGAGCTAAAAAGCTTGCAAACCCTCATCCAAACAGACCCCCTAAAAGCCCAGCAACAAAGCCTAGAAGCGCTCTATAATTTAAAAAAATTACAGAGGCAGGCTTTGGGCTTGCAAAGGGCACAAGCAGGAGCAAACCAAGAAAAAGCCCAACAAGATTTTTATGCCCATTTGCAAGAGATCAAGGACCCGGCAATCATCGCCTACGCCAAAGAGGATTTAGTGCTCTTACAAGAGCGTCTAGCCGCTTTTGATGGGCTCAATGCAGGCACGGCGCGCCAAATCCAAGCGGATTTAGAGCAAGTGTTGCAAAAAGCACAAAAACAAGCGCAAGCCAGTAACACCCAACAAGAGAGCCAAAGGCATCTGTGGGCACAAGAATTAGAGTACCTTAAAAACGAGGTGGCACAAATTGCAACTAGCCCCGAGCAAGGGGCACTATTGGCACAAATGGCAAAAACGACAGAGAGTTTAGCCAGCCAAGATTTTAACACCTTAGAGAGCCAAATAGCCCAAATCAACGCCCAGGCCGATTTACTCATTGTGGAGGAAAATGCCCGTAAAGAAGTGGTGATCTCCATTGTCAAAACCCTAAGAGGGCATGATTTTAAAGTGGAAATTCCTGTTTTAAAAGAGGGTGCGGTGATCATCAAGGCAGACCGCCCTTCGGGTAAAAGGGTGCAATGTCGCATTGAGCGCGGTGGAGAGCATATTTTGTATAAATTCGACCAATATGAGGGGCTCACCTGCAAAGAGGACATTGCCAAATTTAAAAAAGAATTGGAGGATGTCTATGGCTTTAAGATTGAGGATATCAAGACTCTTTGGGAGAATCCCGATCGCATTTCTAAGGGGGCGATTGATTTGAACAACCCCCATAAAAAATCAACTTAAGGAGGTTTTGTATGGAAAAAGAAAGTGAATGGTTGCAACAATTCATCTCCGATGCCAAGCTTAAAGGCGCGATGATTTTAAGCGGGAATGTGGGCGATCTGTTTCAAAGCAAGTTTGACATGCAATATAAAAATTTAGATCGCTTTTTGATCGAGTTGTTGCACAAAAAATTGGGCTTTTCAAATGTGTGGCTGTGGGATTGTGTGGGAGGTGTGGATTATGATCTATCCATCTTGCCCGAGAGCAAAGCCACCCCCCAATCCCAGCCTAAAGATGCCTATGATATTGGTGATGCCAACATCCCCAAAGATCTCCCCAAGCACGAAAAAGTGGAGGATTTTTTCTCTATCATTATGAATAATCTTAGCACAAAGTCGGGGCAGTGTTTTATCTTGGATTATACGGATTATATTTTTGGCGTGCAAGCTAGCCTTAGCGAAGCAGAACGCCATTGGATTATTCGGCTCAAAAAAGCCATCCAACGCAACGCCCATTACACCTTGGGCGATGCCCAAGCCATGCAATCTAAAAATTTAGTGATCTTTTTGGCCCGCAAACGCACCGCTCTGCCCTCTTCGCTTTACATCAATGATTGCCATATCAGCAGCCTAGAAATCCCTTTGCCCAGCCGCCCTGAGCGTAAAAGCTTTATTGAGAGCTTTGGCAAACTCCCCTTTGACCCACCCATCACCCAAGACCCCAGCAAATTAGCCGACTTTATCGACATGCTAGAGGGTTTTATGCTCAAAGAAATTGCCCAAATTTTACAACTCGCCCACAACAATGAGCATTTAAGCCCTGAAAAAAGCGTGAAATTCTACCGCTACAAACAGAGCCGTAGCCCGTGGGAGGATTTGGACAAGCATAAACTAGATGGCATTTGCCAAGCCCTAGAAAAGCGAGTCAAAGGGCAACACCATGCCATCAGAAAGGTAGAAAAGGTCATTATCCGTGCTTTTACGGGGTTTTCAGGGGCAGCACACTCGGCCAAGAGCCAAAAGCCCAAGTGGGTTTTATTTTTTGTAGGCCCTACAGGGGTGGGCAAGACCGAGCTTGCCAAGTCTTTAGCTGAGTTTTTATTTGGCGATGAGAGCGCGTTTTTACGCTTTGATATGAGCGAATTTAACCATGAGCAGAGCGATCAACGCCTTGTGGGCGCGCCCCCGGGCTATGTAGGGCATGAAGAGGGCGGGCAGCTCACAAACGCCATCCGCGCTAAACCCTTTAGCGTGATTTTATTTGATGAGATCGAAAAGGCGCATGAACGCATTTTAGATAAATTCTTACAAATCTTAGAGGATGGGCGGCTCACCGATGGGCGGGGTGAAACCGCTTCTTTTGGCGAGTCGGTGATCATTTTCACCTCCAACATTGGGGCGAGTGAAATTAAAAGCGATGGCGAGCCCAAAGAGGTGGCGCAACAATTCGTGCAAGCTGTGCGGGATTATTGCAAGAATAAATTGGAGCGACCTGAATTGTTAAACCGCATAGGCGATAACATTGTCCCCTTTAATTTCATCAAAAATGAGGACTTTTTGATTGCCATTATTCAAAGTAAATTTGAGCAAATCGCCCAACAAGTCGCCGAAAAATACAAGATTAGCCTAGAGTTTAAGGCTCCGGAAAGCGCACAGCAAGGCTTTAGAGCATTGGCAAGGCATGTCAAGAAAGAGCATGGCGGGCGGGGGGTGGTCAATCGCCTAGAGACTCAAATTGAAAACCATTTGAGCATTTTTATTTTCGATCATTGGGAAGAGATGGAGGGCTGTCAAAAAATCTACATCAAACAGACTAGGCCTGAATTTGACAGCTTTGAATTTGAATTAGGGCCATGTTGAATATCGCCAGCGTGCGGCTATGCACACAAGCAGAGGGACCCGGAAAGCGCATGACTATTTGGCTACAAGGCTGTTTAAAGCGTTGCTTTAATTGCTGTAACCCACACATGCAACCCCTTGTTAAAAAAGAACTCATGCAAGAGGGGGCATTGATAGAGCAAATTTATTTAGCCTCTGAGAAATATCAAATTTGTGGGATCACGCTTTTGGGCGGGGAGCCCCTTTTGCAGGCTAAGGGTTTATTGCCGGTGGTGCGTTGGTGCAAGCAAAACAACCTATCGGTTTTACTCTTTAGTGGCTACACTTTGGCACAAATACAAAAACTACCCCTTGAGGGGGCACAAGAATTATTGGACTTTGTGGATGTGCTGGTGGATGGGGAGTATGTGGACTCTTTGTATGATGAGAGTCGGGGGATTGTGGGATCAAGCAACCAAGAAATCCACTTTTTTACGGACACTTATAGCCTCAAAGATTTTAAAAGCCAAGTGCAAGTTGAGGTGTTGGTGGATGAGCAGGGAGTGAAATTTAATGGCTGGGCACTCAGCCCTAAAGACTTAGGCGCATTTAAAGCTTAGAGGATTGTATGCAAGAACAAGAAATTTTAGCGTTGTTAGAGGCAATTGCACAAGGCAAAATGCGGGGTAAATACCCCGAGCCAAACCCCACGCAAGAGGGCAAAGAGGGCATAGTCGCGCATGCCAAGCGCATGCTCGCCAAAGAGCGCAAAAAACGCTAACCCTATAATTCTACTTTTTGGATTAGGTTTAGGTAGCTCTCACTTGTTAGCCCTTCATCAGTAGCCACCACAAACTCAAAGGCACTCGGGCTCACCAAACGGATAAAAATAAAAGCATGGGGGTTACTCACGCCCGTTTCTAGGGATTTTTTCTTAATGGCCGGGTCGCTTAAGTGGCAATTATAGGGGTTGGTTTGCAAAGTGTAGTAAAGCTCAAATCGGCTTTCACTTGCATCTAAGAATTTGACCCATTCTTGGTAGGCCTGATCTCTTTCTAGCACGATTTCAAATTTTTGTTTGCGCCCCCGCCCTAAGATATATTTAGAATGTGCTCCGCCTTGCGTGTAATTGTTGATCACTTGGATTTGTCCGCCCTTACGGGTGCGTATCAACCCAAAAGCGACCCCTGTTTTGCCATTGGGCTTGGCTAAATCACGGCTTTCTAGGGGCGGATAGACTTGGTAGCGGGCTTGGGTGTCTTGGGTGATTTGATTAATCTTTGCCTCAAAGAGTTCTTGCACAAGGCGCGATTTGCTTGCATTGCCTGCCAAGAAAATATGGAAAGTGTCAATGTCCCTTGCCTCTTGTATGCGCTCAAAATGCGCATCCGTGGCGCGCCAAAGCTCGCTAAAGAATAAATCCACCCCCCTTTTATGCGTTCTTTAAAGAGATTTTGCACTTCTTGGGTGCTAAAATCCAAATCCACGCCGGCGATGTTTTGCCCACTGCTATCAAAGAGGTTTAAAAACAACACCCCCTCATCTTCAAATTCTCTACCCTCCCAAAGGGGGCGGAGTTTCTCCATGAGGGTTTTAGTGTTGGTGTGGGCTTCTTGGGAGTCATTGAGCAAGGTTTCAATGCCCAAAGTGCCTTGCCCCTCGGCGGGTTTTTTAAAGGGGATTTGTCTAGACAACAATAAAACTTGGTTGCGCTTAAAAATTGCAAAGCTGGCTAATTCTAATAAATGTTCCCCGCCTAAAAAGCGATCCCCCGCCCCGCCAAAATGTTCTAAGACATAATCATAACGGCTCGATTCGGGCGTGCCCTCCAAGAGCCCAAAATCAAAATCTGTTGTCCCGCCCCCAAAGTCAAAGACCCCATAATACACCCGCTCGTTTTCGCTCGGATCAAAATTATAATTTTCTAAAGCGATGATCGCATAAGCCGCCGGCTCGCTTGCCCCCTCTTCAACTTTAAGTTGTTCTACCACCTTTTGAGAATGCAAAGTATTGGGCAAGGATTTAGCCAAGCCTCTTTTAAAACTCTCTAAGATCATGTGGCGCACCGCTGAATCGTAGGTTACCGGGAAAGATAAGAGATAATGTAAAAACACCCCGTGGTGTTGGTTGTTGATGTATAAACCCAGATAGTAGGCATAAAGCTCGATGGGGTTTAAATCCCCCTCTTTGATCGCTAGACTCTCCTTGATCTCAAAATGCGCCCCTTGTTTGTCTAAAATTTGTAATTTTCCCTGCTTATCCCCCGCCCATTGCTTTAACCCGCTCAAATAGGCATTATAATCGCTTGAGGGGCTACCTAAAAAAGCACTATAAGCGGCATGGGAGACTTGCACTTGATCCCATTTTGTGGGGGGTCTGCCTTTTTGGGATTTATAGGCTTGCAAAAACCCTTTTAAATCGTTGAAGGCGATGATAGTGGGGTTTTCATATTGGTTTTTTTTCAATCTCTTGGGTTAAATCCCCTAGCCCTACACGCATGGGCACGCTTTGGTTTTCCTCTTGGCACACCACAACACTGCTTGTGGTTCCAAAATCAATCCCCACTAACCCCTCTTTGATGTCCGCTTTGGGGTTTCTAGCAATTAGGGGCTTTTCAAAACGCACAAAAGTTGCCCTAGACACGCTCAAACTCTCGGCTAAGTCCCACAGCTCCCAAGAGCCCCGATTAGCATCGCTTAAGATTTTAGGATCATAGGGGCTAATATCGGCACGCACTCTGTCAGCTTGGAGTAGGGCATTGGTGTAATCTTGCGCCCACTTTTGGGGCATAGTCAAACCCTGCACGCTTTTAATGGTCTTTTTAGAGTCAAGGCGTATCTTGATAAATAAATACACCAACCACACCACAGACACAAATAAAATAATTTGCAAGGTAAAGAGGATTAAAGACCCAAAAATCGCCCAAAGCACGCCCAAGACCATGATGCCTGCTAAAGTGCTTGTCAAGAGCAAGGATAAATGCGACAAGTAGCGGGGGGCTTGGGTGTTTTTGTCCAAAATATCTTGCAAGGCATTTTTATACACCGCTATCACTTTATCTCTAGGGGAGGCGGTGTTGTTATTTGCCCCCAAAAAAGCAAAAATAGAATAGCCCATCCACAAAAAAGCGCAATAAGAGAGAAAATATAGCCTCTCACTTGTGGCTGATACAGCAATGGCAAACACCAAAACCCCCACAACCCACGCGATCAAGCGATTCTTAAGCCAAAAAAAGCGTTCCTCTTTAAAAACCCTTGTGAAAAATGGACTGCCCCACCTTTGAATTAGCCGATACCAAAGCACCCCCTCAGCCCAGCACAAGCCAAAGACAATCCCAAAGCACACCAAACCCAAACAAAAATCCCACACTAACCCCAAGAAAGATTTCAGCATGCCCGGGGCAATTTTCTCTATAACCCACAGCACAACCCCCAACACAGCGAGCAACACTATAGACCCCGCATTTTTGCAATCCATGCCATCATTCTAGCCCCCTTTATCTGTTTATTTTCATAACTCCACTTTTTGCACGTTACTTAGATAATTCTCGTCTGCTAGCCCTTCATCAGTAGCCACCACAAACTCAAAGGCACTGGGGGAGACTAGGCGGATAAAAATAAAGGCATGGGGGTTATTCACCCCCGTTTCTAAGGATTTTTTCTTAATGGCGTGATCGGTGAGACTTAAATGATTATTAGCCGCACTGGCTTGCGTGGTGTAATACACCTCAAATTGGCTCTCGCTGGCATCTAAGAATTTTTTCCATTTATTGTAGGGGTGATCGCGATCGATGAGTGTATAAAACTTGCGCTTTTTAGATCGCCCTAAATAGTATTTAAAGCGGATATTCTCCTCTACATTGGAGTCGATAACTAGAATGGACCCACCCTTGCGGGCTTGCACCAAGCCAAAGGCGACCCCGGTTTTACCATTGGGTTTAGCAAAATCCGCACTCTCTAAAGGGGCGTAGAGTTTGTAGCTAATGGGGGTTTGGGCTTGGTTGGCATCTTGCTCGCTGATTTGGGCGATCTTTGCCTCAAAGAGTTCTTTGACTAGGGGCGATTTACTCGAATTGCCCGCTAAAAAAATATGGAAAGTGTGGATGCTGCGCCCCTCCTCTAACATGCCTTTCTTTTCAAAAAAGCGCGCGGTCGCCCTAAAAAACTCGCTGAAAAAATTATCCACCCCCCTTTTAATGCGTTCTTTAAAAAGTTCAAATATTTGTTGAGAATCATAATCTAGGTGTATCGTATTTGGTTCACCATCGTGTCCCCAACAAGAAAAGGAAAATCGATCATCACCTTTGCCTTCAAAATCTCTACCCTCCCATAGCGGTCTTAATAGTTCTGCTAGTATTTGAGTGTTACAGCGTGCCTCTTGGGATTCATTGAGCAAAGTTTCACTCCCTGCAAAGGGCATGCCCTCTGCGGGTTTTTTAAAAGGGATGTGTTGTTGGAGTAACACATCTCTATTATATTTGACAACCTCAAAGCTGGCTAGCTCTAATAAATTTTCGCCCCCCAAATAGCGATCCCCGCCCGCGCCAAAATGCTCTAAGACATAATCATAACGGCTATGCTCGGGTGCCTCCATGAATAGTCCAAAATCAAAATCTGTCGTCCCGCCCCCAAAGTCAAAGACCCCATAATACACCTGCTCCTCATCGCTAGGTTCAAAGCCATAGCCCTCTAAAGCGCTGATCGCATAGGCGGCTGGCTCGCTCGCCCCCTTTTCAACCTTTAAGCGATCTAACACCCCTTGAGCATGCAAGGCATTAGGCAAGGATTTAGCAATGCCCTTTTTAAAGCTCTCTAAGATCATTTCACGCACCTCTAGCTCGTAGGTTACGGGGAAGGACAAGAGGTAATTTAAAAAAATCCCATTGTATTGGTTGTTGATGTAAAGCCCTAGATAGTAGGCATAAAGTTCAATGGGGTTTAAATCCCCCTCGCGCAAATCCAAGCTCCCCTTGAGCTCAAAATGCGCCCCCTGTCTGTCTAAGATTTGCATCTTTCTAGACTTGTCCCCCGCCCATGCCTTGAGCGCGCTGAAAAACGAATTGTAATGGTTAGAGGGGCTGTTGTGCATGTCGTTCTTGGCTTCGTGGGCGATTTTCACACTCTCCCATTTGGTCTTGGGGCGTCCTTTTTGGGCGTTGTAGGCTTGTAAAAAGGTGCTCAAATCGTTAAAGGCAATGATGGTAGGGTTTTCATATTGGATTTTTTCGATCTCTTGGGTTAAATCCCTAGCCCGATACGCAAGGGATAAATGTGCGCGCTCTCCTCTTGGCACACCACAACGCTGCTTGTGGTCCCAAAGTCAATCCCCACAATCCCCTCTTTAATGTCGGCTTTGGGGTTGCGCGCCATAACCGGGCTTTTAAAGGGGACTAGCTCGCCCTCCCCTGTGCCTTGATCCTCCCAAAGCTCCCATAGCCCGCGGTTGGCATCGCTTAAGATTTTAGAGTCATAGGGCTTGAGATTGGCACGGATTGTATCGGCTTGCAAAAGTTCTTCAAAACCATCCCCCCTAACGCTTAAGGCTTTGGGGTCTTTGAGGGTGTATTTTTGTGCTTGGGAGTCGTAGCTAAAGGCTTGCAACACGGCGTAATCGGGGCTTTCTACAATGGCTTTGAGGCGGTTGATTTTGATTGTAGACAAGGCTTCTTTGTAGGCTTGCTCTATGGCTTTTTCAAGGGGTAACCCTGCGTTGCAGACCTCTAAGATTTTTGCTAAAAAATCTTTTTGTTCTTGGGTGGCAAGCTGGCTAAAAGTGTAACGCTGTAGATAATCTTGTGCGTTTGATGTGTAGTTATTGCGCATATCGTTTCTCAATATATTTAACCAATTTTGCCCCTCTAAACATTTAATGCCAATTTGGGTTTTTGGGGTGCGATAAAAGCGTTTAAATATTTTTTGTAAGGCTTTGGGGGCGGGGACAAGGTCTAAAAACCATCGGGTGTAGTTTGGGTTGTAATCTTGGTTCAACACATTATCGTCTCTAAGGTAGTAGTAGCGATTGGTATCTCTCACATAAGAATTACAAGAACTATCTAAGATGTCTAGGTTGTTACGCCAAATGCGGATACCATTTGTAATTTTTTGTTGTTGTTGGTCTCTTAAGACGGGCAATTTAGGATAGAGACTTTCAAAGACATTTTCCACTTGCTCTTGGCTAAATTTAGTGTCATGGTAGGCATCGCCGGCTAAATGGGCGCATAGAACATGTAGAGGGCTTGGGATATAGCCATAATAGCCATTATGGTTATTCAAATACACAAACCCAAAAAGCTTTTGTTGGGGCAGGTAAAAGCTTGTTTCATTGAGTGTAATCACCTCTGTTTTTGTGGCGTATTCTTTAAAAAGTTCAAAGCATGCCACAATGTGCTTGGTGAAAGGCTGTTTAGGATTTTCTAGGGCTTCATTTTTGATAAACTCTTGCCAGCTTGCGCCCATTTGTGCCTCTAGGGCTTCTTCAGAAAGGTAAGTTCCTTTGATCGCTTTGGTGTGTTCCATGTCTGCTCCTTAAAGTTTGATTATAGATTGTCGTTTAACTTCGCCATTCCTAGCGTGTAGATAGCCGCGCAACAACACTTGGGTAATGTTTCCGCTGGCATTCAAGCTAGAGTGGTGGCGTTGGTGCTTGGTGGGGTTGTAGGGCTGCCCCACTTCTAGGGGGTCTAGCTTATAGGGGGTGGCTTTTGCGTAGTAACCAAAGAGGCTATAAAAGATTTCTACCAGAATTTGCGCCCCCTCTTTGTTTTCCTTCAGGGCGTTATTGGTGTAATCCCACAGCATTTCGATATTCTTGCCCTGCGTGCCGATGGCTAAAAAGGCAAGTGGGTCGTTTTCGCTAAAAAGATTGCTCAAACCCTGCTTGAGATTAGGGGGCAGAGTCAAAAACAATTCATAAGCTTGCACTTTATGCCTTTTTAAGTCTGCTTGGGTGTTTTCTAGCTCTTTTTGTGTGCTCTCTAGTGCGCTTTGGCTTTGGCTTAATTCTGTTTGTGTGCTCTCTAGTGCGCTTTGGCTAGCTCCGCTTGGTTTTCTCTCTCTGTTTTTTGCAAGGCTAGTAAATCTCTCTCTAGCCGTGCTAGGGTAGTTTGTTGCTCTTGGATTTGTGCTTGTGCCTGCTCATATTGCCGCCTTGCCTCTTGCTCAGCTTTCTCAACTTGGGTTAAAAGTGTGGTGTCTCTGCTCTTAAAAAGATTTAATAACCATTGAAACATCGCCTCTTGCACCTCGCTATCTTGGAATAATTCTAAAACTTGGGATTTTAAAGAGTTTTGCGCCTCTAACGCTTGCCCTTGCCCCCCTTGCGTGCTTGTTAAACTACTTAGATCGCCCTCTTGAGGGTCTCTTTGTATCTGTGTTAAATCGTCATTTTTGCTCATATTTACCTTTCTTATTGATACCCCACAACCCGAATCCCCCCGATGTTTTTAAGCACCTTTTTTAGGGCTATTTTTTTGGGTTTAGCCTTTAAAATATTTGTCCCTATGATACCTAAAAATTCCATCGCGTAAAACTTGTGCCTCTTTTAAAGAGGTGCCTATGATTGCCAAAATGTCCTCTATTTTTTAAGTTCTGTATACGGCGTGTGATCGCACCTCTTTAGTTTGAATCTTTGAGACTTTAGCCATTTTCAAAAACGCTCAACTCCCTTATCCCAAAAAGCTAAAAAAGGGGTCTTTTTCCCCATAAACAAAATGCAACCCCACTCTCTATCTCCTCAAACAAAGACCCTTTATTTTCAAAAGCCTTTTGTAAATTCTCTTGGGCGATACGCGCATAATCTGCGGACTTTTCTACACCGATAAAATCTAAGCCCATTTGTGCACACGCCACTCCCGTGCTCCCACCGCCTGCAAAATAATCTAACACCACTGCGCCCTTAGGCACAATCTCTGAACAATGGGTTAAAATTTCTAAGGGCTTTTGAGTAGCGTGTTGTTTGCTATTATAGTGATAGCGCGCCTGCGTCTTACGCTCATAGGCGGGTAATTCCCCCTTAGTGCCTCAGAGAATAAACTCGCATTGTTGTTTAAACCCGCCCTTAAAGGGTCTAGCAGAACGCCCCTTATCCCATACCATTACACCTCGCCAAGCTAAATCTGCTAATTGCACGGCATCAGAGAGTGCGGGCAACATGCGCCAGTCAATGAAGCTAAAGAAATACCCGCTGGATTTAAGCGCGCGCTCTATTTGGGCAAAGATAAAGCCAATCCAGCTTATCCATATTCTTTGGTCCATACCATCGCCTACAAATTCGTAGTATTTGGAATTATCATTAACATACTTCTTGTTGTGCACGCATTCAAAGACTTCACCCCGCCGCTACAATAAGGCGGGTCTATCAAAACGCAATCGATAGAGTTTTCAGGCAAACTCTGCATAAACTCCAACGCATCGGCGTTAAAAACTTGGTTGAGATATTGCGTTAAGATGGTTGCTCCTTTGGGTTAATATTTAGGGTGAATTGTGGTAGAATAATTGCAGAGCTTTTTAGCCCTACTCTAAAGGTTTTATTTCCTATTCTGCATACCATGCCCATTCTTCCCCCTTCTTGTTTCACTACCTCTCCCTTCTGCACTATCTCACAACTCCATTGCCTAACTTCTCAAGCGCATCATTTCCCTCAAAGTCTTTAAAGTCGTCTAAATGCTTTTCTACCCTGCGACTTGCCCGCGTTTCTCTTTTAAAAGCTTTGCGACCGCTTCTTTTCCCTTACCGGCAAACTCTGCAAAATTCTCCCCAAAAGCGGGGTTGGGCTCTATTTGGGGGTTTTAAGTGGCAGCTTGTTAGACTCCTTAGGACTTGCTCCGCTACTCAACGCTGTAGCGTCATGTGACCTAGCAATTATTGGAAGTCCAGGCAAGTCGCTTATTAAAACTTCTCCACCCTCGCTAATTTTATTTTTTAGATTATTGGGTGTTTTAGGCGCATTGCTGGTGATGACCCACTCGCCACTATCTCCCCGCGCGACACTGGCAAAAAACTTAGTTCCTCCAAAGTCTTTAACAAAAATTAAAGCCCCATCTACCTGTCTGAGCACCACATTAGGCTCTTCTAATGCCGGTCTAATCAAAGGTAAAAACTCTTTTCTTTGCCTTTTTGCCAATTTAACCAAACTCCCGCGTGTTAATTGGATTTGCTCCCCTTTGAGCACGGGCTCTAAGGCTTGTTGCACTGCAGGGCTAAATTGAGGGATAAAAGGCTCATCTAGGCTTTTAAGATGGAATGCCCCTAACCATGCACGCTTGCTCTCTTTAAGCACGGATGTAGTAGAGTTGGGGTTAGGGCTGGTTGCGTCTAAGGGCGTGCTTGGGCTTGCCTCAAGGGTATTCCCGTTATCTTTGGATAGTCGTATGCCTGCCCCGCTAAAATCGCGGTTCTTTTCCAAAAGCCCATTTTCTTTATATAAAGTTTTGAGATTTAGGGCATTGTTTTTCTTACTGACAATTCTATCCTCGATAGTTACTGCGGGTTGTTTGCTGATTTCTACTAAGTTTGACCCCTTGCCATGCATTTTCTCAATGTGTTTTAACGCATCTCCATCAAAGAGCATTTTAATAGGCTTGCTGGCATCTAACCCCAAATGCTCCAAGATTTGCGCATTGGTTAAATCCCCCACCCATATCTTAGTGTTACGCTTTTTGACCTCCTCTAAGAGCTTTGGGGTTATTTCTTCTGGATTAGCTTTTCTTAGAGGTCTTTTAGGGTCTAATAAATCCTCGCTAGCTTCATGAGGAGGCTTACCCCCTCCTTCAGGTGGGGGTGTCTCTAGGGTACACATCAAAGACTTTAATGTCTTGTTTATTTTGGGTGGTGTGCACACTGGCATGGGGGGCCTGATAAACATAAGAGGCTACACCCTCCTCCAGTTGCAAACTCTTAGGGTGGATGCTTCCCTTAGCTAAGACTTCTTTAACTTGCTCAATCTCTTCTTTTGTGGGGTTTTGCTTGAACGTGCCCTTGATTTTAATCTGTGTGTTTTGCGCATTAAAGTTCTCCAAACGCTTTAAATTTCTAGCTTGAATCGCTTCCAACTCTGCGCGCTTAAAAGAGTGGATTAAATCCTAATTGCGAAGGGCTATATTTACCCCCTTCTAGGCCCTTCTCAAACACCACGCCGATGTCTCTTAACAGTTTGCGAATCGTGCCATCATATCAATGGTGTGTGCGCGCATTAGAGACTTGTTTGATGTGATAACGCAGAGGTTGTGGAGGCTTGATGAGCTTTTGGCTAAAGCACAAAGATTAATATAGTAAATGTATTTATTTAAAATAATAGATTTTTATGATTTTAGAGATACGCATAGTAACATTTTAAGTCTATTTTTGAGAAAAGGTCTTGATAATTCCACTTTTTATCCATAAAAATAGACTATCATACTTGGTTATCAAAATTTCAAGGTGGGATACAATGGTCAAATGGAATAAAGCGGATATGATGTGGAGCTTAAGTCTTTATGGCACAGCCATTGGTGCGGGTGTATTGTTTCTGCCTATCAATGCGGGAATGGGGGGGTTAATCCCCTTGATTGCCATGCTCCTACTTGCATTCCCTTTAACTTTTTTAACACACCGCGCATTGTGCCGTTTTGTGCTGGGGGGATCGGATAAGAGTGATGATATTACAGTGGTAGGAGAAAATTATTTTGGTAAATTTGGGGGAGTTGTGCTGACAATTCTTTATTTCTTTGCCATTTTTCCTATTTTGCTTGTATATAGCGTAGGGATCACCAATAATATTAGTAGTTTTTTTGTGCATCAATTAGGATTGGCCGAACCCAACCGCTTGTTGCTTTCTTTTTTGGTCGTGGGTGTTTTAATGCTCGTGGTGAGTTTTGGCGAGGAGGTTGTGATTAAAACAATGTCTGCAATTGTATTCCCCTTTATCGCAGTGCTTATTTTTAGCGCATTGTGGCTCATCCCCAAATGGAATAACGCGCTTTTTGAACACATTAGTTTTAGTGGCGTGGGTGGAGAAAGCTTATGGATTGTGATGCTGTTAATTTTGCCTACTATGGTGTTTGCCTTTAACCATTCCCCTATTATCTCTTCGCTCGCTGTGCATTGTAAGCAAGCTTACGGGGAAGATGCGGACAAAAAGGCTTCCAGTATCATTGCACGAAGCAATATTTTGATGATTATTACCGTGATGTTTTTTGTCTTTTCTTGTGCGATGTGTTTGAGTCCTATGGAGTTTAAAGAGGCCAAAGAACAAAATCTTCCTATTCTTTCTTATCTTGCCAACCATTTTGAAGATATGAAAACTTTTGCCATTGTGGCTCCAATCATCGCATTTGTTGCGATGGGGAAATCCTTTTTTGGGCACTATTTAGGCGCGCGCGAGGGATTGAATAGAATCTTATTCTATGCGACCCATCAAAAAATCTCTCTGTCTAACGCGAATAAAATTACGGCATTGATCACCTTTCTTGTGGCTTGGTTTGTTGCCTATAAAAATCCCAGTGTTTTAGAGATCATTGAGAGCATCGGAGGCCCAATTCTAGCTATTATTCTTTATTTGATGCCACTCTATGCTATCTATAAATTTCCACAATTGCATAAATATAAAAATTTATGGCAAAACCTATTGATTTTGTTATTTGGCTTGATTACAATTTCAACCGCAATTTATAAGTTATTTTAAAAATCTTTGTGTTTGCCCTTTTAAAGGGCAGGGAATGCTATTAAAAATGCTAAAATACCCTCTTTGGAGTTTCCCATGTTTTATTTCCACAACACCCTTTTCACCCCCTACACCTTAGAACAAGAGTTGCCTAAACTTTATCACTTTGAGCAGAGCAAAGAGCAAGCTCGGTACGCTTTAGAGCAAATAAATGCGCTCAATCTGCACACTTTTAAAGAGAGCAATGAACACCAGTTTGAAGATGATTTCATTGCCAAAGTTTTAGAGATTTTGGGCTGGGAATACCTGCGCCAAGAAGAAAAGATTCTTCAGGGCAAATTAGAAAAACCTGATTTTTTGCTCTTCGCTAGTCCAGAGTTAAAACAAAAATACCAAGCCCTAGATAAAGCAGAACGCTACGCCAGTAACGCCTTTTTTAGCGTGGTGTGTGAGAGCAAGGCTTACAGCCTAGAAGTGGATAACAAAAAAATCACCCACAACCCCCATTACCAACTTTTAGGCTATCTCAATGCACTGCGCCACAATTATGGCTTTTTGACTAATGGGAGAGTGTGGCGTTTTTATGACGCGAGTAAGCCCACTTACAATAAAGTCTTTTTTGAAGTCAATTTAGAATTTATTTTGCAAACCCAAGATTTAGAGCATTTTCTCTACTTTTACCACCTTTTTAATGCTTCTAACTTTATAGATTGCAAAATCACCCACACCCTGCACGCCAATGAGCAACACAAAAACGCGATTGAAACAGATTTACAAAGCCTGATCTATGGCACAGATGGCTATGACTTCTCTTTGTTTGAGGACATCGGCGCAGCCCTTTATGCGCGCCACCCTGAAACTCCCCTAGATCAGATTTATCAAAACACCCTCTATTTTCTCTTTAGATTACTCTTTATCGCCTACTTTGAAGACAAGTTTGAGGACCTGCTCAAAAAACATAGTGGGTTTGGCAAGCATCTAAGTATCCATAACATCCTAGAATGGTTAGAGGACAACCCCAATACTTACTATGGCATCGCCCGCTTAGAACAACTCTTTGCTATCTATAATGAGGGCAATGAAAATTGCGATATGCCTCTTTTTAATGGCGGACTCTTTGAGCCCAGTAAGAGCGCCCTTTTTAAAAAGGGCAAGATCATTAGCGACAAACTCTTAAAGCGGATTTTAACCCATCTTTTTTATTTCAAAGAGTGCAAGCGCGGTTACGCCACTTTAAACTTAGTGCATTTGGGGAGCATTTATGAGGGGCTGATGTCCTACTTCTTTGCTTTGGCTGATGAAGAACTACACTACTGCACCACGCCAAAAGGAGAGGGTTATTATGATGCCTACGATTACAAACAAAAGCACAAAAATAAAGAGAAAATCCAAAGCCTTAAAGCCTACACTAAAGGTCAGCTTTATCTTAAAAATACTTCTAATTCTAGGAAGTCTAGCGGAAGTTTTTACACCAATGAGCAGATCACAAAAACTTTAGTGGAGCACGCCCTAGCCCACCTTGATAATGACAATGTCCTAAGCTTTAGGATTTTAGATAACGCTTGCGGTTCAGGAGCATTTCTCATTGAGGCGTTGCACCAAGTCAGCCAAAAAGCCTTAGCACACAACTATCCCGCCTTGCAAGCCCCCTTTGAGCAAGAAAAAGCCCTCATTGAACAACAAGCCCAAAGCTATATCACAGGTTACCAAGTAGATGAAGCCGATGTGCTCAAACGCCTCCTGCTTAAAAAGCTCATCTTTGGGATTGACATCAACCCTTTTAGCATCGAGTTAGCCAAACTCTCGCTATGGATTGATAGCTTTATCTTTGGCACGCCTCTAAGCTTTTTAGAACACCATATCAAGTGCGGGAACGCCCTTATAGGCTGTTCCCTTAGAGAATTTGAAGCCTTTTTGGGAAAAAATGGCACTTTGTTTAACCCTAACTTCTTTAAAGAATTTGAAACTCTTAAAACCCTCTTTAGCCAGCTAGCCAACACCAAAGACAGCACCAAAGAAGAGATCGCCCACTCCAAAGCCCTCTATGCTCAAATCAAGCCCCACCTAGATCATCTCAACCTCTATTTAAACTTCTACAACACCCAAGAGTTTATCGCCCACAAGGCAGACCCTGCCCTCAAAGAGTTTTGGAGGGAAAAGGCGCAGGGCTTAGAGGGCGTGGGGCTAGAGCAACTGCACGCCCCAGAGTATGCAGAGGTCAAAGAGTGCATACAAGCCCACGCTAAAGAGTTCAAATTCTTCAACTACGAAATAGAATTCCCTGAAATTGCCCATTCTGCAGGGGGTTTATTTGCTCTGCAACATAGTGGCTTTGATGCCATTGTGGGCAACCCCCCTTGGGAGAAGAGCAAATTTGATGAAAGCGAGTTTTTTAGCTCTTTTAGGAGCGATTACCGCACCTTTAGCCTTCAAGAAAAGCAAGATTTTAAAGCAGAAGCTTTAGCCAAAGACTACATTAAAAAAGAGTTTGAAACACAGCAAGCCCACATACAAACTACCAACACCTATTACAAAGCCCATTACCCTTTGAGTCGTGGGGCAGGGGATGGCAATCTCTTTAGATTTTTTATTGAACGCAATTTGAGCCTGCTAGCCCCTAAAGCCAAGCTAGCTTTAGTTATTCCTAGCGCGCTGATGCTAGAAGAGGGGAGTTTGCACTTAAGAGAACATATTTTAAAAACACATGCCCTAGAGTTTTTTTACAGCTTTGAAAACCGCCAAGGCATTTTCCCCGATGTGGATAGCCGTTATAAATTCGCTTTGCTAGGCATTAGTGCTAAGAAGCACCAAAAACGCATTAAAACGCTCTTTTACTTAGAAAATATCAGCGACATCACCAAGCAAAAACCTCTTTTGATCTCCTCTAAAACTTTGCTAAAAACCCCCAAATGCGCGCTAAAGGAAGTGCGCAACGCCCTAGACTTAGAGATTTTAGAGCACTGCGCTTTAAAGTTTGCACGACTGAGTGAGGGGTGGCTCAATTTTAGACAAGAACTCAGCATGACCACCGATAAAGACCTTTTTATGCCCCTGAGCACGCCCACTACGCCCCACCCCAAGAGAGCGCGCACTAAAACCCAAGAACTCTCTGCCAAAACCCAAGCAAAAGCCACGCTTTTGCCTCTGCTAGAGGGCAAGCACATCCACCAATTTAATGCGCAGTTTGCACCCCCGCGCTATGGCGTGGAGCTAAAAGCACTCCAAGAGCGCACAAAAAGCAAAGAGTGTCATCGCGCTAAAAAGGGAGAATACACGGGCAAGATTGCCTATGAGTATCAATATTTGAGGTTGGGGTATAGAGAGGTGGCACGCGATACTGATGAGCGAAGTTTTATTGTGAGTTTGATTCCTAAAAATTGTAGCGCAGGGCATAAAATTTTTTTAAATGTGCCCTATACTTACACTCCAAAGGGCATAGTAGAAGTGTCCCCCTTGCAAACTCTTTTTGCTTTAGGGCTGTTTAATTCTTTGGTGGTGGATTTTTATTTGCGCTCTCTTATACAAATTAGTGTCAGTAAAGTTTATGTCTATCAACTCCCCCTCCCCCAGCCAAACACCCAAGAGATCACAGACAACCCCATTTATTTTTCTATTGCTAAGTGCGCCCTAGAATGCCAGCTTTATTACGACAAAGCAGGGCACTTTAAAGAGCTAGCCGACCTCTTTAAAACCCCCCTAGACATCCCCAAAACCGCTAAACTTCTAGACACCAAGCGCGCAAGGATGGACATTCTCATCGCGCGTGATATTTACGCCTTGAGCTACGATCAATTCTTACATCTACTAGACTCCTTTAAAGTCCTTGCCAAAAAACAACCGGGGTTTGTGGAGTTGGTGAAGAGTTTGTGGGAAGAGTAGTAGAAAATTTAAAAACTTATGGCACAATAATCCTAGCGGTGCCCAAAGGGCGTTGCCCCCGGGCATTCACTGCTTAGTGAAGTGGTTGGGCTAGAACCACTAACACCGCTAAGATTAGCATTAAACGCATGGTAGCCTCCTTTCTGGAGGATCACCCGCTATCCCCCCAACCCCAAGCTTTAAATCTTGTTCTCCAAATAGGCGAAAAAAGGCGATCACCATCGTATCGTTAGAAGTATTAAAACCAAAGAGAAAATTAAAGCGCAAAATTTAAAAACTTATGGCACAATAATCCTAGTGGTGCCGGGGCTTTAAGCCCCGCCTTGTTTTAGTAAAGTGGTTGAGTCAGAACCACTAACACCACTAAGATTAGCATTAAGCGCATGGTGATCTCCTTTCCGGAGTGCCACCCTCTGCAACCCCCAACCCACAAGCCTAAAAGTTACCCTTTAAGCTGTTTCTCCAAATGACCCAAAGCAGACCACCATGTGCGCCATAAGAAAAAATTATAACTAAAGTTTGGCAAGTTGTATTAAACCTTTTATGCTAGTATGGCGGGTTAAAAAAGGAGATATGATGGTAGAAACAACTCAAAGAAGCCAAAACCTCAACAATAACCCCAATTTGAGTAAAAAAGATGTCCAAGTTGTGGAGAGAATTTTAAGTAAGAACGATCTAAAAGCTCTTGAGATGAAAGATCGTTACAAACAAGATGGGCTGTATGTGCTCAATTTTATGAGTTCGCCCGGAAGTGGTAAAACCACGCTTTTAGAAAATCTCGCCAGCTTTGAGGATTTTAAATTCTGCGTGATCGAGGGGGATTTACAGACTAATCGGGATGCTGATCGGCTTTTAAAAAAGAATGTCGTCGCCCAGCAGATCACTACAGGGGAAGCCTGCCACTTAGAAGCAGCTATGTTGGAGGGGGCGTATGACATTCTCAAACAAAAGGGCGCGATCGCTCAAAGTGATTATCTCATTATTGAAAATGTGGGGAATTTGGTTTGCCCCTCTAGTTATAACTTGGGCGCGGCGATGAATATTGTCTTGCTCTCCACCCCTGAGGGCGATGACAAGGCTTTGAAATACCCTAGCATGTTTTTATGCGCCGATGCGGTGGTGGTGAGTAAAGCTGATTTGATGGAGGTTTTTAACTTTAGACTCTCTCAAGTCCAGGAAGATATGGACAAACTCAAACCCGGCACGCCTATTTTTACTTTGAGCTCCAAAGATCGCACTAGCCTAGAAGCCTTTAAAGACTTCCTTGTTTCAAGACGCGCGCAAAATTACCAGTCCGATCATATCTTCTAATGTGTCTGGCCATTCCCTCTAAAGTGATCGCCCTGAAGGGCAATGTAGCGACCCTAGAGACTATGGGTGTGCAAAGAGAAGCAAGTTTAGATTTAATGGACGAATCTATAGAAGTGGGGGATTTTGTGCTTTTACATATTGGCTTTGTGGTGGGCAAGATCGACACGCAACAAGCTTTAGAGTCTCTAGCTCTGTATGAGCAGATGATCGCCAAAATGGAGACAGATGACTGATTTTATCCACGCTTTTAGAAACAAAGAGGCTATTTTAGCCCTCGCGCGCCAAATCCAACAAGAGAGTTCTAAATTACAAGCTCCTTTTAAAATTATGGAAGTGTGTGGGGGACACACCCATTCTTTAATGCGCTATGGCCTACTAGATTTACTGCAAAACACCCCCTTAGAGTTTGTGCATGGTCCGGGGTGTCCGGTGTGCGTGATGCCCAAACTGCGCATTGATGAAGCTATTGCTCTAGCTCAAATGCCAGAGACGATTCTAATCACTCTAGCGGATATGATGCGCATTCCCGGGAGTGTCTTAAGTCTGCAAAAAGCGCGCGCGCTAGGAGCTGATGTGCGCTTTGCTTACTCCCCCCTGCAAGCCCTAGAGATCGCTAGGACAAATCCGCTAAAAAATGTCGTGTTTGTAGCAATCGGCTTTGAAACCACTACGCCTATGACAGCTAGCTTATTATTGCAGGCTCAAGCAGAGGGGCTAAAAAATCTCTTCGTGCACAATAACCATGTGCTTGTGCCCCCCAGTGTGCAAGCCGTGCTTCAAAACTCTAAAATTCACGCCCTGATCGCCCCCTCGCATGTGAGTGTGATCACAGGGGCTAAGATTTATCAACCTCTCTTGGAGCGTTTTCAAATGCCCATCGTGGTGGCTGGCTTTGAGCCGGTGGATGTGCTCGAGGGAGTGTTGTGTCTTGTGCGCCAAGCACGCCAACAAGAAACCCGCTTAGAAATTCAATACCGCCGTGTGGTGAGCTTTGAGGGCAATTTAAAAGCCCAAAGTTTGATAGAGCAAACCATGCAGGTGCGTCAAAGTTTTGAGTGGCGCGGGCTAGGGGAGATCCCCTTTTCGGCAATGCAAATGCGCGCGGAGTTTGCAGAATTTGATGCAGAGGTGGTGTTTCAAGAGGTCTTGCCAAAGAAAAGCGCGCTTGAGCCTAAAAACTGCCTTTGTGGACAGATTTTAAAAGGGCAAGCCAAACCCCTAGATTGTTCTTTATTCAACAAAACCTGCACGCCTAGCCACCCTGTGGGGGCGTGTATGGTCAGCTCTGAGGGGGCTTGTGCCGCCTATCATAGATATGGGCTTGACTTTTCTAAAAAAATAGGCTAAAATGCGCACTTTACTTTGGAGTATCGCCAAGTGGTAAGGCAGCAGGTTTTGGTCCTGCCATTCCGAGGTTCGAATCCTTGTACTCCAGCCATGACGCGGGATAGAGCAGTCCGGTAGCTCGTTGGGCTCATAACCCAAAGGTCGGTGGTTCAAATCCATCTCCCGCAACCATCTTTCCACTCTTTTCTTTCTATGTTTTTCTTTTTTAGAATTTAGTCTGTTTTGTGTGTAAGATTGTTTTTTGATTTGAAACCCCCTCCCATAGTCTCAAAAATGAGGCACGATGAAGATTGTTTTTTGTTCTAAAACGATACTAGGATCGTCCACGCTATAGGCCTTGATCGTGATGGGTAAGATACCCTTTTTAGCTTGAGTTACCTCATGGGCTAGATAGGCCTGCTTGGCCTTTTGTACAGGCATGCGTAAGATTACGACAACTTTTAACTTGCCTTGAGGTTCGATAGTGAGCGTACCCGT
This sequence comes from Helicobacter felis ATCC 49179, assembly GCF_000200595.1. Taxonomy (NCBI): domain Bacteria; kingdom Pseudomonadati; phylum Campylobacterota; class Epsilonproteobacteria; order Campylobacterales; family Helicobacteraceae; genus Helicobacter; species Helicobacter felis. Next base: position 1,517,292 of record NC_014810.2, on the reverse strand, counting down.
GGGCCGCAAAATGCTGATATTGGGATCGTCGATATTGAAAGTATAGGCGTGGGGTTTGTTGCTCGTGTTTTGAAACAAGAAAAGATAGCTATTGTCTACAAATTTTTCATGCATGGCATACAAGCGCCCTCCATGTGTGATGTCTAGGATCATGGAGGCTTTTTTGAGTGTGCCTACCACTAGCGCACCCACTACAATCGCCAACACCCCCACATACGCTAAGGTCTTAGCCCGCCAAAATTTGACCGGACTGCGTGTAGCCAAGGCTTGACTAGAAGACCAATTGATCAAGCTTTTTTTACCCAGTTTGCCCATTGTGGCGGTGCAAGCATCCACACACTCCAAGCAGTTGATACACTCAAGTTGCATGCCCTTACGGATGTCAATATGTGTAGGGCAGACATGCACGCAGTGGTTACAACTCACACACTCGTTTTTGGGGTCGCGTTTTTGGGGCAAGGTGGGGATTTTGACATCGTTATTATCATAAATTGCCCCCCCTCTGCGCGTGTCATAGATAGGGTTGAGGGTGTGATCATCAAAAAGCACGCTTTGCACTCGCGCGTAAGGACAGAGATAAATACAAAAGCGTTCTTGCACCCAAGTGATGTCTAAAAACACCACCGCGCTCAAAACCGCCCAAATCCCTAATAAAAGTCCATGATCTTCAGGGTGGCGCAGATGATCTATAAACTCCAAAGGAGGGACAAAATAAAAGAGCAACACCGCCATCGAAGCGATGGGCACGGGAGCAAAGAGAATCAAGGCTAAAATCTTTTTGAGCTTATTAGCCATTGTGGGAGCTATGAGGCGTTGTTTGTTAGAAATTTTGGCATGCAGGCCTAAAAGCTTGGTTTCGATCAGATCGCGCAAAATCACCCTAAAGATGGTCTGTGGGCAACCCCAACCACACCACACCCGCCCCAGCATCGAGGTCATAAAAAAGATAAAAATAAATAAGAAAATCACCAAGAAAGGCAATAAATACATCTCCTGCGCGCTGTAAATTTTGCCCAAAAGGTGGATTTGGCGGTGCTCAAAAGAGATTAAAAAAATCTGCCCATCGCCTATATGGATAAAGGGAATGAGGGCAGAAAAGAGACTTATGCACACATAAGTTAAGTAACGCTTAAAGCGTAGAGAATTGTAGAAAGGTTTTTTTTGGGAGAGGCTAGGCATGCTTGCCATATAAATTCCTTGAAAGTAAGTAACTCCATGTTAGCAAAGTTACTTTAAGAGGGTTTAAACGCGCAAACGCGCTATAATCTATCATTAAATGAAAAAGGTAAGAAATGGCAGATTTAGAGATTTTAGTCTTGGATTTTGGGAGTCAGACGACCCAACTCATCGCGCGGCGTTTGCGCGAATGCGGGGTCTATACAGAGATTTACCCCTATAATCTTCCCCTAGAGCAGATTCGCGCTAAAGCCCCCAAGGGGATCATTTTAAGCGGGGGACCAGCTAGTGTGTATGACTCGCAAGCCTACCACTGCGATCCTAAGATTCTTAATCTCAATATTCCTATTTTGGGGATTTGCTATGGCATGCAGTGGTTGGTGCACACTTTAGGGGGGCGCGTGGCGCGTGCGTCCTCTCAAGAGTTTGGGCGCGCACACTTAGAGAATTTGCAAACTAACCCCCTGCTAGAAGGTATTGATCCCTCTAGCGTGGTGTGGATGAGTCATGGGGATCGCGTGGAGGTGATGCCCCTAGATTTTGAAGTCTTAGCCCAAAGCGCGCATGCTCCCTTTTGTGCGATCGCCCATAAACATAAGCCCCTCTATGGCTTGCAATTCCACCCCGAATCCGCGCATAGCGCGCAGGGGGGGCGCATGCTTGCTAATTTTGCCCTACAGATTTGCGCTTGCAAAGGCGGATGGAATATGCAAGATTTTCTAACCCAGCAAATCCAAAGCATAAAAGATCAAGTGGGGAGTGATCGGGTGTTGTGTGCGGTGAGTGGAGGGGTGGACTCAAGCGTGGTCGCGGCTCTGTGTGCGCGCGCGCTAAAAGAGCAGGTGGAGGTGGTGTTTGTGGATCACGGCTTGTTAAGGGCTGGGGAGCGCGATCAAGTGGCACGCATGTTTGCAGATTTGCAAATTCCCTTGCATGTGCTAGACGCGCAAGATTTGTTTTTAAGCCGTCTTAAAGGGGTGGTGGAGCCTGAACAAAAACGCCAAATCATCGGGCATGCTTTTATTGAGGTCTTTGAACAAAAGGCGCAAGAACTCTCTAAGCAGGGGAGCATCAAATGGCTGGCTCAAGGCACGCTTTACCCGGATGTCATCGAATCGGTGAGTGCTAAGGGTCCTTCAGCAGTGATCAAATCCCACCACAATGTGGGCGGGTTGCCTGAGAAAATGAATTTGAAACTCTTAGAACCCTTAAGAGAACTCTTTAAAGATGAGGTGCGCGCGCTAGGGGCGCGCTTAGGACTGCCCGAAAAAATGTTAGCCCGCCACCCCTTCCCCGGTCCAGGTCTTGCAATCCGCATTTTAGGCGAGGTCAACACACCTAGCTTAGAGCTCTTGCGTCAAGCCGACTCTATTTTTATGCAAGCCTTGCACAACGAGGGACTGTATAATGAGGTATGGCAAGCCTTTTGCGTGTTGCTCAATGTGTTTTCAGTGGGGGTGATGGGAGATAAGCGCACCTATGATAACACCATCGCACTTAGGGCGGTGCAGGCTAGCGATGGGATGAGCGCGCATTGTGCACCCTTGCCCTTTGCATTTTTAGAGCGCGTGGCTAATGCTATCATTAATCAAGTGCCCGGGATTAACCGCGTGGTCTATGACATTACTTCTAAGCCTCCGGGGACCATTGAATGGGAATAGAACTTAAAGGCTTGTATGCGATCAGTGATCCCCAACTCACCCCCTATGATCGCCTACTCAATCTAGCCGAGCGCGCCATTGAGGGGGGGGTGAGTTTTTTGCAACTGCGCGATAAGCAGAGTAGCGATAGCGAACTTTTAGGTTTGGCTAAAGAATTAAACGATTTATGTACCAAAAAGGGTGTGGGTTTTGTGATCAATGATCGTCTTTCTCTAGCCCTAGAGTGTAACGCGTGGGGGTTGCACTTAGGCGAGGCAGACATACCCTTAAGCGAGGCGCGCGCGCTCTTTGGTGGAGTGATCGGGGTCTCTTGCTATGGAGACTTAGAAAAAGCCAAACAAGCCCAAGCGCAGGGAGCGGATTATGTCGCTTTTGGGGCGTGTTTTAGATCGCCTAGCAAGCCTAGCGCACCTTGTATAGATTTAGAAGTCTTAGAGCGTGCTAAGGCGTGCTTAACAATCCCGGTGTGTGCCATCGGGGGGATCAGCGTCCAAAATGTCGCTCAACTTAAACACGCAGATATGATCGCACTCATCAGCGCGCTTTGGCAGGGTGATGTGCGCACTAATGCGCAAAAATTACTAGAAAATTGGCATGCGCATTAAAATTTTTCTAGGGATTTTGGGGGCATTGTTATTGGGAGGGTGCGCTAGAGAAGCGTATTTAAAGAGTGGCAACAAAGCGCGTTATGCCCAAGACTTCCAACAAGCTATTGCAGACTACCAAAGAGCTGGAGAGTTGGGCAGTGCGCGTGCGTATGAAAATTTGGGCTTTTTTTACTGGGAGGGCGCACCCAAAGACATTACAAAAGCCGTTGTTTCTTTTAAAAAGGCGTGTAAGTTAGGTTCTAAACAGGCTTGCGCACTGGTGGCACGCCCCCCTGAAAGTCAAACAAATACCTATTTAGAAGGCTTGCTTCAGGCCGGTTATGCCAACGATCGCCCTAAAATTATGGCTTATTTAAACAAGATGACACAAATGGGGATCGCACGCGCCTATTTGGCTCGTGGGTTATTAGAAGAGAAGAGCGATCCCAAGCAAGCTATTATGGACTACAAAAAAGCGGGTCAAATGGGAGATGTGCAGGCTTACCGCACTTTGGGCTGGATTTATGAGCAGGGTTTGTTAGGTGTGCACAAGGACATAGACCAAGCGATCAAATATTACCAACGGGGCGCAAAACTAGGCGATCCTTATTCTTGTCATAGCTTAGGGGTGCTTTATTGGGATGTTCAGAGTGTGCGCAGAAACCGCAAAAAAGCTAAAAAATACTTTCTAAAGGGTTGCGATCTAGGCTTTAAAGGGTCTTGCGATCTGCTCAAAGTAGAATGGCATATTGTTAAGCCTTAATCCTCTTGCATTTCGCTTTGAATCTCGCGCTCTAGAGCTTGGGTGAAAACCTCGCTATAGGGCTTGTCTTGGGGGAGTTTGTTTTTAAAATCCACTAGAATATTTAGGTAATGTTCTTTAGCCAGCGCGCCCTTAGAAAGAATGTATTTAAGATAGAGCCAATAGGTGTTGAGCACATCGCCTTGACAATACAGATCGATGCGCTCCAAGCGATCGCTCTCTTGACTATAATAAATTTCATGCACGCACTCCCCGCTCAAGCCAAATTTACCCGGCAAACCTACCATAGAACACACCCCATCGAGTTTAAGCCTTTGTGCGCCAAATTGTGAGAGACTATCGAGCAGATCGGTATGGAAGGCTTCGCTGTAGCGGTAGCGGTAATTTTCCCATTTATTGCTTTGATCGTAAAAGGCGCGCGCGTCTAAGTTATAGGCGAGGGCTTTGAGCATGAGAGTGGGCAGGTCAAAATTACGCCCATTGAAACTAATGAGCATGGGTTTTTGATGGTTAAAAAAGCTGAGAAAATCTGCCACTAAGTGTTTTTCATCTCTCTTTTGTCCCTCTTGTCTGCCAAAATTGCCCACCTTAATAAAATGCCCATGTGTGTCGGCTAACACAGCAGCAATGGAAACCACCTTGTGCCAATAGAGGGGCAAAAACTCATATCCGCTCTTAACTTTTTGCCACTCAAAGGCTTTAGCGCAAAGCTCTAAGGGTTCTAAAGTGCTTTCAGGGTCTAAGTCCTGCCTAATTAGATCAATATCTGGCACGGTTTCAATATCCAAGACGCAAAGCATGCACACCCTTTTAAGTTAGCTTGTATTAGAATGCGCATTTTAGGACTTTTAGGCTTAAAGGATATGCATGGTTGTAACGCGTTTTGCCCCCTCCCCTACCGGGCATTTGCACATCGGAGGCTTGAGGACGGCTCTTTTTAATTATCTGTATGCTAGGGGAGCGGGGGGAAAGTTTTATTTACGCATTGAGGACACGGATCTAGCGCGCAATAATCAAGAAGCCACAGAGGCGATTTTGCAAGCCTTTGAGTGGGTGGGCTTAGACTTTGATGGGGAAATTCTCTACCAATCCCAACGCTTAGAACTCTACCAAAGCTATATCCAACAACTCTTAGAAGCGGGCAAAGCGTATTACTGCTATATGAGCAAGGAGGAGTTAGAGGCTTTAAGGGAGAGTCAAAGGGCGCAGGGGCAAACCCCCCGCTACGATCGCCGTTACAGAGATTTTAAAGGCACGCCCCCACAAGGAATTACCCCTGTAGTGCGTCTGAAAGCCCCTTTAGAGGGGGAAATTGCTTTTGAAGACGGAGTAAAGGGCGTAGTAGTGGTGCAGGCCAAAGAGTTAGACGACTTTATCATTGCGCGTGCGGATGGCACGCCCACTTATAATTTTGTAGTAACCATCGATGACGCGCTGATGGGAATTACCGATATTATTCGCGGAGACGATCACCTCAGCAACACCCCTAAACAAATCCTTATCTACCAAGCCCTAGGTTTTAAATTGCCTAACTTTTACCATGTGCCTATGATTTTAAACGAACAGGGGCGCAAATTGAGTAAGCGCGATGGGGCGATGGGGGTGATGGATTATAAGGCTTTGGGCTATCTTAAAGAGGCTTTGCTAAATTTCTTGGTGCGTTTGGGTTGGAGTTATGGCGATCAAGAAATCTTTAGCCTAAAAGAATTGTTGCAACACTTTAGCCCCAAAGAACTTAACAGCGCACCCAGTTGCTTTAGCCCCCATAAATTAGACTGGCTCAATGCCCACTATCTCAAAGCCACCTCTAACGCCCAGCTAGAAACTCTTTTACAAGACTTTGATCTGCCCTTTAGCTTTGCTAGTTTGCAACCTGCCCAAAAGGATATTTTATTGAGCGCACTTAAAGAGCGGTGCGCTACCCTTAAAAGTTTGAGTTTGGGGATGCATGAGGTGCTAGACTCCCCCACTGCCTACGAAGCTATTAAAAATCCTGAGGCTAAAGCCTTGCTAGAAGCCTTTATGCACGATTTAAAAGAGGCATCTTTAGATAACTTAGAGAGTATCCAAACTCTTTTACATGACTTTTTAGAAACGCACACGCTCAAGCCCGGGGCGTTCATGCCCGCCTTACGCGTGGCTCTTTTGGGAAAAAAGGGGGGAATCGATCTCAAACAAGCTTTATTCGTGCTAGGCGATCAAGTCTTAGAACGCCTGCGCATTTTCTTAGAACGCGCCTAGTGGTGGCGGCTGCGCACAAAATCTACTAGCTCTCTTGTGTCGATGGAAAGGGTTACAAATTGCTGGAAAGTGGTGTACCACTTGCCTCCTGTTCCATGCAAACTATGTCCATTGCCCCCACCCAAAAAGTTAAAAAACGCGTCTGCGCGCAAACTCATGAATTTATTTTTATAGACATAGTAAAGCGCGATACGCTCAAAGTTGGGCGCGTGGTACCAAGGCAAACCCGTATAAAGCGATTGCCCATAAGTGGCGTAAAATTTCATCTGAGGCTTGTCTGAAAAGTAATATTTGTTATAGAATCCAAAACCCTTATACTGCATATCAAAATCAAACTGCCCGCCAAAGCTGTTATACCACTGGCTTGGCCCACATTTATCTCCTGAGCGCACACAATAATGTTCTTGCTCAGACATCGTACCAAATTGGAAATAAATTTTATCCATATAGGGCATGAGGCGCTTGAGATTGGTTTTGATATAGGCGTGGTAGTAAATGCGATCGAGCACGGTAGGGTTGGAATATTCCCCAGGCACACCCCCCTGTTTCGAACCACTAAAATAAGGATAGCCATTGGGCCAAAGGGGGGTTTCATCGCCCTGATTGAGATAGGATTTTCCATTAAAGGGATATTTATCCCCCATGCTATAAGAACTCAGATTATGGAAGGCGACAATTTTAGCCCCAAAACCCAAATAGTCTTTTAAAAAAGACCATTCAGTCGATCCAAAATAGAGCATTTGGTTAAAATTGTAATTATCTTTAGCTGGCCCGTTGTTCCAGTTGCGCCCCCCATACCAATCGATAATAAACTCTCCCCAACCATTCCACGCGCGGTTAGGATCGTAAGCAGGCTTGAACTGCAACATCGCCCCTCTAGCGGTAGGGTCTTTAAACCAAAAGAGTTTTTTAAAGGCCGCAAGTGGATAAGAAGAGATGGAATAAGTTCTAGGAATGATCCCCACATACGCCCTAAAGTTCTTGCCCACCGCGCTATAATACATTGTAACCCCCCAAGAATAGGGGAAATAGCTATAGTGCGTGTGCAGGTTTTGGATAAACCACGCCCCAAACATCAAGGATTGGTTTTTGTCAAATTGAATCCCAATCTCGGGCATGATTCTATTTTTCATATTCACTAAGCTATTCCAATAAGGGTTTTCTTTGCCCGCTAGATTGTAAGTAAAGCTCACAAACTTAAGGTCATAAGCAAAACTTGCCGCCTGCGCCCCTGTAACCAACAGCCCGCAGGGCACCAGCACCTTTGATATAAATGATTTAAACATCGTCCACCTTATAAGATAAAGAAAAAATCGCAGACCGAGATTGTAGGCGAAAAATAATTAAATAAACTTTAATATATTCCATTAAACCTATCAAAATAAAAATCAGCAGAGGAGGCAGGATTGCGCTAGGAAAAAATTTTGCCATTACACTACAACCTAATGCGTGCGATCTCATCGCGCAATCTTGCCGCCTCTTCAAAGTCCAACACCTTAGCGCGTTGTTGCATTTGCGCCCTTAAAGTTTTGATTAAGCGATCCTTTTCACTCTTAGGCATTTTTTCTAGGGCTTTGGAGCGTTTGGGTTTGGCAGGCAGGCTATCGATCAATTCTTCTTCAACATGTCTTTGCACGCTTTTAGGCTCAATGCCATGTTCTGCATTAAAGGCTTTTTGTTTAGCCCGTCTCTCATCGCTAATTTGCATCGCTTTTTGCATGCTTGCTGTGATTTTATCGGCATAAAAAAGCACCTTGCCACGCACATGCCGAGCCGCGCGCCCCATCGTCTGAATCAAACTGGTTTCACTGCGTAAAAACCCCTCTTTATCCGCATCCAAGATCGCCACTAAAGAGACTTCTGGCAAGTCTAGCCCCTCTCTTAATAAGTTGATCCCAATGAGCACATCAAAAACCCCTAATCTAAGCTCTCTAATCAAATGGTTGCGCTCAATGGCATCAATATCGCTATGCAGATACTGCACCCTCAAGCCCCATTCTAAATAGTGCTTGCATAATTCCTCCGCCATGCGCTTAGTCAAGGTAGTAACCAGCACGCGCTCATGTCTGCTCACCACCTCTTTAATGCTCTCAAATAAATCCCGCACTTGATTAGCCACGGGGCGCACCTCATACTCAGGGTCTAGTAATCCGGTGGGGCGGATAATCTGCTGGGCGATATGACCTTGTGAGAGTTCTAACTCTAGGGGGTTAGGGGTAGCTGAGACAAAGAGAAAATGGGGGGGTTTGGTGATAAACTCTTCATATTGGAGCGGGCGATTATCCAGCGCACAGGGCAATCTAAAGCCGTAATCTACCAAGACTTGCTTACGGCTCAAATCCCCCGCATACATGCCCTTAAATTGGGGCAAACTCACATGCGACTCGTCAACTATCACCAAAAAGGGGCGTTGCTTTTGGGCGAAGTAGTCCATCAAAGTATAGGGGGTCTCCCCCTCTTGTTTGCCCGTGAAGTGGCGCGCATAATTCTCAATGCCCTTACAAATGCCAGTCGCACTAATCATCTCTAAATCAAATTCGGTGCGGGTTTTGAGGCGTTCGTATTCTAGGGGCTTTTGGGCTTGTTTGAAAAAGCTTAGGCGTGCCTGTAATTCTTGCTCAATGTCTTTAATGGCTTGTTGCAAACGCTCTGGACTGACAATAAAGGCATTTGCCGCATAGAGGGGGTAAGAGTCTAGTTGCTTTAGGGGGGTGTTCTCCAGCGCGTCCATGCTAGTGATGCGCTCGATCTCATCGCCAAAAAACTCGATGCGAATAAAGTTTTCATCATTATAGGCGGGGAAAATATCTACACATTCTCCCACTACCCTAAATTTACCCCGCTCTAAGATTTCTTGGCGACTATAGCCCATTTCTACGAGCTTGAGCAAGAATTGCTTATAGGGGCGCACTTGCCCTACTTGGATTTTTTCTAGCATGCTCAAATACTCAGCAGGGTTGCCCAGCCCATAATTAGCCGATACACTAGCGACCACAATCACATCCTCATAACTCAGCAATGAAGTTACTGCGCTCAAGCGCAGGCGTTCTAAATCTTCATTGATCGAGCTATCCTTTTCTATGAAGAGATCGCGTCTGGGGATGTAGGACTCGGGCTGGTAGTAATCAAAGTGGGAGATAAAGTATTCCACATGGTTTTTAGGGAAGAAGCCTTTAAACTCGCTGTAAAGTTGGGCGCATAGGGTTTTATTATGACTCATGATCAAAGTGGGCATTTGCAAGCGCGCGATCAAATTGGCCATGCTAAAGGTCTTGCCACTACCCGTAACTCCAATTAAAGTCTGGTAACGCGCCCCTTGTTCTACCCCCTCACTCAAAGTTTGCACGACCTTTTCTTGCTCTAAACTCATCGCATAGGGGGCGTGTAATTGAAAATTTGGCATCATCTCTCTTTTTTTGCTGATCATAGCACAGCTACGCGCTTTAAAGGTTGTTGAAGCTGTGTTATAATTTAGGGTCTTAACTTTAAAAAAGGGGTCGCGTGCAGTGTATGCCCTATGACTTTATTGCGCAGTTAGTGGATTTTTGGTTTGCCCATCGTAATTGCGCTAAGGTCGAGTTGGCTGCCCTAGAGCCTTTGCTTTACAAAGATGGCGCACGGACAATCATAGATGTGTGTCAGATGGTCAGCAAACATTACACACCCTCTATCACTACGAATGGCTTTTTCTTGGATAAATATGATCAACGCTTAAAAGATTGCACCAAGAAGATTCGCATCTCCCTCCACGCGATGGATCGCCAAAATTACCGGCAAATCATGGGGTTTGATGGCTTTGATCGTGTGGTGAGCAATATAGAAAACGCCACAAAGACTGGGCTTAATATTTCCTTAAACAGAGTTTTGCTCAGGGGGTATACCCACGATTTAAAAGCCCAAATTGAGTTTGTGGATCGACTAGGGATTTCTTTAAAGCTTTTCGATCTGTATTACACAGAGGACATTGCCCAAAACTACCAACGCTATTATATCAGCGTGCAAGAGGCTCTTCAAGAGGTCTTAGACGCGGGCTTGATCACCTACGCACACCAAGAGGAGGCCAATCGTGATCGCGTGGTGTTTACAACACAAAATGGATCGCGTGTGGAATACAAGCAACATGCTTTGGCTAGCAAAAACCATCTCCCTTGTTCTCTCTGTAATAAAGCTAAACAATGCATCGAGGGTTATAAGGATTATTTGAGGGTATTCCCTAACAAATGGGCAACTTTTTGTTATATGCGCCAAGATTTAGATTTCCCCCTAGTAGATTCTCAAGGGCACTTCCAAATGCAGCAACAGGAAGATTATCGCTTGATTCCCTTGCGATTGTGTCTTGTGGATACTTGCAATTATAATTGTGGCTATCCCGGGGATAAGGCTTCATGGTGTTTGAAACGCTTTAGACCTTTTACTTATTTATCAAAGAGGTGATATGAATCCAAACACAACTCAAGAAAAAATCCAAGTTCTCCAAGAATGCGCGCAAGAGATTACAAAAATGCGTGAGAGCGCGCAAAAGCAAGTGCGAGAATCTCAAGAAGAGGCTAATTACCATAAGGGTGCGATGGCAAGCCGTTATGATACCTTTAAAGAAGAGGCGCAATATCTTGTTGCTGCTGGTGAAAAACGGGTGGCGGATTTAACTCTAGCCTTGAATTTAACCCAACGATTGTGCGCTGATTTGCAAAACCAACCCCATCCCCAAAAAGTGGCTTTAGGTGCTTGCGTGATCGCCCAAAGAGATGATAAAAAACTTTGCTTTTTTGCGGTTCCCTTTGCAGCACACTCTCATGCCAAGATCGCAGGGCAGGATTTTGTCTTAGTGAATCCTAAAGCCCCCCTCTATCAAGCGTTTAAGGATTTGAGTGTAGGCGATGTAGCAGAAGACGACTCGCAGAGATTTGAAGATTTTGAAATTTTGGAAATTTTTTAAAAGATAGGGGGGTTTTGTGCTTATTTTACTAGATGGACCGGATCGGGTGGGAAAAGATACCTTGTCGCGTGGGCTTTTGGCACATTTTTCTACAGAGGTGTTTTTATTGTTGCACACCATCCACATAGACACCTACACGCAGGCGCATTATTTGCATTGGTATGCATATATCTTTGATCTTGCCTTAAAAAAAGAGTCCTCGATTATTCTCAACCGCACACATTTAAGCGAAGCGGTTTTTGGGGCTATGTACCGCCATTATGATAGCGCGTGCGTGTTTGAATTGGAACAAAAGATTCTTGACATGGAGGAGGTGTTTTTGATCTTACTTGTCGATCGCCTTGATCGCCTGATGGAGAGAGAAGATGGACAATCTATCCATAAAGACCCTAAGCAAAAGCAAGAAGAGATCGATTGCTTCCATGCCGCCTTTGATCGCAGTCAGATTCCCCATAAAATTAAAATTGACATCCAGCATTTAAACGAAAAACAAGTGTTAGCAAAAACGCTCCAATTTATTAAGGCTCAAATTTCCTCATAATCTCTATCCCACAAGGCCTGTTTTGTTTTACACCATCGCTCCCTTTGCCAAGATCAAACCTCTTACTTATGAGAGTCAAGAAAACCTAGAGGTAGGCGCGCTGGTTAAAATCCACCTGCAACGCCGGTCTGTTCAGGGGGTGGTGTTGGGGGTGTGCGATCGACCTCATTTTACCTGCAAGCAGGCAAAGCCTATAGAGGCGTATTTTAATGCGCACCAAATGTTCTTGTTGCACTTCATGGCGCATTATTATTGTGCCCCAATAGGCGTGATCGCGCCCCTGTTTCAACCCTTTAAAACTGAGTATGTGCCCGCGCCATCTTGTATAACCCCCAAGCTTGAGCCCCTTAGCTCTGCACAGCAAATTGCATACGATAAAATTAGTTCTCTTCAAAGTGCCTTGCTCTTTGGAGATACGGGCAGTGGCAAGACGCATATTTACGCCCATCTCATTGCTAGTAAACTCCAACAATCTTTGGGAGTGTTGGTGTTAGTGCCTGAAATTGCCCTAGCTCCTCAAATTTATCAAACACTTCTAAAAAGCTTTGGATCGCAGGTGGGGCTGTGGCATAGCAAACTCAATCCCGCTCAAAGGGAGAGCCTTTTAAAAAAGCTCTACACCCAAGAGGTGCGCGTGGTGGTGGGCACTCGAAGCGCATTATTCTTACCTATGGCACATTTGGGATTATTGATTGTAGATGAGGAGCATGATCAAGCCTACAAAGCCAACCAAACCCCCTTTTATAATGCCCGCGATCTAAGTTTATATCTAGCCCAAAAAATGCCCATCCAAACCTTGCTAGGCTCGGCAACACCCAGTATAAGAAGTTATTATGTGGCGCAAAAAAGCCAAAGTCTTGTGCGTCTTAGGGGGCGTTTTCATGGTTCTAGCCAAGAAGTGATCTTTGATGAAGGCGCAACTGCGCTTAGTCCTACTATTTTGAGGGCTCTACAAGACACTTTGAGTGCTCAACAACAGAGCATAATTTTTCTGCCCACCCGCGCGCATTTTAAAAAGCTCTTGTGTCAGGTGTGCGGGCAGGGGGTGCGTTGCCCCTTTTGCAGCGTGAATATGAGTTTGCACCTCAAAGATCGGTGCATGCGTTGCCACTACTGCCAACACCAAGAGAGTATCCCTAAAGTTTGCCCTAGTTGTCAATGCGATTCTTTGCAAGGCAAGCGCATGGGCACACAGCAGTGTAAAAAAGAGTTGGAGGCGCTACTGCCCCAAGCGCGTATTGGCATTTTAGACAAGGATCACACCCATACCAACCAACAAATTCAAAGCATCTTAGAGGCTTTTAACACGCATCAATTAGATATTTTGATCGGCACGCAGATGATTTCTAAGGGACATGATTATCCTAAGGTGAATTTAGTGGTGATTTTAGGGCTAGATGAGGTGTTGCACAATGGAAGTTATGCAAGCTTTGAGCAGGGGGTAAGCTTGATGTGCCAGATTGCTGGGCGTAGCGCGCGCAAAAAACATGGCAGAGTGCTTATTCAGTCGCATAACAGAGATTTTTTACAACATTATCTTGAAGATTATGAGGTCTTTTTAAAAGATGAGCTCCACACACGCATGCAAGTTTTCCCCCCTTTTAGGCGTTTGGCTCAGCTTGAATTTAGTGCTACAAGCCAAGAAAAGGCTCAAGAGGATATGCAGACTATCTTAAATGTTTTGCAAACCCTCTTTGAGAGTGTTAAAGAAGTGGAAATCTTGGGAAGTGGTCAGGCGCAGGTGTTTAGAGTAGCGGGGAAATACCGCTATGAAATTCTCTTAAGCGCGGCTTCTGCGAAAAATCTTTTACAAATTTTACACCATCTTAAAGATCACCCTCTTGCCTTTAAAATTGAGATCGACCCGGGAATTTAGCTTATTTTAAGTGAAACTTGTGCTATAATAGGGACTGCAGGGCGGGGTAACCTCCCCCTCCTTCCCCGTCCTGCTTCCCCTTACATTTTTTTCTTAGCTTCAATCCCTAGCATACTTAATCCGATTGTCAGACTTAGGCTCACCATTTGACAGAGTTTGAGATATGGAAGTTCTTGAGGTGTTTCTAAAATTCTATGAGCGTTGTAAAAGGCGTGGAAATCCCCCGCGAGGTTTTTAAGATACTCACAAATCTTTTGCAGTTCGCGATCCACAAAAGCACTCACAAGCACCTTAGGCAAGTTGAGCGCGCTAAAGAGCAGGTGTGTAGCAACGGGGGGGAGATTACAAAGTGAGCTAGCATAAATAGCTTGTTCATTTCCTCTTTGCAGGAATTTGCTCATAAGGGTGTGGATGCGCGCGTTGGCATAATGGATGTAGAAAATGGGATTAGAGCTGTCTTGTTTTTGCAAACTAGCGACATCAAATTCTAAATGCGTGTCCAGCTTTTTAGAGAGAAAAACAAAGCGCAGAGCATCTTTACCAATGTCTTGTAAAACATCCTTTAAGAGGACAAAATTCCCCGCGCGCTTGCTCATCTTATAGGGCTTGCCCTCTTGTAAGAGGGCGACCATTTGCACTAAAAGCACCTCTAGGCGTTGGGACTCATAACCTAGAAACTCTAAAGCCGCCTTAATGCGCGCCACATAGCCATGGTGATCTGCCCCAAAGATATTAATATAGTGGTCGTAGTTTTGTTGGAATTTGTAATCGTGGTAGGTGATGTCTCCAGCAATGTAGGTAAAAGTGGAGTCGCTTTTTTTAAGCACGCGATCTTTTTCATCTCCCTTTTGACTAGAAGCAAGCCACATTTTCCCCTCACTCTCATAAACCCCTCCTGCCTCTTGTAAGCGAGTAAAAACCCTCTCTTGTGCGCTAAACATCGCCTTTTCGCTAATGTAAGCGTCCATGCATATGCCCGTCTCTGCTAGAGTTTCTTGAATTTCTGCTAGCATGAGTTCTTTTGCAAAGTTTCCTAGTTGCGCTATAAGGGCTTCTTCTTCCCCCTCTAGCGCGCCAAAGTGTTCTAACGCCTTTTGTGCCAGCTCGGTAATATAGTCCCCCTTGTAAGCATTGGGTGGATATTCTACCTGTGCGCCCCGCATCTCCTGTATCCTTAAATACACAGAGAGACCCAACATGTGGATTTGTGCGCCCATATCATTGACATAATATTCAGCATGGGTTTTTACACCCAAAAAACGCCCTAAACGGCACAAGCTATCCCCAAAAATCGCTCCGCGCGCATGCCCGATGTGCAGGGGCCCGGTGGGGTTTGCGCTCACAAACTCTATATAGTAACTTTTTTTGGACTCTAAGATATTTCGCCCAAAATCTTTTCCTAGACTCAGAGCTTGATTACAGAGCTCATCTAAAAAGCTTTCTTTAAGTGTGAAGTTAAGATAACCATTGAGCGCGCTAATAGAAGCAAAAACCTCTTGGCATACCTGCTCTTGCTTTAAAAATTGCACCAACTCTTCAGCGATGATCTTAGGGGCTTTTCTGCGCTCTTTGGCTAGAGAAAAAGCTACCACGCTCGCATAATGCCCTAAACTCTTATCCTTAGGATGCTCTAAAACGATCTTTGTGTCCAACAGGCGTTCTAACACGCCTTTAATTTTATTATACAATGCTTAAGCCTTGTGATCTTGTTGGGATGTGGAGGGAGAAGGGGTTTGATTATTGTGGAGAACTTGGGATTCTTGGGGTTTTGTTGGTTCCTCGTCCTCTTTGATTGCCTTCTTAAAGTTTTTAATTCCACTTCCCAATCCTTTAGCAAGTTCGGGAATCTTCTTTGCCCCAAAAAGAAGTAAAATCACAAATAAAACGATGAGCCAGTGCCATACACTGCTAAAGCCACCCATACTAATCCTTTAATACATAAGGTGGTCTATTCTACTATAGCTGGCTTTAAAAGCCTTAAAGTCCTTTTTTGCGCCAAGCCGTGCAGAGGGCTTCTTTAGGAAACATTTGTTGTTTGTAGTCTAGGGTGCGCGCCACCCATAAAACTCTCTCTTTAGCTTGCTCTAAATCCTCATTGATCAGCACATAGTCAAAACTATCCACTTCCTGAAGCTCTTTAAAAGCGTTTTCAAGGCGTTTGGTGATGATCTCTTGGGTGTCTGTCCCGCGTTGTTCTAGGCGTTCTCTAAGCACTTGCACATTTTTAGTGGTAACAAAAATAGAGGTTGCCTTAGGGTAAATCTTTTTAAGACTATGGTGCCCTTGTACATCAATATCAAAAAGCACAAGTTTGCGCGCTTTAAGAGCGTCCTGCACGGGTAAAAGAGAAGTGCCATAATGGTGTCCATGCACAAGCGCCCACTCTAAGAATTGATTTTTCTCAATCCCTTCTAAAAAAGCCTCTTGACTCACAAAATAGTAATGTTGCCCATGAACCTCGCCCGCCCTTTTGGGGCGCGTGGTGGTGGAGATAGAAAAATAAACATCTTGGCAAGAAGCCATGATGTGTTTAATTAAAGTGCTTTTGCCCGCCCCACTTGGTCCTGCTAGAACTAAAATGCGGTAGGCATCTGAAGCTGTCATTGGGGTTTATCGATAATTTGAATACTTAAGACCTTATTTTTGAGAATCTCTGGATCGATGGGTAAATCTTTGAGCAGGGTTTGCAAATCTAGGGTCAAAGTGGGCAATACAGATGGTAGGGATTCTTGGCTTGTCTGTTCACTCTCTTTTGCTTGCTCCTTGCTAGGAGAGTCAACAGGCGTGGGCAACTCGTGGACTTCTTGCATGAGTTCTTGTGGCTCAAGAGGTTGGGGCGCGTCTTCATGAAGTTCTTCCTCCACACTATGAGAATCTGCCACTTTAGAATCTTCTAGGTTTTCTGTTGCACAAGATTCATCGCTCACTTCTGCTTCACTAGGATTTTCTCCTGCAGTGTCCTCCAATGCAGACTCTAACTTTGCAGACGCGTCTTCTTCTTGGGGAGAGGTTTCTTGCATTGGCTCTTCTGGCAAGCTTTCTAGGTCCTCTAAAATATCCTGATCTTCATCTAAATCTGCTTCTTGCACAAGAGAGGTGGCTGTGTGGCTAGAAACTTCTTCTTGAGGGGCCTCTAAAGATGTGTTTGTTTGTGTGGTATCTTGATCTAATGCTTCAGATTCAAGCGTTGTTGCCTGCTCCTCATGGTCTTGCTCCTCTTGAGGTTCTGCACCTTCAAAGAGTTCTTTCTCTTCTTTCTCTTCTTTCTCTTCTTTCTCTTCTTTCTCTTCTTTCTCTTCTTTCTCTTCTTCTGCGTGAGGTTCTATAGTCTCAGGTGCGTCTAAGATTGGTGTTGCTTGGGGTGTAACTTCTTGCGTATCGGTTTCTTGGGTCTCCTGTGGGATCGCATCGGCTACCTCGTTAGATTCTTGCTCCCCTGACTCTTTGTAAGGTTGATCCATCACACTGGCCATCACCGGTTCGGGGATATCTTCAAGATGTGCAATATCTTGAAGTTCAACCTCCACACTTTCAGCATTGCCCTGCTCAGAGACTTTTTCTTGGGATTCAAGCCCCTCTTGTTCTAAAACCATCTCTTGAGGATCGGGTTCTGAGTGAGGGGGGTTTTGTTCATGCTGAGACTCCAAAGCTGAAGTTGCTTGCGCCTCCTCTATGGGGGTATCTGCATGAACTTCTGCCTCTTGGGGAAAAGAAGATAGCTCTTCTTCAAAAAAAGCTTGTGGCTCACTCTCCTTTTTGGAGTCGAATCCATGGATGCCTTCGTCATCCACGCTATTATCCACAGGCAGGAGATCCTCTAGGGAAATATTAAGATCTGCGGGTTTTGACTCAGACTCCGTTTCTGTAATCTCGGTTTGTGGAGTCAAATCAGCTTGTGGAGCCGGGGATGGTTCTTCCAAAAAATCTTTTAAGTCTCCTTCTTGGGATACCCCCTCTTGTTTTTGTTGTGGTTCTGAGTCTTCTAAGTTTTCTTCTCCCGAGTTGTCCAAGGCATGCGCATTCTCTGTAGGATTCTCTTGCGGAGTATGAGGCGCGCTTGTTTGGGGATCAAAGAGATGTTCTAATTCCTCAAGTTGGTCCAACTCTGAATCAAAACCTGTATCAAGGTTTAAATCTAATGACGCCGAATCTGTTGCAAGCTTCTCTTGAGCAGGAGCCTCCTGATGAGGAATGGTAAGGGTATCCATAGTCTTTTCTAAGATATGCAAAACATCCGTGGGCAAAAAAGGCTTTTGAATATAATGGCTAAATGACCCAAAGGGCAAAACGCTCTTCCTGTGGATAAAAGCACTGAGCTTACATGTTTCCAAGTGAGGTTCAAATTTGCGATACTCTTCCTCATCTATCACCGTATCATCTGCAAAGAAAAAGTAATCCTCGCCATTCTGCAAGCTTGAGAGAGCTTCATTGCTGTGCTCTTGCACCACTAGCTCCAAAGAAAGTTTTTTAGCAATATTTTCAAACAGCTTTTCGATCATCCTATTTTTGTTGACTAATAAAATTTTCAACGCCACTCTCCTTAAGCTAGACTACCTAAACCCTGCATTATAATACAAAAACAAGCCTTTTTACTTTAACCTAAAATTGAGGACTAGGAGTTTCGCAAATGGTTTCTTTCAGGTCTTTTTTGTTGCCCTGCGTGTGCGCGGGCTTTTTGTGCGCAAACCCCACACTTTACATGTTGCCCTATGAACAAAAAGATGCTCTAAATAGTTTGATTTCAGGGATCAACGCGGCCCAAAGTAATATCAACATTGCGATTTATAGTTTCACGCATCAAGCTATTTCTAAAGCTCTTAAAAACGCGGCCGATCGTGGCGTGAAGATCAACATCATTTATGATTATGGTTCAAATGTGCATGGCAAGCACTCCACTATCGCCTATCTCTCTAAATACAAAGGTATTCATACTTGCCTCCTTCAAGGCAAGGAAGTTAAGAGTGCTAGACACTTTCAAGCTTCCTACAGGGGTATCATGCACCAAAAACTAGCACTCATCGATAACAAGTGGATTTTTCTAGGTTCGGCCAACTGGAGCAAAAATGCCTTTGAAAACAGCTACGAATTACTGCTCAAAGACGACAACTCCGCTCTAATCCAAAAGGCGCAAAGTTACTATAAAAAGATGCTCTCTTCTTGCATACCCTACTAGAAGTGGTAGCTATAGTTGATATAAAAAGCAAAACTACGGCGTAGTTTTACGCTGTAGGAGTCGCTTGTATAATAATGGTTGTTGATGGTGGGAATTTTAAAACCTAAATCGATTCCATGTTGATCTACAAGTAAAGCCCTCAGCCCGATATTAAAAAGAAATTGAAAAGCGCTCACATTCACGCTAGGAAGACCCAAACTAGGAATTCCTAGTTTATCTCGCCCCGTATCGCCCAATAACCAAGAACTGCCCGCAATCCCCACGCCCACATAGGTCCCTAAATCTAGCGAAATATCATTGCTATAGATAGTGCCTTGAAAAAAATTATAGAAAAAATCTGCTGCAGCCCCATAAGTGAGCAGGTTATTACCCCCATAATACCCTCCTCCTCCATAGGGGCTTGGATGATATTGCGCACCAAATATTTGCCAATCTAAAAAGGCATAATAACGCGCCCCAAACATCTGATCGTCGCGAAAATACCCTGTATACCCTATCAAGAAGCCTAAACCATTGGCATTGACATTCATGCCATTGCGTTTGGCTTTAGTTTCCGTTTGGATATTGATAAGCCCAGTCTGATAATTCGTCCCTATAATCAAACCCTTTTTCCAATCGGAGGTATCTAGGGCATCTAATCCGCCCATGCCCAACACAGCCCCCATGATCACAGTCAACCCGTGTTTTTTCCGCATTTTCTATCCTAAAAGTGATGGCTAAGTCCCCATTATAGTATAATCACGCATAAAACCCACTAAGGAAGAGCATGTTTAAATTTAAGCTTGCAAGTTTTGTGGTGTTACTGAGTTTGGCTAGGGCTGTTGAGCCGGGCATCAAGTTTGATCCTCCTGATTATGTGGAAGAAATGCCCTCTAAAGAATTTATCCCTGAAATTGCTAAACCCGGAAGTCTCTTTGGGCAGGGGGAGCGCCCTCTTTTTGCCGATAGACGCGCTATGAAGCCCAATGATCTTGTAACTGTGGAAATCTCTGAAAACGCCAGCGCTAACTACAGCGCATCAAAAAATTACGCTAATACTTCTAATGGCACTTCTACGCCCCCCCGCCTAGCTTACAATGGCACAGATCTTAACAAAAGAGAGCAAGCCCAGTTTTTAGACGATCGCAGCAATTACAGCCTCACCCAACCCACCACAAATAAAACCTTCAAGGGAGGAGGTTCGCAAAAAAAGAGCGAGGACCTTAAATTCATCCTCACCGCACGCATTGTTAAGGTTTTAGAAAATGGAAATTATTTTATTTACGGAAGTAAGGAGATTTTAGTTGATGGGGAAAAGCAGGTGATCAAACTAAGCGGTGTGGTGCGTCCCTTTGATATTAATAAAAATAATGTCGTGCAGTCTAAACACATCGCTGATGCCAAGATCTCTTACACTAATTTAGGACCTTTGAGCGCGAGCAATAAAAAGAAACTTTCCAATGAAGTCCTTGAATCTGAATTTCCCTTCTAGGGGTTAGAGTGATCGCTATCATTCTAGCGCGCGCCAATAGTCAGCGCATCCCCCATAAAAATATCTACTCTTTTCTAGGAAAACCCCTCATCGCCCATGTCATACAAACCGCCCTGCAATCAAAACTCTTTGATCAAGTGGTGGTGTCCACGGATGGTGTTGAAATCGCGCGCATTGCTAGAGAATACGGCGCGTCCACGCCCTTTTTGCGCCCCGCTCATTTGGCCGATGCGCTTACCCCCAGTTTAGAAGCCATAGCACACGCCATCGCTACTTTAAAACTTACGCCCAAAACGCTCGTTTGCGCGCTCTATGGGACAAGTGTCTTGCTCCAAGCTAACCAACTTCAAGAAGCTAAAAACGTCCTCTTAGAGCATCCAACTTATAAATACGCTATCGCGCTTAGTCCTTATGGCGCTTCGCCTTATCGCGCCTTCAGTTTAAATCCCAATCCCGCCCCTCTTTTTGCTGAGCACCTCCCCAAGCGCACCCAAGACCTCCCCCCCCTCTACCACGACACTGGGCTTTTTTACATGGGAGAGGCGCGCCATTTTAGCAACTTAGAACCCCTTTTAGCTGCGCATTCTTACCCCATTGTTGTGCCTGAAATTTACACCCAAGACATCGACACCTTAGAAGACCTAGAATTAGCCAAACTCAAATACCAACTTTTGCACTCCCATGATCACCCTTCTAGCTGATATCTCGCTTCAAAGCGGACTAGGACACTTACGCCGTGCCCAAAAACTTCAAAAACACTTGACGCGTATCGGTCTAGAATCGCGCCTTATTGCTCCCCATCCTTTAGCAGATATTAATATAAATTGGTTGCGTGATTTTAGAGTGTCTAAAAGCGATCGTCTTATTGTGGATAGTTATCAAGCCAGCCCAAATTTTTACCACTATGTAGCTTCTCTAACCCATGCTTTTCTCTATCTTGAGGACTTCCCCCACCCAAAACCCCCACAAGCCTTTGTGATCAACCCGGCCTTTCAGGCTGAAAAGCTTTATAAAAATTCTTCAGAACGCCATTTTCTAGGATCAGAGTTTATGCCTTTTGAGATGGCTTTTAAAACTTCTAATAAAAATCTAAACCCGACAATCCAAACTCTTTTTATTTCCTTTGGGGGAAGTGCGCAAAGCTTGCATTTTTACCAACAAGCCCTAGAATGCCTGCAAAACACGCCCTACAAACTCCATATTTGCGCGCCTGCAGAGATTACACGCGCCCTGCGCCCTTATGCCCAAGCAATTTTCCATGAAAATTTACATTTGCCCCAAATTGCCACTCTTTTAAAACAAAGCGATGTGGCTTTGCTAGGAGGCGGGGGGATGCTCTATGAGGCTATGCTCACTCTCACCCCCATTTTAGCTATAGAGGTAGCCCCCAACCAACGCCCCCAACTTGAAGCCTTGAGCGCGATTAAGGCCTGTAAGTGCAGCACTTTTCAAACTTTGCAAGACGATCTGAGTGCCTTTGACCTTAAAGCACGCCTTGCTATACAGGCTATTCAAAAGCACTTAAACATCGGTAATGCGCTTGAATCCACACTAAAGGCCATCTTTGTTTGATCCTTCATGGCTTTCTAAGAGTTTTGAGATTCCCTCAACTGCTTTGCAAGAACACCCCCCCCTCTACGCCTGCCATTTTACCCACACGACCCAACAAGAGCAGTTAGAAATTTTGACTTTTCGCAATCATCCCAAAACCTCTGTATGGATGCTTAATGAACACATTGGCCTAGAGGCCCATCTGCGCTTTATTGAACAGCTTAAAGAGAACCCCAATAGCGCCTACTATCTTTTTAAACAAGGGCAAACTTTGCTAGGTGTGGGTTCTCTTACAAGGATACACCCCATCCATAGGCACGGATTTTTGGGTATCTATAAAAACCCGCATTTAGAACATGTGGGGACTCAAATCCTCAATGCGCTTGAATTTATCGCTTTTTATAAAATCCGCCTCCATGCCTTGCATTTAGAAGTGCTTGCTACTAATGAACGGGCACTAAATTTTTACCAACGCCACGCTTACCGCAAAGAAGGTTATTTGCGCGATTTTATCCACCGCAAAGGGCGTTACCACGATGTATGGTTGTTTGTAAAATTTTCACCCCTGAGCACTTTTTAAAGGAAAATCATGTCCGCTCCCTATATTGTCGCTGAATTGAGCTCTAACCATGCCAAGTCCCTAAAAACCGCTCTCTTGTCCTTAGAGGCTATCAAGACTAGCGGGGCCAATGCGGCCAAACTCCAAACCTACACCCCAGAATGCCTTACTCTCAAGACCAATCGCCCCCCCTTTGTGATTGAAGGGACTTTATGGGATCAACAAAGTCTCTATGAGCTCTACCAACGCGCGGCCATGCCTTTAGAGTGGCATGCCGATCTTTTT
Organism: Helicobacter felis ATCC 49179; assembly: GCF_000200595.1. Lineage (NCBI taxonomy): Bacteria > Pseudomonadati > Campylobacterota > Epsilonproteobacteria > Campylobacterales > Helicobacteraceae > Helicobacter > Helicobacter felis. The sequence continues at coordinate 1,494,472 of NC_014810.2, read as the reverse complement.
AACCACGCTAGAGGTCTTGATTTGGAGATTTTTAGCTCTGTTTTTAGTTTAAAAGGGCTTGAACTCTTAGAAAAGCTTCAATGCCCTTGCTATAAGATTGCGAGTTTTGAGATCACAGACTTAGAACTTATGGCTTATGTGGCCAGCACGCATAAACCCCTCATTATCTCAACAGGCATTGCTACGCACGAAAATATCTTAGATGCCCTAGAAGTGTGCGCCAAAGCGGGCAATGATCGCATCACTCTATTGCACTGCACCAGCGCTTACCCAGCACCCTTGCAACAGGCGAATTTGCTCGCCATGCCTAAACTCAAAGAGCTTTACCACACCGCCTATGGTTTGAGCGATCACACTTTAGGGCATTTGAGCGCGGTGATTGCCACCACCCTTAAAGCTTCCATGATTGAAAAACATTTTATCTTGGATAAAAGTTTAGAGAGTGTGGATAAAGATTTTAGCATGGACGCTGCAGAATTTAAGCAGATGGTGCAAGCAGTGCATGAGACTTATCTAGCACTAGGAAGTGGAGAGAGGGAGAAAAATCCCAAAGAAGGCCGCCAATTTGCCCGTAGCCTATTCATCACAAAGCCCCTTAAAAAGGGGGAAACTCTTACTAGCGATCATGTGCGCGCCTTGCGCCCCAATGCCGGACTTGCCCCTAAATTCCTATCTCAAGTCTTAGGCAAAAAGGCAAACAAAGATTTAGAATACGCCCACCCCCTCTGCTGGGAAGACCTTAATTAATTCTCCTTAGCCAAACACTTAGCACACACGACAAAGAGTTTCATGTCATGGCTAACTAGCTTGGCTTGAAACTTATGCACCACTTGAACTTGCCTCTCTTCTATCTCTTGGTCCACAAACTCGACGATCTCTCCACATTGCAGACAAATAATGTGATCATGGTGTTCTTTGGCTGCGATCTCGTAACGCCGTCCATTTTTATTGGTCTCCAAAGTGTAGATAAATCGCTCTTTTTCTAAGAAATTGAGGATTCGATAGACTGAAGAAATGCTTGTATTCTTGTCTCGTAAACGGATACTATGGGTGATCTCCTCAGGACTTAAATGCGTTCCACTTTTGTAAAGCACACTCACCACCTCCTCGCGTTGTTTGGAATTTTTTAATCCATTTTTTCTAATGGAAACTCTCAAACGCTCTAAAATGGACTCCAAGGTTTCTAACCGCCGCATTCTTAAACTCCTTTTTGGCATGAAACACCCATGCTTGCGCATGGCTAAACCTTTATCATAACATTATTTATTTAATGTCGTTTAATTTCTGAAATTCTATAGGGGAGTTACCCTCCCCCCATTTGGGGAGAGAAAAAGGGTTAAGCGTGTGGATGGCCTCCGGGATGGTGTGCGCCATGTCCATGGGGATGCCCGCCGTGTGGGTGTCCTCCATGAGAATGTCCTCCATGTGGATTTGCACCATGGGGGTGTCCGTGTGGGTGTCCGCCATGAGGGTTGCCCTTACTATGGGGATTGCCCTGAGCTCCAACATAAGAAATATGCCCATGCGCATCCACATCATAAGCTTGACCAAAACCTTTAACAAAACGCCCTTTAAGGAACTCTAACTTGATGAGATGAAAATCTTGCATATGGCGGATAGTTTCCAATCCGCGCCCTTTGCCGTGTTTGTTCAAGAAATTATCATAGACGCGATCAAACTCTGCCCCTCTTTCAACAAAGTGCAACTTTGTCCTATAGCGCAGGCGTTTACGCAAGATGGGAGATTTAGCACTCGCCTCATCTTCTAAAAACATTACCTCTACATTTTCAGGATGGGCTTTAAGACTTTTAAAATGCTCGGCCACCTCACTGACATAAATATAAAATTGTTTATGCCCGTTTTGCTCATCAAAAAGAAGCGCACTATAAGAACAAATTACTTCATTTTCAGGGCTAAGACTGGCGATACACACACTGCTAAAACCTTCGCGGAATTTTTCTAAATCTTCTTGCACACCCTTAAAGTCTGTGGTTTCAGAAATAGAAGTGCAAAGGGCGATGATGGCGTTTTTAATGCCTTCATTATCGCTCACTTTGGCAGGGTAATCAATTTTGAGCGCGCCATCTTTGCCTTCAAGAGTGTAAGCAATTTCGATGTGTTCCAAAGTAGCGGTTTTAAGATGTACGCCCTGCACGCCCTTGATTTGGCCAAATTTTCCTAATAACTTTTCCATATCACCTACATGGTTTTTATTCATGTGGTCTAAAATAAACTGAATTTCCATAAATGCTCCTTGTAAATTTTAAGGCCTCGCATTGTAGCATAGCAAGTTTAATCTCTAGTTTACTTTTGGAGACAAAATGACCCATATAATTTTAAGTGGAGGGAGCGGTAAAAGGTTGTGGCCTTTAAGCCGCGAACACTTTCCCAAGCAGTTTTTAAAACTTTATGGCGATCGCAGTTTATTTGGTCTGGCTTTAGAACGCTTGAATACAGAAGAATCCCACTTTTTGGTGGTGTGCAATGACGCGCATTATTTCCATGCTCTAGGGGAAGTTAGCCATGCGAACTTAGCAGATCGCACAGATTTTCTCTTGGAGAGCGCGAGCAAAAACACCATGAATTCTCTGATTTTAGCTGCCTTGAGTTCCGATCCTTGCGAAGTGTTGGTAGTCAGTCCTACCGATCATCTCATGGACATACAAGCCTTTAGAGAAGCCCTCAAAATTGCCACACAGCATGCCCAAGAAGATCAAATGATCCTCTTTGGAATTGCCCAAGAGCCTAGCTCTCAATACGGCTTTGTGCGTTGCAGCGCGCCTGAAAATGGAGTTTGCAGGGTATTAAGTTTTATAGAAAAACCTAGCCCTTCTCAAATTGAGGGATTGAGCGCGCAGGAGGGAGATTTTTATATCAATAGTGGGATGTTTGTCTTTAAAGCCGGAGTGTTTTTAGAGGCGTGCGCTGTGCATGTGCCTGCTATGTTGCAAGCCTGCCAAATCCTGTTTCAAAAAGCTAAAAAACTCCCAAATATCTTAAAATGTGAGGGCATGGAAATTTTGCAAGAGGGCTCGGTAGACATAGAATTATGGCAAAAATGCCCAGATTTAAAGCTAGTGCCCCTAAAAGCTAATTGGCAAGATGTGGGGCATTTTAAGAGTTTGCACAATAGTTTGCCTGCTGACGCACATGGCAATGTTTGCCACAATGGCAAATTAGAGAGCTATCAGTCTGCCCATAACTACGCCACTAGCACTAAGGATAAGCTCATATGTTTATTGGGCATAGAAAATTGTGTGGTCGTGGACACTCGAGATGCTTTATTGGTTGCAAGCCAAAGCCATTTGGACAGCCTTAAAAATGTGGTGGCTCAAATTGGGGAAAAATACCCCGCCTTATTGCAAAGTTACCCACTAGAATACCGCCCTTGGGGAAGTTTTGAGGTTTTATTGGATTATCCCGCTTTTAAGGTAAAATTGCTAGAAATCACGCCTCATAAACGCCTCAGTTTGCAAAGGCACAAACACCGCAGCGAGCACTGGGTCGTGGTGGAGGGGGTGGCCAGTGTGGTGATTGAAGAGCGCAACTTAAAAGTGCACACTAATGAGAGCGTGTTTATCAAACAAGGACAAATCCACAGACTGGGCAATGACACCAACCAGCCTCTAAAAATCTTAGAAGTGCAGTGCGGTCTGTGCGATGAAGCCGATATTGAACGCTTGCAAGATGATTACAAACGCCCCTAAAGGATCACTATGAAAAAAATCGCACTGATTAGCGGGATTACTGGACAAGATGGGAGTTATCTAGCGCGCTACTTGCTAGATTTGGGCTATGACGTGCATGGCATTAAAAGGCGCAGTTCTTCATTCAATACTGCGCGTATCGATTCTATTTATGAGGACACGCACACTAGCCATAACCGCTTTTTCTTACATTATGGCGATCTCACCGATTCGAGCAATATGACTAGCCTTGTGGCTAAAATCCGCCCCACAGAAATTTATAACTTGGCCGCTCAAAGCCATGTGCAAGTTTCTTTTGAAATGCCTGAATATACGGCTAATGTGGATGCTTTGGGGACTTTACGCCTTTTAGAAGCGATGCGTTTTTTAAATCTCAAAGACACCCGCTTTTATCAAGCGAGCACCTCAGAACTTTATGGAGAAGTGCTAGAAACTCCCCAAAATGAGAACACCCCCTTTAACCCTAGAAGTCCTTACGCGGTGGCTAAACTCTATGCCTATTACATCACCAAAAACTACCGCGAAGCTTATGGATTCTTTGCCGTCAATGGGATTTTGTTTAACCATGAAAGCCCGGTTAGAGGAGAAACTTTTGTAACCCGCAAAATTACGATGGCCATTAGTCGCATGCTTTTGGGTTTGCAAGATTGTTTGTATTTGGGCAATTTGGATGCCAAACGCGACTATGGGCATGCAAAAGACTATGTAAAGGCGATGCATTTGATTTTACAACACAAAGAGCCGGTAGATTTTGTGGTCGCTAGTGGGGAAACAATGAGTATTCGAGAATTTACTCGGCGTTGCTTTGCGCGTGTGGGAGTGATTTTAGAATTTAGAGGAGAAGGGTTAGAAGAGGTGGGGGTGATCCGTGGATTTGAATCTAGCGACCTATGTGTCGATCTCAAACATTCTCTCAAAAAAGATCAAATTGTGGTGCGTGTAGATGCCCGCTATTTCCGCCCCACAGAAGTGGATTTACTCCTAGGCGATCCTTCCAAGATTGAGCGCGAATTAGGCTGGAAGCGTGAGTTTAGTGTAGACGATCTCATTACAGATATGTTAAGAAGCGATTTGGTTTTGGCCAAGAAAGAGGCGTTAGTGCGCTAGGGCGCAAAACGCCCGGGTTTTTTCCACCACCCCTGTGCATAAGCCCAATAAAAAATCCCTGAACGGATATAGGTTTCTACACAGATAACAACAAAGAGCCATTTAATATCCATGCCACTTTTGAGCAAAACATACATGGGGGCAATGCGTAACAGCCATATGCTAGTAGTGTTGATATATAAGGAAATTTTAGCCATCCCCGCCCCCCTAAAAACCCCATCCAGCACAAAGAGAAAAATCAAAGGCATTTGAGAGATTCCTACAGCTATGAGATACCAAGCAGCCACTTCGATCACCTTGGGGTTTTGAGAGAAAATCCCTGCAAAAGGTTTAGCAAAAACCACCATGAGTATTCCTAAAAACCCTAAGAGAGACCCTGCTACCTTTAAAGTCGTGCGCACATAATCTTGCGCTACCTCTATACGATTAGCCCCTAAATTCTGCCCAACCAACACCATGCAAGCGATGGTAAAACCTAGTCCGGGCATAAAGCTAAAGGTTTCCACGCGCAAACCCACCTGCATCCCTGCCAAAATGACATCGCCATAACTTGCAACAAATTTAGACACTAAAACCATAGAAAAAAGACTTAAAAGCCGCTCAAATCCAGAAGGCCAGCCCACATGCCAAGTGCGCTTAAAACATTGCCAATCAAATTTCCATCTGAATTCAAGAGGGGTGTTTTTGATGGCAATCACTCCAAATAAAATCGCCAATTCTAAAAACGCCGCAATCACATTAGCTAAAGCCGCTCCAGCAATGTCTAAGCGCATAAAACCATACTTGCCAAAGATAAGCGCATCGTTTAAGAATAAACAGAGCACGCTCATGGCCGTTTTGATAAGCAGGGGAGTTAGAGTATCAGAGAGGCTAGCTAGAGCGGCTACCATGACATTTTTGACAAAAATAGCGGGCATGGCAAAAATAAAAATGCGCAAATATTCTTGAGCTAGGCGGTTTGCCTCTCCACTCACACCCATCCAATGCACAAAGGGGGCGATCCCCAAAAAACCCAGCGCACAAGCTAGCGCACAAATGCCCATCGCCCCTATAAGGATACTTGAATAACCCGCTGCCAAGTTTTCCATATCTTGCGCCCCCACTAGGCGACTCAAAATAGCATTTGTGCCAATGAAAAAAATCGAGTTGATACAATAAAAGAGCAAGATATACTGCAACCCCACTCCCAACCCTACAATATGGGTGTCTGAGAGTCGTCCCATAAACACGGTAGAAATAGCAATGACAAAAATTTCCAAAAAATTATTGCTTGCTGAGGGGAGAGCCAACATCAGAATTTTTTTAAGCTTTTCCATAAGTCTATGCTACCATAAAAGCGTTTTGGCTACCCCAAGTGCACGTGCCCAAAAAATTAGAGAATGTAGTCTTAGTCCTGTTTGCGGAAAATAAACTTGTCAATTTTAAAAAAGATGATCGCGCCGATTGTTTGTCCGATAAAGAGATTGAGCCAAAGAGGTGTGTGCAACCACTCAAACAAAAGCATAAAGGGCAACATCACCACGGCCGAAACCATCCAACGCACCCAATAAATGAAAAACAAGCGGGTTTTATATTCCTCAAAAAATTTCATCAACTCTCCTAAGATAATCTCATGCAAGGATAGCAAAATTAGGCGCATTGTTGGTTACCCCCTCCTTATAAGGCTAATATTTTTTTAGCAACTCTTGGATGCGTTGGCCATAATGGCTGTCCGCCTTTTTAAAGTGTTCTAGCTGGCGTTTGATGATGTCTTCAGACACACCTTGCATCGCATCGGCGATGTTTTGACAAGTACGCTCCTGCTCATCTTTGGGCATCAAGCGGAAGAGATCGCCCGCTTGGGTGTAGTAATCCGTGTCATGATCGCGGAAATTGTAAGCATAAGCTGCCATTTCATCCTCAAGCTTGCCAAGATCGAGTTTAGGTTCGCGCGCATGAGGGGCTTCTTTATAGCCGGGCAAGGAGCTAGGCTCGTAGTTGCGCATCGCACCGTCATGCCCATTATTCATAAAACCATCGCGTGAAGAGGTTGCAAAAGGACAACGAGGCGCATTGACCGGTAGCTGACTATGGTTAATCCCTAGCCTATAGCGGTGGGTATCCCCATAGGCAAAGAGTCGCCCTTGTAGCATGCGATCAGGGCTATAACCCACACCGGGCACCACATGGGCGGGGTTGAAAGCGGATTGTTCCACCTCAGCAAAATAATTTTCGGGGTTTTTATTGAGCTCTAAAATGCCCACTTCGATCAAGGGGTAGTCTTTATGACTCCACACTTTGGTAACATCAAAGGGGTGGAATTTGTAGTTTTTGGCATCGCTCTCAGGCATCACCTGCACACAAAAACGCCATTTAGGATAGTCTTTTTTCTCAATGGCTTCAAACAGATCGCGTTGGTGCGAATCCATGTCGTGCATGCGAATCTTAGCCGCTTCCTCGCTGGTGAGGTTTTGGATACCCTGCAAGGTTTTAAAGTGGAATTTCACCCAAAAGCGTTCGTTTTTTTCATTGACAAGGCTGAAAGTGTGGCTACCATAGCCATTCATATGGCGGTAACTCTTAGGAATCCCCCGATCGCTCATTAAAATGGTGATTTGGTGCAAACTCTCAGGCACTAAGCTCCAAAAGTCCCAAACCATCGTAGCGTCTTTTAAATTGGTCTTGGGGTGGCGTTTTTGAGTGTGGATAAAATCGGGGAATTTGAGCGGATCGCGGATAAAAAACACGGGGGTGTTATTGCCCACGATGTCCCAGTTACCCTCTTCTGTGTAGAGCTTGAGCGCAAAGCCCCTAGGATCGCGCTCGGCATCTGCTGATCCCTTTTCACCCGCCACGGTGGAAAAGCGCAAAAAGCAAGGGGTTTTTTTACCCACCTGATTAAAAAGTTTGGCTTTGCTGTATTTGGTGATTTCTGTGTTAGTGATGGTCAAAGTCCCATAAGCTCCACTCCCCTTAGCGTGCACCACGCGCTCAGGAATGCGCTCGCGATCAAAATGGGCGAGTTTTTCTAAAAACCAAGTGCTTTGGAGTAAAACAGGTCCTCTAGGTCCTGCTGTGAGGACATCTTGATTATTGCCAATAGGCGCGCCAACGGCATTGGTAAGAACAACATCTTTATCCATGAAAACCCTTTCAAAATAGATTTTTCTTTGGGGAAACCCCGTTGAAAATTATAACGCAGGATGGATAAACGCGCCTATTTTGGGGAGAAAAAATGTGGGGATTTGCTTTAAGAATCGTTACTCATCGTAATCTTTAAAAACTATAGCCGATACTCCCTCCCACAAAATTATACCCAGCATTGATAGCTGTAAGACTGCCATTGGAATAATGCTTGAGAAATATCTCATAAGATAGCGCTCCCTTGCCCTTGGCCACATTGTGGGCATATCCAAGAAAAACTTTTTCTCCAAAGGTGAAAGCGGAACCTATGCGAATCCCTTGTTTGGTGCGGATATAAATACCAAATCCAAGACCCACATAAAGACCTGTGCGGAAAATGGGCAAATAAATATCTTGGGCTACACCAAAGATAAACATATAGAATGTCTTTTTGGCATAGTCTCCTACAAAGGTTTCTAATTCGGCAACAAGTCTTCCAGGAATGCGGAAAAAGCGATCGGGTTGGGCGTAGTGGATTCCAAAATCTCCTAAACTAGCAAAACCCCGCCCCCCAAACTCCACCCCGCCCACAAGAGAGATCATATTTCTTTTGCCTAAAAAAGGGCCTTTGAGAGGTTGTGTAGACTCGCCATAACAAGGCGATAGAAAGATTAGGAGCAGGAGAGATGAGAGATGAGAGATGAGAGATGAGAGATGAGAGATGAGAGATGAGAGATGAGAGATGAGAGATGAGAGATGAGAGAATCGAGTGGCTTTGCAATCCATGCTGTTATTGTATCTTTCATGCTTTTTAGTATAAACTGTTCAATATAGAATCACTTCAAGACGCACAAGGTTAATATTTTGAATCTTAAAGCTACCTTGTTATTTTTTCCTCTATCTCTTTTGGCTTTTGATTATAAAATCAGTGGGCGTGTGGGATCGTTGTCCCGCATTGGTTTTAACCATTCGGCAATCAACTCAGATAAAGGGATTTACCCGACAGGCACTTATGTTACCGCTGTGGGGGCTTTGCAAATTGATGTGAACTTACTGCCTAAATCTGTGAGCGCGCATAAGTTGAGTGCAGGGCTTGGGGGCGAGTTAGGGGGATTGGCTTTTGACTCCACTAAAACACTCATCGATCAAAGCAAGCCGAATGCAGGATTTCAGCCGGCTAACTGGTATTACATTGGGCGTTGGCAGGGCTATTTAATGAACGCTCCGTGGCACCGCTCCCTTTATGGAAATAGTGTCAACACACGCGATTACATTCTTTATAGCGCCTATATGAGTTACTCTTATAAAGATATTGCAGGCTGTCAAGCGGGGCGTTACCGTAGCCATGCGCTTTTTTTAAGCGGTTACAATCAAGGGTTTGAGTGTTTTGTGCAAAAGGGAGGGTGGCACTTGGAGTGGTTTAGCACTTATGGGCGTGGGCGGGCGAGTTTGCAATATATCCGCGATTTTTACGCTCCCGTGCAATACCGCTACGCAAATGGGGCGCGCACTAATTATGGCATGCATGCTATAGATTTGCGTTGGCATCAAAAATCTTGGGATGTGCGGGCCTTTTTGTGGTTCTATCCTAAGAATTTTGCTGCTCCCGGGGGGCAGATTTCTTATGACACTCAGGGAAAGCTGGGGAATTGGCGTATCCAAACCCATTTTTATTGGTGGTTACCCATCTACAACCGCGCCTTGTCCCATACATATTGGCGCAGCAGTCTTATTAATCATATCAGCGCCTCCTTGCTCATGCAACAAAATTTTTTCATCCGTAAGCATCATTTTGGCTGGAGCGTGTATAAAAATTTTGGAAACGCTAATGCCCAAGTAGCACGCTTTGGCACACCCATTAAATACGACACCAAAGACAATACACCTTACGAAGGCCGTTTAGATAATCTTTATAATAGCAATGCGCTCACTCTGGTCGCACGAGGTGGGGGGACTTATGCTAAGTTTTCTTGGGAACTTTTGGGGAGACTTACCTACTCTCCTAGAGCCAATGAAGAAAGTTTGGGCTTGACTTGTTTTTATAACATGAATAAACATGTCCGCATGATGCTTAGGTTCAATTATTACGAAGTGTCTACACATAGAGGGTATAAAGTGGGCGATTTTGGCGCGCTCAACCTAAGCTTTGCTCCCACCACTCAAGACCGCTCTTACATGATGACTTCCATTCGTTACCAATTGTAAAGTGATGGGCGATCATCTTATCTTTTTAAGTTTAACTGCTATATGCTATGTAATATAAAATCAAAAACAAAAAGGCAGTGTCATGTTTGACTTTTTCTCTAAAGAGCGCACACATCAAGTAGATGATAAGGACGCGCAAATCCGCTCGCTACAGAAAAAGCTAGATGTTTACAAACAACTTGTAGATTTATGCGCTCATGAGGGTCTTATTGGGATTAAAGATGATAAGATCGTTTTTAAAAGTGGGCGCGTTGCAGAGGTGGTGGGTTTAGAGCAAAAGGCAAGCGAGTTGGCCCACGCCAATCAAACTTTTAAGTTTAACGATCAGGCTTATACACTCACAAGTAGGCGTATTGATGACACGCTTTACCACTCCTTTAGCCAAAATGTGGAGTGTATCGAGCAATTAGGCAAGAGCAATATCTTTAACCTCTATTATGAGAGCATGAAAGATGGAGTAGAGGGTATCCAGCAAACTTTGCAAAATATTCTTACAGACTCTAATACCTTAGTAGAAGCAGCTACTAATGGCAGTAAGCATGCTCAAGGGGCTTTAGACCAAATTGCCAATACAAGCCAAAGAATTGACACTCTTTATACTAAGATGCAAAATGCAATTGTGCTTACAGACTCTTTAAACAAGCGCAGTAGCGAAATCACTCAAGTTATTTCCCTTATCGATGACATCGCCGAACAAACCAATCTATTAGCGCTCAATGCTGCTATTGAAGCCGCACGCGCAGGCGAACATGGAAGAGGTTTTGCGGTGGTGGCTGATGAGGTCAGAAAACTGGCCGAAAAAACCCAAAAAGCCACCAAAGAGATTGCTGTAGTGGTTAAATCTATGCAACAAGAAGCTAGCGACATCCAAAGCAATACAAACGAGACCAATACTATTGTTGGGGACATCAAGGATGATGTGAGCAATATCCAAGTCTTTGCGTATAATAATGGACTTGTGGCCGATGCAGCTCTCTTTTCCATTGAGAATTTAAATAATAGAGCTTTTTGTGGATTAGCTAAAGTGGATCACCTTGTTTACAAAAGCAATCTTTATGGTTTGGTTTTCAACGCTCCAAATTCCTTTAAAGTAATCAATGGCCATGAGTGTCGCTTAGGCAAATGGTATCATGAGGGCAAGGGCAAAGAGCAGTTCTCTGACACGCCCAGTTACCGCAATTTAGAATCTTGCCATAATGGTATCCATGATGAAGCTAATGCGTTGGCCAATTTGCTTAAAGAGCCCAGCAGGGCAACCTCTCATGCCATTGAGCAAGGAATCCGCACAGTAGAACAACATGCTAAGAGTGTGCGCGACACCATTGATAAGATGTTTCATGAAAAACAGGATCAGCTTAATAAAAAGGTCGCCGACATGCTTGCAACCCTGAAAGAAATCCCAGAGAATTAATTGTTTTCCTTTTTACCTGCATTGCGCGCACTCAAACACGCCCGCTTGTATCGCGAGCGTGTCCTTTATCCCGATCATTTGGCTGACTTTGCCTCTAATGATTATTTGGGCTTGAGCAGTTATACCCCTCTTTTAGATCAAGCCTTTGAAAAGTTGCGTGCATTTTCCAGCCACGCCCCTAAAGCCTCCATGTTACTCAATGGCTACCACTCACTCCATGCAGAGCTAGAAGAGTTTTTAAGCGCGCGTTTAGGGTATGAAGCCTGCTTGTTGCTAGGAAGTGGCTTTTTGGGCAATGTGGCCCTGATCGATTCTTTAGTGCGCAAACAAGATAAGCTTTTTATGGACGCGCATTATCATGCTAGTGGGCAATTCTTGGCTAAAAAATTACCCAACGCCTGCTTTTTTGCCCATAACAGCGTGCAAGAGTTAACCCAAAAACTCCAACAACACCGCGCACACAACACTAAGGGGCGCATTTTTATCGCCATTGAGGGCGTGTATTCAATGGATGGGCATGTTGCCCCCAAAGAGTTTTATCATCTAGCCCAAGAATACGAGGCCTATTTGATTTTAGATGAAGCCCACAGCTTGGGCGTGCTAGGGCGGGATTTAGGGGGGTACTTGAGTTATTACCACCTAAAACCCATGCCTAATTTGATTGTTTTAGGCACTCTCTCTAAGGCTTATGGGAGTTATGGGGCTTTTATTGGTGCGAGCGTGCAGGTGATAGATTTTTTATGCAACCGCGCTAAGAGTGTGATCTACACCACAAGCCCCTCTTTACTTGAGAGTGCCCTAGCTTTAGCCCACCTAGAATACCTTTATGATCATCTGCCTAATTATGTTGCCATGTTAGATCGCATGCGCGCGCTGTGTGCGCAAGAGCTAGGTTTTAGCACTCCTAGCAACATCTTAACACTTCCTTTTCCCAACATACAGACTCTATTAGAAGCGCACCAAAGCCTACTCCAACAAGATTTATTATGCGCCCCCATCCGCCCCCCCACCACACCCAAACCCCTTTTAAGAGTGTCTTTAAATATCCAGCCTCAAAACACATTAGAGAGATTGAAAAGATTATGCGGAGCGATTAGGGTTCTTTTGCAAAAATAAAATATAAGTCCCGCTAAGAGGGGCTATACTTGTTTAAAACACCATAGAGTGAGGTGGTTTGAATAAATTTAGAAACATCACGCCCCGCCTCTTTAGAGTTGCAAGCCTACTATTTTTTCCACATAGACAGGCACATATTTTAGAGCAATCGGGGGATGTGGGGTTATTTTTTAGGATGCCGCACGGCTATGGTGTTTGCCTTGACATTAAAGGGCTCATTTGTGGGCGGGTTGTGGCTAGGGCATACGGGGACAATCCACCATTTCTCCCCATACCCCTCAATTTTCACATGCGCCCCCCGATCGGCATCTCTAGGACAATCCAAATAACAACATGGGATTTTCATGTATTTGCGGTAATAGTCAATCCAAGAATCATGATCAAATTTTTTTGCTTCAGAGTCTCCGCTTCCTTTGACATGTTGAATAGTGGTCCCCTTATCAAGTTCAACGATCTGTGGGGTGTTTTGGTTTGCCTTATTATCTTCCATTGACATAAAATTATAGAATTTCATTTTAGCTCCTTGAAGTCTATTGATATTTCCACCACCGCCAGCAGTCCATGCCTAAAAGTTCTCCAACATCACTAGGATTTGCAATGCGGATTTCATCTTGCTCATTTTTTGTAAAACACTCCGCAGTGAAACCATGGCAGTTATTTGTAAGCGGGTCATAATCTCTCTTTTCGCCCTTGTGTTTTTTTGCATACACAGCTGCCTCCGGATCTCCCACCGCTTTTTTACCTCTACATGAAACAAAAATAGGTTTGCCATCAGAAAATCCTTGAACATCACAAGGCTCAATACGACCCGTTTTCCTCAGATGTATAATATTCTTTCCCTGACCACCGATATAAATGCCAGAGTGTGCAAACTTTCTTCCAATTAAATCGCACAACACTATGCTACCCACGGCAGGCATCCCCTCAATTGGGTCATTATTAGACCAATCGTCTTCTCTGTGAATGTTATATTTGCTTATCACATGTTCATAAAATTCACTCACTACTTCATCCGCTAGTTCTATCAATTTCTTCGTTGCCCATAACGTAGCTAGACCCGCTAAAGGTGCAATAACAATAGGTAACATTTTTACCTCCTAACTTTCTTTAGCATTTTTTTCGTCTAACGACTCAACCACCTTTTTTGCTATCGATCTCACCATTAATGCCCCAACTACAGGGACAACAACAAGGGGTAACATTTAATCCCCTAATCCAACAACTTCAAAGCTTCTTGGTAAAGCGCAAAGTTTTTCACTACCCAGTCTTTGAGCTGATCGACTTTTTGGGGTGATACACCCATCTCTTTAGCATAAGAGTAAATCGCGTCTCTCTCGTTGTCATGCCAACGGCTATCAGCTAGGGCCACAGAGGTTAGCTCTAGCAAGGTGGCATGTTTGGCGTGGTTGGTGGTGAAAATTTTGCCTAAAGTATTTAAAGGCACTTCTTTTTCAGAGATGCCATGCTCGCATTGCTTTTTAATCGTGTCCAACGCGCCTAGTTGCAACTCGTGCAGCACGCCATCGGCTTCAATAACCTTTCTAGCCAAATACAAAAACACTTGTTGTTGCTCAACGCTCAAATCTTGGATAAACATATTTGCTCCTTTGTTGTTGTTTAATCACGCTCCCCACTCACCCAAAAATAGACGCCCAAAACCCCTTTTCTTGAGATTTCTTCAAATTTTGTGGCACGGCTCTAGTCCCCTTTTTAACAACCCAAGAGGGGTCGTTGGGTCGTGGGGGGTTGTGACTAGAGCACACCGGCACGATATAGTATTTGTTACCGATACGATCCACTTTAATATGTGCGCCTATGCTAGCACTTTGATTACATTCAATATTGCAACAAATGGGATTGGAATCGCCTGAATAGATTTTGTAAAATTCAATCCATGTTTTAGCTTGGGGGTTAGGTATATAGTCGCTAGTCCCGCCAAGGTGCTTGACTTTCTCTTCTCCAAGCGTTTCATAGATCAACTCTTGCTCAGCCATATAGCACTCCTTTTCTGTAAGACTAAAAAGGCAACCGCATTTTAGCGAGAGAGAGAGAGAGTCAAGGAGGCTTTTATAAAAGGGGGCGGTGTGCTTATTTGTCTAAACGCGATCTTTTTGCGCTACGCTATGAGCATTTAGCAGAGGTGTATATGAAAAATGTCTTAGTAACGGGGGCGACATCTGGGTTTGGCAGAGCGATCGCGCTAGCCTTTATCCAGGCAAATTATTTTGTGGTGGGCTTAGGCAGACGCAAAGAGCGTTTAGAAGAGTTAGAAAAAGCGTATCCGGCGCAGTTCAAGCCCCTATGCGTAGACCTGCAAGATAAAAAAGCCCTAGAAGCAGGGATTCAAAATATCTTGCAAGAAAAACCCATTCATCTATTGGTGAATAATGCGGGCTTGGCTTTAGGGCTGGACAAGGCATTTTGCGCGCATTTAGATGATTGGGAGACCATGATAGAGACTAATATCAAGGGCTTGGTGCATATCACGCGCCTAGTTTTGCCCTCGATGGTGGAGCGCAACGAAGGGCATATTATTAATATGGGTTCGATTGCGGGGACTTATCCCTATCCGGGCGGGAATATTTACGGCGCGACTAAGGCGTTTGTCAAGCAATTTTGCCTGAATTTGCGCGCGGATTTAGCCGATACAAAAATTCGCGTGAGTAATGTAGAGCCCGGATTGTGCGGAGGGACGGAATTTAGCCATGTGCGCTTTAAGGGCGATGTGCAAAGAGCAGAAGAGCTATACGCCCATGTGCCCTATGTGAGTCCTGAAGATATTGCTAATGTGGTGCTGTGGATATTTGAGCAACCACCGCATGTCAATATCAATCGTATCGAGGTGATGCCCGTAGCCCAAACTTTTTCCCCATTATATGTTTCCAAAACCCTAGAGGATTGAGCCCTAGCGGAGTTTAAACCTGCAGAGTTGAGCGCGTAGCAAGAAGTCCTTTTACAAGAATGGGAAGACACGCTACAGATGAGCAACGCGCACAAACGCCCCTTCAAAGAGGCGCAAAATTTAGCCCGCTCAGAAGTGTTTGAGCTTAAGAGGGTGTTTTTTCACTCAGAGGGCAAAGATTTAAGCCCCTTAGAATTAGAAAAATAAACTCTTTGACCTAACTTCCCTGAGTGAGTTTTGGTAGGATACATTCCTAGAGATAAGCTAAAGAGTGGCACAAGGTGTTATTTTGATAGTGCTGATGAGCAGAGTATGAAAGGCCATCCTATTTACTATCCAATCCCCCAACAATTTGTCTTCACCAAAGGCGATATTTCTGACTCTAGGATTTTAAAAGTTAATACAAATCTCACAGATTCTAGGGGGCGTTCCTTTTGGGATAAGGTCTTTGTGGATCATCCTAGGGATTGTCAAAAGCTTTTAGATCTAAACCCAAACGGTACTAAAGAATTGCCCAACTACCCAAACTATAATCTCTATTATAAACCCACTTTGTTAGCAGCTAATCAAGGAGATAGTTTAGATGGTGAGGAGTATATAGAGAGCGCGAGGTTTGGGCGCGTTATAGATGTCAAGGTGAAGGGAGATATTTTTACCATCGTTTATACCAACCTCATAGAAACTCTTAGCGACTTGGGAGGTGATCTGACAAAATCAGAGCGCTTGAGGATTTGGGAGGAAGATGGAGAGATCAATCCTAGTGGTAGCATCACCTATCTTAAATTTTTAGATGACAACACAGCGACCTTTGTTGTGGATGCCAATGGAGCATACACCAATGACTATTATAAAAAGTATCGCCCCATTAAATATTTCACACAAAAAGATGTCCCTAAAGTTTATGTCTGCCCTTACAGCGCAAAAACTCTCTTAGAAGCCATCCAAAAGAGACACCCAGAGTGGAAAAGCGATTCCTCCCCTCACTCACAATAATCATCCAAGTCCTCTCCCACACACAGGATATCCCTCCCATGCCCCTCGTATGCGCGCGCTTTTTTGGTATCTTTTGGCACCCCTAAGCCCTTTTGATACATGCTTGCTAACGATAGATAACAATAGGCATTCCCCATGTCCGCGCATTTTTGGTAGTAATGTGCTGCCTTTTTGTAATCGCGTGGGATATGGGGAGCACTAGGGTCATTTTCATCCTTTTCCCAACCGCCATAAAAATAAATATCGCCAAGCATGCCATAACCATCCTCATCTCCCAAATCTCCCGTCGCTTTTAAATACTCTAAACTCTTGCTAAGCAGTGTCCCTTCCATTTGTGCCAACTTGATATACCCCTGTGCGTCCCCTAACTCCCCTGCCTTTTTGTAATACTCCATCGCCTTATTCTCATCTACATACTTTCCCATGTTGGCGTAGGCGTAGGCATTCCCCATCGCCGCCGCCTTTTGAAAATACGCCACCGCTTTATGCCTATTTTCTAGGATAGTCCCCGTGCTAAGATTGCTGCTCTCATCTTGATAAATCAATCCCAGCTCATTATAGGCTTGGCTATCCCCCTTTACCCCTGCTTTTTCTAGCACCGCTACTGCCTTAAGATAGTATTGCTTGGCTTTTTTAAAGCTACGCTCAAATCTGAAATCGCCCGCAGCATAATAGTAGCCTAGTGTTGTGTAGGCATTAAAGTCGCCCATTTCCCCCGCCTTTTCAAGATAAGACGACCCCTTTTGAAAAATTTTTTGCTTGTATTGGACTTCTTGGGAGTATTGGCTAAAGTCTTTAAGACTGCAAGTATGGTTGTTCCATTGAACTCTAAGATAAAGAAATCCAACTCTTTCATAGATACCTGCCCTCTTTGGGTTCAACTCTAGGGCTTTGTTAGCATATGACAGTGCTTTCTCGCAAGCAAAAGGCTCTCCCTTAGCATTTTTGGCTATTCTGCCATCTGCGACCATGTCTGCTAGCTCAAGATAGGCATCTGCTACCCCCATCTCTCCGGCTTTCTTAAAGTAGTTAAAGGCTTTTTTGCCCTTTATATCCATATTTACATATTGCCCATAGTAATACATCAAGCCCAAATGATAGAACGCCTGCGCCTCTCCTCTTTGTGCCTCCTGTTTGTAAAGTTTAAAAGCTTTGGGGTAGTCTTTCCTCTTATAAGCTACCTCTGCTTGCTCTAAAAGCGTTGCCTTGTCTTGAGCACTTAACACACCTACCGCTAACAACACCGCGATCATAGACTTCTTTAACATCATCCTCTCCTAGTTATTTGAGAATTAAACCCAATGACTTAAACTTTTTAGATAACTACCATAGGTTTTAGAATGA
Source organism: Helicobacter felis ATCC 49179 (assembly GCF_000200595.1). NCBI lineage: Bacteria > Pseudomonadati > Campylobacterota > Epsilonproteobacteria > Campylobacterales > Helicobacteraceae > Helicobacter > Helicobacter felis. The sequence goes on along the minus strand of NC_014810.2, from coordinate 1,476,585 downwards.
TGAGATTAGTTAAAATTTGTCTTATGTGGATAAGTTGGATCGCCCTAATTTACGCCCAAGAAGCCACACCCACTCAAATTGATTTCCCCGGACATGTCAATTCTGAATGTGTTTTAAAATTTATCTCTTTAGTGGAGCATAGCTCTTTTAACTTCAAGCAGTGGGATAGCGATCACAAAGGCATCAAGTGGCTTAAAAGTCATATCTCCTATTACATAGACACATGGGATCAAGAGCACATCATGGCTAAATTGTATTTCAACTGGCAACAAGACCCCAAGCACCCTAGATTCTTAGGCACGGGCACCATAGGCTGGGCAAATTACAATCTCAAAACGCACACATTGCAGGATCTATACGGGACTAATCTCACCTTCCCCCTAAAATACGCCCACCAACTAGAAACATGTTTGCAATTTTGCGATGCCAGCCAAACTAAAGCCTTGCAAGCGCGCTTTAAAGATCAAGAAGTGCAAACCCACCCCCTAAAAGTCATCACGGGCAAGGGCAGGGCGTATTTTTACTCTGCTCCTAATAAGCATTGTAACCCTCTTCATATCACGGGTGTTCCCCCTAAATCGCAACGCCCCTTATTACTACGACAGCTTACAAAATCCCAAGATTTTAAAAGACATGCTAAAAGACAACCCTACCATGTGTTTAAGCCCCAAATACTTAAGCCCAAAATCTAAGCAAACCTGCCTACAACTCTTTAAAGCCCAAACCTACAACACTAAGGACATTCAAGAGCAATTACACCTTGTGCGCCTGATCTCTATTGATGATAGCCCCTGTGTGTATTTAGACCCTAAGGACAAGCTCCAAGTTTTCAAGTCTGACAATACTCTTTGTCAAGCCCTACAAAAGATGAAATTTTAAAACAATTTATGCCCTTTTACTTTAGTTAAAATTCTTAATTCTTAAACCTCTGCTTAAAGAATTTCCAATATATTTAATATGATCCCAATCTGCGCATTTTTAAAGGAGTGCCATGCAGAAATTAATACTCTTAGGGCTGTGCTTTTTAAGTGTTCTGCAAGCCACGCCGTATTTTTTTAGGAATTTTCACTCTGCCCATTTAGAGCGCGCGATCCACTTGCACCGCAAACTTCAAAAAGAAATCCAAACCTGTGCGCAACTCAATACCCTGCCACACTACACCCCCACAGGGGAGAGAAAAGCCGATTTCTGTAGCGCCGCGTTTAAAAGATCGGCCACTCTGTCCTACGATCTGGCTTTGGGTTTTTTGGTGAGTGGCAAAGACGCATACGCACAAAGAGCTCAAGAGATTTTAGAGCAGTGGGCACAACATCTCAAGCTCGTCAGCTCTAAGGAGGCTAAAAACCTCATCAACTTTTACATGCCCTACATGAACATGGCTTATCTCTTCATACGCTCCAGATTTGCTAGCCCTCTATTCGAGCAGTTCTCTTCTAACATGCTAGCCTACGCGCGCTATAACAAGGACAATAACATCGGGGCTTGGGCGATTCTGTTGGGTGTGAGTAGCGCGCTTGTGGCCAACGACCATGATCTACTCCTAAAAATGTCTCATAAATGGCAAAAGTGGATTTTAGATGCCATTGATGGAGAGGGTGTGATGGCAAAGGAGATCGTGCGTAGCAACACCGCTAACTACAATAGTGGACCCACTAAGGGCATCAAGGGCATTGCCTACACGCATTTTGCCCTCACCCCCATCAGCATAGCCGGGCAACTGCTCGCAGAAAATGGCTTTGATCTATGGCACAGCCACGCAGCACAGAAACTTTTTAAAGCCTATGACAAAAGCGCGCAATGGGTGCTCGACCCTAAAAGCTTCCCCTACTACCAACCAAATTTAATAGGGTTGCATCATGACGCTTATTTTCTTCTATTAAACCAATATTACAAGAGCACAGCAGGACAACAAGCCATTAAACAAGGGGATTTTAAAGGCGATCGTTTTAGGTTGCAGTTTAATGATGATTTAAGACTAGCTGAATAAGTGGGTTGTTTTAGCACAGATTTGAACCCCCTCATTTAGAATCTGTCTATTCTTGCTGTAATTTCTTGGCCAAGTCAAGCACTTCTTGAATTTGGCCATTATTGAGTTTGCCCTCATGCACAAAGCGCACTTTACCCGCCTTGTCCAACACAACCACTAAACTTTCCTGCTTTTTTAAATCCCAAGCTTTTTGCACCGCCCCCTCATTGTCCATCACCACTTGGCTTTTGGGATGTTTTCTTTTGGCTTTTTTGGTTTCCCCGCGCACAAAAAGCCCTGTGCCCATAAGGGCATCGTCCACATTGATAATGTTTGTAGTTTGGTATTTATTTTCATCAAAATGTTGCGCAACAATGCTATCCATGAGAGGCTGGTTTTTTGCCTTAACACTCTTGCGTCCGGCAATATGCTGCACAATGCGCACTTTTCCTAGTAGATTTTTACTATCCCACACTCTGTATTGTATGGAATCTCCATCTAAAATAAGCTCACCCTTATCTTGCACCACCACACCTGCTAGGGGTTGATTGAGGGCAATATTGCTCGCATCTGCTATGCCCAATACCAATAAAAAACTTCCAACTATCTTTTTCAAAACACGCACCTCAGACAAAAAAATTTGGCGATCATACTATAGTTTAGATCATATCCACGATTCAAGTTCACGACCCTACTCCTCATCTTCATCGGGTTTTTTAGGAGGGGGTGGGGGTGGAGGCTTGGGGGGGTCTTTAAAAGGCGGACCTTTTTGGAGCATTTCTGTAAGCATGGCGGCTTTTTGAGGATCCATTTTAGCCAAAATTTTACCCATGTCTTTGGCTTCTAGGGTGGAGAGAATTTGTGCGGCTTGGCTGGGGGGGAGGTCTTGTAAAATGGGAGCAGCTTTGGAATCTTTCATCTTGGCATAAGTGCTAGAAAGTTTGCTTTGACTGCCCTCTTTGATTTCTTTAAGCAATTCCTCATTTTTGGCGATCAATTTTTTGAGCTTTTTCTCATTTTCTTCTTGAGTGGTTTTGAGTTGCGCCTCTTTATTTTCAATTTCCTTCAATTTAGCACTCAAGGCTTTTTCGCGCTCGACCACCTTCGCGCTCCGCTGATCTAAGAGGTGTTGGGTTTCATTCTGCAAAGTCTGCAAAGTGAGGGCGCGCTGTTGGAGCATTTGAAGCTGTTGATCGATCTCTGCTTTTCTGGATTCAAAAATAGCGCTGCATTGTAAAAACTGCCTAGAAGTGGAGTCTTTTGGAGTCTCTAGGGTGGGGAAGGGTTTGGGAGGCTTGGCATTGTGATTTTCTGCGCCCCAAAGAAGCCCCACACAGATCATATAAAGCGCGAATCTAGGCATGGCGCGCCTTTTGGTTTTGGACAAACACGCTCAAACCAATGGCATCCATTTCTCTATGCTCCACCTTTTTCAAGCGCGCTAGCTTTTTTTGGGTCTCTAAAGTCTCTAAATAGGCGATTTTTTCGTATTCAACCATAGCTTCTTTATACTCTGCTCGCAGGCGCAAGTCATCTTGTTTGAGCAACTCAATTTCATGATTGAGGTGATCGATTTCATAGCGATAATTTTGTTTAAGGGTGTTCAGTTGAGCAAAATTGCCAAACCCTCCCATAATAGGCACGCTCAATCCGTTAAGCTCTTCAATCAAAACTTGCAAGGCACGCTCCTTGCCCACGATTTTGGCCTGATTATTAGCAATGGCAATCTCGCACCTTTGCACAATTTGTTGCTTGATCTTTAGCAGAGCTTTAAATTGGCTCATCTTAGCACCATTTCCTCACGCTTAGGGCTGGTAGAAACCATGCTAATGCGCACCCCTACCAATTCTTCAAGAGCTAGAATATATTCTTGGGCTTGTTTGGGCAGATCGCCAAAGCTTTTTGCTCCCGCACTGCACTCCCAGCCCTTAAAGCGCTTGTATACCGGTTGCACTCCCTCTAGGCAATCAGGCATGCCAGTGAAAGTTTGCCCCTGCCTGCTATAACCCACGCTCACCAAAATTTCCTCTAAGCCATCCAATACATCTAGTTTCATTAAGGCTAGTTCTGTGCACCCGTTCAAACGGCAAGCGTATTTCACCGCCAACGCGTCAAAATACCCGCAACGGCGCGCGCGCTTGGTGGTCGTGCCAAACTCATGCCCTTTTTGGCGCAAAAATTCGCCCATCTCTGCGCATTCTTCTGTCGGAAAAGGACCATTGCCCACCCGCGTGCAATACGCCTTAGCCACGCCTATGATGTTATTAATATCTCTCACACTTAGACCACTCCCACTACAAGCCCCAGCGACAATGGTTGTAGAGCTGGTAACAAAGGGATAAGTTCCAAAATCAATATCAAGCATGCTCCCCTGTGCGCCCTCTAATAAAATTTTCTTTCCAGCGTCCACGCCCTCCCATAAAAGTTCTGTCGTATCGGCAATATAGGGCAAAATAAGGGGAGTGTAGCGATCTAGATAATCATTAATGGCGCGCATATCAACTTGTGCTTGCACTTGGGCCAAATAGGCTTCTAGGCGTTCTTTTAGATAATTGGGGTGGCGCAAATCCCCCACACGCAACCCCAAACGACCGATCTTGTCTTGATAAGCAGGCCCAATTCCCTTGCGCGTGGTGCCTATGGCGTTTTTAGATTCTTGGTGTGTTTCTAGCATTTGGTGATAAGGTAAAATCAAATGCGCACGGCTACTCACAAAGAGGCGACCCTTTAAATCTGAAAATTGCGCAATCTCAGAGGCCAGCGCGTCTAAAGCGACCACAACGCCATTACCGATGACATTTTTACACTGAGGATACAACACACCTGAGGGAATGAGATGGAGGGCGTAAGTGTGATCATTGGCCACTATGGTATGGCCCGCATTGTGCCCGCCTTGAAAACGCACAATAAAATCATAGTCCCCGGCTAAGCGATCGACTATTTTACCTTTGCCCTCATCCCCCCATTGCACCCCCACAACCACATCTGCCATTTTTATCCTTTTGCCAAATTATACAAAGAGAGACTGCACGCTCTCATTGTGGTAAACGCGCCGAATCACCTCTGCAAATAAAGGCGCAACACTTAAAATTGTAATTTTTGGATGAGTCCCTTTAAGGGGGATAGAATTACTCACCACCACCTCATCTAGCGCGCTTTCTTGAATGCGCTTTTTGGCATTCCCGCTTAAAACTGCATGCGTGCCAATGGCCATCACTGAGCGCGCCCCTCTTTCTTTGAGCATGCTAGCTGCTTTACAAATGGTCCCGGCAGTATCCACCATGTCATCGACTAAAATAATATCTTTCCCCTGCACTTCCCCGATAATATTCATCACTTCTGATTCATTGGCCCTCTCACGCCGTTTGTCCACAATCACTAAATCCATGCCTAGCTGGCTAGCAAAATAACGCGCACGCGCCACACCACCAATATCTGGGCTAGCTACCACCGGGTTTTTAAAATCTTTAGAGCAAATATAATCTCTAAAGATGATCGAGCCGTAAAGATTGTCTACTGGAATGTTAAAAAATCCTTGAATTTGTCCGGCATGCAAATCCATAGTGATCAAACGATCGATGCGCACGGTTTGCATGAGATCAGCTACAAGTTTAGCACTAATGGGCACTCTGGGAGCAGCTTTGCGATCCTGTCTGGCATAGCCAAAATAGGGCACTACAGCTGTGATCGAATTAGCCGAGCTGCGGCGCAGAGCATCCACCATGACCAATAGCTCCATCAAATTATCATTCACAGGCGCGCAAGTAGGCTGGACGATGTAAACATCACGCCCGCGCACCGACTCGCTAATTTGCACATTGATCTCCCCATCACTAAAACGCCCTAAAACAACCTTAGAGAGTCCCACGCCTAAATGTTTGGCGACCTCCTTACCAAAACTAGGGTGCGCGCTCCCGCTAAAAATTTTAAAACTTCGTGTCCGCATACGCTCTTTCCTTAAGCAGTGAAATAAGACTTGGCTTTTTCTTTGAGAGTTTGGTAAATGGCTTCAAAATCCACACCATATACCCGTGTATCCCCAATCACGCTGATAAAATTGGTGTCTTTGGCAAAACGAGGCACTAAATGCCCATGCAAATGCGCGGCAATCCCGGCTCCACCCGCATCCTTGAGATTAAAACCCATGTTGATTCCCGATGCGCCAAAGTCATAGAGAAGTTGCACGCCCTCATAAATGCGTTGTTGCAAGTGCTGCCAATCTTGCAAACTCAAAAGTTCAGGGCTGTCTACATGTTGGTGGGGGATCACCATGAAATGTCCGGGATTATAAGGGTAGCGATTCATCAAAATTATCCCATGCGCATCTCTGTGCAAAACATGGTTAGTGGTGTCCAAATGAGGGGCTTTGCTAATGGCGCAAAACACGCAATCTTGTGAATCTGTCCCTTGCAAATAAGGACTGCGCCAAGGCGCATAGAGGCGTTGCATTATTTTCCTTTAAATGTAATTGGGAGCGTCATTGGCAAATAAGATTAAATCTTTGGCAAGAGTAACGCTTTGTAAAAGTTGTTCTAACTGGGACTTATCTTTCAAGAAAATCTTTTGAGCCCTATTAATCACCCTGCCTAGTGTGGCGGCATTGAGTTCGCCCGTGAGAATAGCGATGTCAAAGACTTGATCGATGGCTTTGCCTAAAGTGGTGTTGGACTCTTCATCGCTTTCTACAAGCCCGGGCGTTACGATGATCTTACGCCCTACATACAAACTAGAGAGGCGCACCGCCTCGAGCATGCCCTTTAAATTCCCATTAAAACCATCATCAATGATCACTTTATCGTTGAGGTGTAAAACTTGCAAGCGGTGTGGGACGGGATTGAGTTTGGCGACCGATCGCTGGAGTTGATCTATGGGAATGCCAAAATAAAACCCTACCATGACCGCTAAGGTGATGTTTTCCACATTAAAGGCCCCTAAAATCTTGCTCTCAAAACGCGCCCATTGTTCTCCTAATAAAAGTTCAAAACTTGTGCCCTCTAAGGTGGCTTGAACGCGCCTGACTTGCCCGGGATAAAAAGTGATCTTGTCTTTTTGTGAGATTAATTCTTCTAAGGCTTCGTTATGGTGGCAAAAGGCATGCTCTAAACGAGACGATTCTAAAAGCTCGGCTTTGGTTTTGATCACATTGTCTAGGGTTTTAAAGTATTCAATATGTTGTGCGCCCACCTCTGTAATCACAGCGTAATGATGGTTGAGAAGTTGACTAATGGCTGCAATATCTCCGGGCTGGCGCGCGCCCGCTTCGGCAATATATAGTGTGGTGTTTTCAGGGAGATTTTGATTGATGTCTTGACTAAGACCTAACAGGGTATTAGTGCTCCCCAAAGAGCTATAGATAATGTGTTTGCTTTGGAGTATTTGATAGAGATAATTTTTCACGCTAGTCTTTCCAAAACTCCCGGTAATGGCAAGAATTTTAAGATTTTTCATGCCTAAAATTTTATTTTTGGCTAATTGCACATAACCCCGCGCGCAAATTTTTTCAAACCCTATTGCTCCCATTTGAGCTAACACCATCAATAAGAGAACACGCCAAAAACTTGCATGTCCATAAAAATGACACAAGAGAGCATCCACCAATAAGAAAAATACAAGCAGAGCAAAAGCGCGCCCCACGCGGGGCGTGAATACGAGTCTTTTATCTAGTTTATAGGCCCACCAAAATAACCATGGAAGCTGCACAATCCCCACAAAAACATAAAAAGCGATCTCCCAATGCTGGATATGAGCGATCACAAACACTCCCAAAGGCAGACCCATGTGATAGATGTGCCAACGCCATTTATGATGCTTGGTAAACACCCGCCAAGGGCTGTAATGATACCATTGCAACAGAGTCATAAAATAGTAATTTAGACCCAATACAAAAACCCATATTGTCCCCAATTCCAAAACGCCCATCAAGCCCCCTTAAAATATACGCAACTATAGCGATCCACCAACGCGCCTTGCTTTAAAAAAAAGAAGTGATCGCCCTCTAAAACTTCAAATTGATTAGTAGGAATCAAACGAGCCACGCGCTCCCCTGCAAGTAGGGGCGTGGCGCGATCCTCTCTGCCCCATAAAATCAAAGTCTTTTTAGCGCATGCGCTAAAAGCAGAGCTAAAATCCTCTTGCACGCTAAATTTAAGAATTTCATACATCACCGGGCTTAAATCTCTTGCATCAACGCTTCTAAGCGCACTAAAGCGAATCCCTAAAGCTTTACAACATTTGGCAAGCTTAATTTTAAAACGGGTTTTTAGGGGTTTGGGGAGCAAAATTCCCGCCGTGCTTAAAAGAATGAGATCTTGACTTTGGCACAGAGTAGCCACCTTGCCTCCAAAGCTATGCCCTAAGGCTAAGTTAGGTGTAATGCCCCAAGATTCAAAAAAAGCGTCCACAATGTGCGCGTAGTCTGCTGGGGTGAGAAAAACATGATTGGGGCTTTTCCCAAATCCGGGCAAATCTAGGTAAAAATGCCTGTAGTCTGTAAAATAGGCTTTAAAGGCACTTTGCATCAATTCTTTAGAACTCCCCCAGCCATGCAAAAAAACCATGCTTTTTGAAAGTTCCTTATTGTGCACATCATAAGCAACTTCAAAACCCTGCCCTTTGTAGAAAACATGGCGTTTGGGCATTACTTGGCTTTTTGGATTTTATTAATGTAGTGGTAGGTGATGGGGATATGCTGAGAAATGGGCAAGCGCACACTCTCAAGCACATGGCTAAAATTTTCAAAGAGGTAATGCGCTAGACTTCCGGGAATTGGATTGATTTCGTTGAGATAAATCTCATTATCAATCACAAAGAAGTCGCAACGGATTAACGCGCCTATAAAAAAGGGATCGTAGAGTTTTTTAAACGCATTTTGCATTTGAAGCTCTAAATGAGGGCTGATATTAGCTTTGCTGATTGTTTGTGTGCGCCCAAAGTCTAAATATTTTTCCTCAAAACCCAATAATTCCTTCTTGGTGGGCTCTTCGATCATAGAAAAGATAAATTCCCCATCTTGTCCCATGCACCCGGCCAAATTGTATTCTTTAACTCCGGCTTTAAAAGGCTCTACAATCGCCTGAGAATCAAATTCAAACACCTCATCTAACCCGTAGGCGACATCTTTAGGCTCGTGAATCACGCTAATGCCTATGGAGCTCCCCAAATGATTAGGCTTGGCAATGAGAGGATAATCCAGATTTTCTAGCGCGCTATTGTCATGGCTATCCAAGAAGACATAGGGGAGAACTTTAACCCCTCTCTCTTTGGCAAACATTTTAGTGAAGTATTTGTTCATGCTTACAGTGCAAGCCTCCACTCTAGGACCAATAAAGGGCAGATTAAAAAACTCCAGCATAGAAGCCAATTTGCCATCTTCACCATCGCCCCCATGCACTAGGTTAATTAACATGGAAAAATTGAGCTGTTTCTCTCCTAAAAACCCTTGCATGTAAAAACCATTTTGTTTTAAAACAAGTTTGGGGCATTTTTTATACTGCCCTTTGGCAAAGAAATTAGATCGCATATCCTTAGAAGAGATGAGGTAAAAATTCCGCGCCCCGTCCAAAAAAATAAAACACTCAATCTTGGTCCCTAGAACTTCCTTAAGCGCGACCGCGCTCACAATGCTGATTTCATGTTCATAGCTCACTCCACCAAACAAAACCCCATAAACCAAGCGTATCCTTTAACTCACAATCCGGGCATTATAACTAAATCCCTTTAAAGATATAAAATAGAATCTACGCAGGCGCATCAGATGGCTTGGAAAATCCTATACTAATCCACACACTTTCATGCTAGAATGAAAGTTAAAATCCCATCAAGGATCGCTATGGACTCCCAAGTACAACATGATTTTTTAAAAGCCCTACAGAGTATAGGTGTGGCGGTGTATCAAAGTATCAAAAGTAGTGATGCGCACTACACCCAAAATACTAACCCAACTGCTGATCTGCAATTAGATTTAGATGTGAAGGTGGATCGCCTGATCTTTGATCATCTCTTACAACTTGCCTCTGTGGCTGGGGTGATGAGCGAGGAGAGAGAGCAGGCGCACTATAAAGAGGAGGGAGATTTCTTAGTGGCCTTTGATCCCCTAGATGGCTCTAGTGTGGTGGGGGCGAATTTTTTGGTAGGAAGTATTTTTGGTATTTACAAAGCCAAGGATTTTGCAGACTCCAATATCGCGCAAAAAATCCAAATGGGCGCATATATCCTCTATGGGGCTAAATTGGAATTAGTGGTCGCTGTGGCTGGCAAAGTCGCGCACTATTCTTACGATGAGATCCATCACACATGGGCGCAAAAAAGTCCCTTGACTCTCAAAGATAAAGGAAAAAACATCGCTCCGGGCGGGAGTTGGGAATTTTTTGATACCTCCTACAAAGCGTTTTTAGAGGGCTTTTTCAAACAGGGGTATCGCTTGCGCTATAGTGGGAGTATGGTGGCTGATGTGCACCATTTATTGAGCAAACAGGGGGGGATTTTCTGCTACCCTGCGACTAAAGACGCGCCTCAGGGAAAACTACGCAAACTCTTTGAGGTATATCCTTTAGCCTTTGTGATTGAGCAGGCCGGAGGCGTGGGCTTGGTAGGAACCAGTCAGCAAAGGCTTTTAGAAACTAAGTTAGAGAGTTTGCATGCCAAGAGCCCTTGTTTTTTAGGCTCAAAAGTGGAGATGCAAGCTCTTAAGGCCTAAGCATGGAAATCAACTTTGAAGAGCTTCTTCAACAAAACCGCCAAAAGATACAGGCCTGCCAAAAGCGTAAGGGGGTTGGATCGTGCTTGAAATGCAGTTTGGTTTTGGAGTGCAAAGATCGCCAAGCTTTTGTGCAAAGCGTCTATGCTAGTATGAATAAGGGACAGCAGGGTAGCTTTGATTTCTAAAATTCTTAAAACTCTTGGTTTTTTTTGTTGTGTCATCGGGGGCTTGCAGGCAGAAAAAAATGGCATTTTTCTAGCAGCAGGGTTTCAATACAGCTTTTTGAAAACCACGCTCACAGGAAGTTTTCCCCTGCCAGATGGGGCAAGCATCACGCCCGGGCAGAGTAGCATGTATGGTGCGGCCCTGCGTTTTGGCTATAAGCGTTTCTTTCGCGCACAAAGGCGCAATGGTTTACGAATCTATGTCTATTATAATTACGGCTATGCTAGCCCCACTTTTGCGGGTTTAGAGCTCAATAATAATGCCTATGGGGTGGGGATCGATTACTTGTTTGATTTTTTAGATAATGTGCGTGTTCAAGCCGGAATTTTTGCTGGCTTTGGCCTTGGGGGGAGTTCATGGACCAGTAATCAAGATCAAATGTTTAAAAAGCTTGTGGCTAGCTACCCCAATGCGGCGGTCAATTTTAGTTATTTTCAACTGCCCTTACAATGGGGGCTTAGAGTCAATATGAACCGTCACCATGGCATGGAAATAGGTGTAAAAATCCCCCTCTTGCATAATTTTTACTTTAAAGATGTGATCAAGGGCAAAACCAGCGGGATCACTTTTCAAAGAAATACGATTTTATATGTGCAATATGTCTTTGCCTTTTAGGAGTGTTAGGAGATTACTTTGAGCGCGCCTGCTTCTTCTTTACGCCTAGGTATTTTTTACATGGCTTTGGGGGCTTTAGGCTTTGGATTGCTTAACGCCCTGATTAAAATGCTTGGCTCTTATTATTCACCGATGGAGGGCGTTTTTTACCGCTCTTTTTTCATGCTCTTTTTTTTAGGTCTTCTCTACTACATCAAACCTTTTTCGTTCAAAGCCCACAAACCCGGAGGGCTTGGCTTGTTAATTTCACGCGTGTTCATCGGCCAAGCGGGCATGATTTTAATCTTTTACAACATCGCTTGCATGCCACTAGGCACAGCTATTGCCTTTAGCCAAACCGCCCCCATTTATGCTATTGTGATCGCGTGGTTGGTCCTTCATGAAAAAGTGGGCTGGAAACTCATTGTGGCAGCTCTGCTAGGGATTTTGGGCGTGGGATTGGTGGCCAATCCTAGCACAAGCGGGCTCACTTGGGGACTGGTGCTCTCTGGGGTGCTCTCTGGGGTGATGGTGTCTTGTGCCTATGTCAGTCTTAATAAACTCAAAGAATATTATGATGGCGGTTTTGTGATTGTGGTGTTCTCTGCATCGCTCACATTGATAGGGTTTGCGGGTATGTTTGTGCACATTCCCCCTTTTGCCTCAGGTTACCACCCCATGCGTTTTGAGGGACCTTGGTGGCACTGGGATTTATGGCTCTTGATTGGCACGGGCTTGAGCGGTGCGCTAGGGCAGTGTTTTATCACTAAGGCTTATATGATTGCCCCAGCTGGCCTTATCTCTCCGGTGGATTATAGCCGTATTTTTTGGGCACTTATTTTTGGGATGTTGTTAGGCGATCCGCATATCCATATGGGACAACTTTTTGGCATGATTTTAATTGTGCTCTCTGGTGTGTTTATTGTGCTTGAGAGTAAAAAGGCGCAAGGTTAGCCCATTTTTACCTCTAAATCCTCCTGCTTAGCGCTGTTAATCTTTTTCATTAGCGCAGACTTATTGCTAGGGATTTACCAAAGCTCCCTGATATCAATAAGTTACAAAGAAGCCTTATTTTACTTCAGCACGCCTACTTACCTTGCCGATCGCCTATTTTTGCAAGCCCTGCATCATTTTGTGAACTTTTCTTCTGCTTGGATTTCTAAAGATATTGCTCTAAGACTCCCTAGTCTGCTCTTGCATGCCCTCAATGTCTTTTTGATCTATGTGCTCAGTAGCAAACTGCAACCCAAACGAACTTATGATCCTCTATTGAGCGCGATCACCTTTGCGCTCTTGCCCGGGGTGCAATTAGGGGCGATTCTCTTGGGCAAGGTGAGTTTGCTCCTAAGCGTGGCTTTATGGGCAATTTTGCTTTTCAACACCCGTTATTTTTATGTGCTAGTGGTTTTATTGGCGTGGGGAGATTCAAGTTGCATGGTGTTATTAACTGCCTTTCTACTCCACACTCTCAAACATAAACTTTATTACAAAGCTCTTAGCGTGGGTGTAGCGCTGTTGTTCAATACGCTTTATTTTAAACCTATTTTTGGCACGCCTCAGGGCTTTTTTTTGGACACTTGTTTTGTCATGTTGGTGCTTTATTCCCCTTGTCTTTGCCTCTATTATCTCTATGCTCTCTATACGCAGGTCATTAAAAAACGCAAACAAGATAGCTTGATAGGTTTAGTGGGGGCTATAGGATTTTGTTTGCCTCTGATTTTTTCCTTGCGTCAAGAACTCCCCCCCCAATTCCTCACCTATGGAATGCTAGGCATTCCCATTCTTCTAAAACAAGCGCTTTCAAGTATCCGTGTGCACTTGCCCGTTTTTAGAACCCATTATCGTATCCGCTATAGCCTTATCTTTGGCACTCTAATTTTAGAGAGTTTCTTTCTATGGGGAGGGTATAATCCTATGGTGCGCACACATTATATTGTCAAGGAATTAGCCACAGCGTTGCAAGAGAGGGGGATACAAGAGATCCACACCTTTTCGCCCAAAATGGCTCTTAGACTGCGCTTTTATGACATCAACGAAGGGGGGAAAATCTTTTTAATCGAATCTAACAAACCCGCTGACATCAACATCTCTTATAAACACAAGATTGTAGCCAGCTATAATTTGGTGCGCAAACCCTAAGGGCGTTTTAATAGCGCATCTATCTGCGCCTCATAGCTGTAATAATCTAGGGTTTCATACAATTCTTGTCGGGTTTGCATGCGCTCAATTTGTCCTTGCTGTGTGCCTTTAATCTTTAAATCCTCATACACCTCTAAAGCGGCTTTGTTCATCGCTCTAAATGCGCTCAAAGGGTAGAGCACCATTTCTACTCCCACCCCCTTTAGTTCCTCCAAACTAAAAAGAGGCGTGCGCCCAAACTCGGTAATATTGGCTAAAATAGGCACTTTTAGGGCCTGCACAAAGGCCTTATATTCCTCCAAGCTTGATAAAGCCTCAGCAAAAATCGCATCCGCGCCCGCTTTTATGTAAGCCTGCGCGCGCGCAATAGTAGCCTCTAAGCCCTCTTTAGCATACGCGTCTGTGCGCGCGATGAGATAAAAGCTAGGATCGAGTTTTCTAGCCTTATTAGCCATGTAGAGGCGATCGCACATCTCAGAGGTCTCAACACATTCTTTATTAGGGCGGTGTCCACAGCGCTTAGCACTAACCTGATCTTCAATGTGCGCTCCTGCCGCTCCGCTTTTAATAAGCTGTGTAATCGTTCTAGCCACGCTAAAGGCAGGTCCAAAGCCCGTATCAGCGTCCACAATTAAGGGAAGATCACACGCCCCACAGATACGGCGCACATCAACACACACCTCTTCTAGGCCTGTGATGCCCAAATCGGGCAAACCATAAGAGGCGTTAGCGACCCCCGCTCCAGAGAGGTAAAGCGCATGGTGTCCTACCTTGCGGGCTTGCAGGGCTTGGTAGGCGTTGATCGTGCCCACAATTTGCAAGGGCGCATGCGTGGCTAAAGCCTTTCTAAATCGCTCTCCTGCACGCATGAGCTTCCCTAAAAAGCAAAAAGATCCGAGAAGCTGTCAAAATCCATGTCCAACAAAGCTTTTTCATGAAAAACAATCTCTTCGATTTGCTTAGCCCGCTTAGGCGCATAAACTCCATGCACAGCGCGTTTAAATTTATCGTAAAGTAAAGGCGTGCCTTCTGCACGGCGTTTTTTGTGCCCAATGGGATAGTGGACTTCAATTTTTTCTGTGCAACTCCCATCTTTAAAGTAAATTTGCACGGCGTTAGCAATGGATCGTTTGTCTGGGTCTAAATACTCTTTTGTATAGCGATCGTCTACATTGACTTCACAAAGTTCTCTTAGAGTGTCGATACGCGGATCGTTAGCGCATGCATCGCTATAAGATCGATCGTCTAAACCTCCATAAATTAGGGCATAAACTACCATGTATTGGATGCAGTGATCCCGATCGGCGTAGTTATGCAGAGGACCAGTTTTGTTGATGATGCGATGGCCTGATTCTTGAGTGGTGATCTCGATCTTGGCGATCTCCTCTAGGCGATCTTGCACTTGCAGATGGAGTTTTAGGGCGCATTCTACTGCTGTTTGGGCGTGGAACTCTGCGGGGAAAGAGATTTTAAAGAGGACATTTTCCATCACATAGCTTCCCAACTCTTGGGGCAGGTGCAACACCTCACCCCTCTCATTTTGGTTTTTCATGTAGACATCTTGATAGCCCCAATAAGCCGCACTCAAAACAGAGGGGTAACCCATTTCGCCACTGAAAGCCTTGAGAGCTAGATCCACACCCCGACTGCTCGCATCCCCAGCTGCCCAAGATTTCCTAGAGCCCGCATTAGGTGCATGGCGATAACAACGCAAGCTACCCCCATCTACAAAGGCGTTTGAGATCGCATTGCGCACTTCCTCAAAACTCCCACCTAACATTCCTGTAGCTACAGCCGTGCTAGCAATGCGCACTAAAAGAACATGATCTAGCCCCTCCACATTGAAGCAATTCCCTAAGGCTAAAACCCCCTGTATTTCATGCGCTTTAATCATAGCAGTTAAAATATTTTTGACTTTCAGAGGAATTTTGCCTTGAGTGCGGTGCAAACGGCTTAAATAATCCCCTAAAGCCCAAATCGCCCCTAAATTATCTGAAGGGTGTCCCCACTCTTTAGCTAGCCAAGTGTCGTTAAAATCCAACCAGCGCACCATGCAACCCACATTAAAAGCAGCGCGCACTGGTTCAAGTTGGTAAGAAGTGCCGGGTACTTTGCTCCCTAAGGGTTTAAAATCTGCTCCGGGCACACTAGGTCCTAGTAATTTGGTGCATTCAGGGTGTTTTAGCGCAAAGAGCATGCATGCAATAGAATCAATGAAGCTTAAGCGCGCGCTCTCATAAGCCAAAGGCGAAGCGATTTCATAATCCAACACAAAACGCGCCAAAGTAGAGAGTAGAGGGTCAAAATCCGGTTTAACATTCTCCAAAATACCCATGTTTGACATTTTGCATCCTTAAAAGTGAATTGTGATAAACCCCCAAACTAGGGAAAAAATCGTAAAAAGACTTTTTAGAGCAGATAGGAAAAAGGCGACCACCTGCTCTCCCCTCCTAGAAAATATTGACAAGTCTTCAGACCCCTAGTATGCCCGATGTTTCATGCACTTGATTTCAATTTCCTCAGCGATCGGAGTGTCGCGATTATGAATCAAATCCACTTTGACTAAATCACCCTTTTTGAGGTCTGCAAAACGCCTATCACTATCCCAACCCATGCCACATGAATCTTGTTCAATTTTAGTGTAAGGCATGACACCAATCACCATGCCTCCAACAGAAATAGTCTTGTTGGCGTAGTTAATATCCTCAATGACGCCCTTAAAATCAGAAGCATAAAGCGCGCCCAAAGCACACAAGCTCAATAAGATTTTTTTCATCAAAACCCTTCCCATAATGATATTAAATTGAGTATACATAGAAAAAGTAAATAGTTTAAAATTTCTTACCATGCGCCTCATCCAAGATATTTTGAACGATCCGTTGCACATTTTCGCTAATGGAGGATGAAGTGGTGGCGATCTTGGCGTTGTGCGCCATGGTTTCCTCTAAAGCCCCCATGGCTGTGTTGATTTCTGTGATACCTTGAGTTTGGATTTCAATTGCAGCGGCCACTTCGTTAATGCTCTGAGTGAGCACTTGGGTATTGCTCTCAATCTCGCTTAAGGATTTTTGTGTTCTCTCGGCTAATTTCCTCACTTCATCAGCCACTACAGCAAAACCGCGTCCGTGTTCGCCCGCGCGCGCGGCTTCTATAGCAGCATTGAGTGCTAGGAGATTAATTTGATCGGCAATTTCGGCAATGATCGCAACAATATCTTTAATCCCCTCAGATTGTTCAATAATGTCCTTACTCCTAGTATTTGCATCTTGCATCGATTCACGGATGCGATCGATGGCACTAGCGGTTTGCTCCAAAGAGCTTGTTTGTTGTTTGGAAGCATCTTGGAGCGCATGGATGGCTTCATTGAGAGTATGAGTTTCTTGATAAAGAGCATTGGCAATGTCTAAAGAGTGTTTTAAAGAATTCACAATGCTGTTTTGGAGCGTGTTGATATTGTTGGCCAAATTCAAGAACCTGCCCTGTAAATTGCCGGTGTCTATCAATATCCTAAAATCATTCTGCGAATAAGTTTGGATGGCGTTAGAGATATTTTGAAAAATTGTATTGAGGAAACTCAAAAAAGCGTTGAGATTGCTCCCTAAGTGTTGGAGTTCTGGATTGGTCGCTGTAGATTGGATGTCTTGGGTAAAATCTCCTGTGCGTGCGCCATTGAGCACCATAAGAGCTTCCTTAGAAAAATGGCGATCAGCCTGTAGATAAGTCGAGGCTTCTTGCATATTTTGATTGAGAGCTTGTGCCATCTCCCCTAATTCGTCTTTGGAGCGCAGGGCAATGATTTTAGGCGCGTTTTGATTTTTGTAATTGATAAATGCAAAAAAATCTTTAAGACCGCCATTAAGGGCGCTAATATTGCCCGTAATTCTGCGGTAAAAAAGATAGTAGAGAGGCACAACTACAAAGGCAAAAAAGAGAAAAACCATAAAAATACTCAGATAAAATTTACGCATCAGACTATCTTCGAGGGTTTGAGTGATGGCCTGAGTGCGTTGCTTGATATTGTCCATATAAAGCCCAACACCAATCCACCAATGGTCCGTGCCTTCAATCTTTTGGGCATAGGAAACTTTTTCAGTGAGGCGTGTTTGGCCATCGGGGAGGGGTTTTGGGGAAACATAATAAACCAAACCTCCGCCCTTCATCGCTGTTTTATAAAGTTCTTGAATATAATGAACACCGTTAATATCGCTCATATCTCTGAAATCTTGACCTACCTTATATGAGGGGTTTGCCGAATAAATGGACTTATGTCTATCCCACGCGAAAAAATACCCCGATCGATCTTGTTCAAAGCGAAACCCACGCAATATCATAGCGATATACTTCTTCTTTGCCTCCTCAGAACTTTGATTATCTTTGAGAGCTTGGGCGATGGTGTGCGCTAACACATCTGTAGCGAGTTGGATTTTTTCAGCCAAAAGCTTTTGCAAATCTTCATTGACAAGTTGGTTGATCTGTTCCACAGAAGCCCTATTATTCTGCGCAAAAAGAAGCAGAGTTGTTACCATTGCAATGGTAGTCAACACCCACAAAGCCACAATTTGTTTACCTAAGGAAAAAGAACGCATGACTACCCCTTAAGAGATTCTATTTGCTACTACGCTATCTCCTTGAAGATCGAAGATCACGCGCCCCTCTTCTAGTGTGCCTTCTAAAATGAGAGTGGCTAATTGATCTTCGATGAGTTCAGCTAAGGCGCGCTTGAGCGGTCTAGCGCCATAGATGGGATCAAAGCCCACTTTAGCGATATACTCTTGAGCCTGTTCTGTCAGCTCCAAAATAATATTTCTTTCGGCAACTTTTTTTTGGATTTCTGCAAAGAGAAGTCCTACGATTTTAACAATATCTGCTTGGCCCAGTGGCTCAAAAATCACAATATCATCCAAGCGGTTTAAAAACTCGGGTTTAAAATAGGCGCGCAAACTCTCTTGGACCGCTTTTTTTTGCATGGCGGGATCGGAGATTTCAATGATTTTTTCACTCCCGATATTGCTTGTCAAAATGATGATAGTGTTTTTAAAATCTACCTTGACCCCTTTGTTATCCGTCAAATGCCCCTCATCTAAAACCTGTAAGAGAAGATTAAAGACATCCGGATGCGCCTTTTCTACTTCATCAAAGAGAATCACGCTATAGGGACTGCGCCGCACCCACTCGGTCAACTGCCCCCCCTCCTCATAGCCCACATAACCCGGAGGCGCGCCCACAAGACGGCTTGCCGCATGCTTTTCCATGTATTCGCTCATGTCCAAGCGGATAAAATTTTTTTGACTATCAAAAAGGAATTTGGCCAGCGTCTTGGCACTCTGTGTTTTTCCCACACCTGTAGGACCTAAGAATAAAAAACTCCCAATGGGTCTTGTGCTATCATCTAGCCCTGCCTTGTTGCGCTTGATCGCTTTAGCAATCGCCAAGATGGCGTTTTCTTGACCCACTACACTTTTTCTAAGTTCCTCTTCAATGTGTAAAACCCGCTCTCTTTCCTCTTGGAGCATTTTAGACACGGGGATTTGTGTCCACTGACTGATCACGCGCGCGATGTGATCCTTAGTAACGGCATGTTGTAAAAGAGAACCATTTTTTTGTAAATCCCCCCATTTGGCTTCTAGGTTTTGAATCTCTTGGGTGAGATTGGGAATCTCACCATGATCTAGCTTGGCTGCGCGCTCAAAATCTGCCACCGCGCGCGCTCTCTCAGATTCTCTTTTGAGTTGTTCTAATTGTGTCTTAGCTTGAGCGATGGATTTAAAAACACCCTTTTCATTTTCAAACTGCGCCTCTAGGCGTTGGGATTCTTCTTTAGCACTCTCTAATTCCTTTTTGACTTCCTCTAAGCGTTGCTTGTTCTGAGCGCTCTCTTCCATCAAAAGAGCTTGTTCCTCCACAGCGAGATTTTGGATTTGTCGTTTAATGCTAGAGAGGGCATAGGGTTCAGATTCGATTTGCATTTTCAGCTCAGCAGCAGCCTCATCGATGAGATCGATCGCCTTATCGGGCAAAAAGCGTTGGGGGATGTAGCGTTGGGAGAGTTTAGCACTGGCCACTAGCGCGCCATCGGTGATACTCACATTATGGTGTGCTTCTAAACTCTCCTTAAGACCTCTGAGGATTTGCAAAGTCTGGTGCACACTGGGTTCATCAATATTGATGGGCTGGAAACGGCGCACTAGCGCGCCATCTTTTTCGAAATACTTGCGGTATTCCTTCAGAGTGGTCGCGCCAATGGTGTGCAATTCGCCCCTAGAGAGGGCGGGTTTTAGAATGTTGGCTGCATCCATACTCCCCTCCATCACCCCCGCCCCCACGATGGTATGGATTTCATCAATAAAAAGAATCACATTCCCCGAGCGTTTCACTTCCTCAACGACCTTTTTAAGCCGTTCTTCAAATTCGCCCCGATACTTTGCCCCCGCGATGAGCAAGCTTAAATCCAGTGCCACCACCTGCTTATGTTGTAAGGAGAGAGGGACTTCTTTTTTCACAATGCGCTGGGCTAGGCCTTCCACAACCGCCGTTTTGCCCACTCCGGGCTCTCCTAGCAAAATGGGGTTATTCTTACTTTTACGGATGAGAATTTGCATCATGCGCAAGATTTCCTCATCACGCCCAATCACGGGATCGAGCGCGCCCTCTAACGCCTTAGCTGTAAGATTAATGCCATATTTTTCCAAAGCCTCCAAATTGGCATCGTCATGGGGTTGGTTAATTTTAACCCCCTTGCGCAGACTCTCTAAGGTTTTGACAAGCTCGAGCGCATCCACAAGCCCGGCAAAATGTTGTTTAAAGAGAGTGCTATTGGCGATTAAAAATGTGTCAATAGCCACATAGCTATCTCCCTGTTGCACACTCAAGCCCTGAGCCTTGTGCAGGGCATCTAAAAGCTCTTTGCTCAACTGCAAACCCTGCGCGCTCACTTGGGAGCTCTTGGGTAATTTGTCCACAAGACTCTTGGTTTGTAATTCCAACGCGGACTTATCCACCCCCATTTTTGTCAATGCCTGATTTAAGAGAGACTGAGTGTTGCTCAACAACGCCCAAACCACATGGAGCGGATGGACTTCTTGATTATGTGCGTGTAGGGCAAGCGAGAGGGCTTGATCTAAGCTTTCTTGAAGAGAATGGGTGAGTTTTTCAAAGATATTAGGGCTGTGCATGGACATCCTTAAGTGTGAGTAGTGCCATAATTATATGGCACTTTAGTTAATCGCAAAGGCACAAAAAGAAGACGCTACTAAAGCACAAACAATCAGTTTCTAGTATAAAGATTTTCTATATTATAGAGGCCTGGAGGTTGAGAAACAAGCCATCTAGCCACTTCTAAGGCACCCTTTGCAAAAACATTTCTCTCAGTAACGACATGCGCTAGCTCCAAATACTCCCCATCCGAGTAAAAACCCACCACATGTTTTCCCACCACATCGCCCCCGCGCACGCTCGCAAAACCAATTTCTTGTTCTTGGCGTTGCGCCTCTCTTTGAGGCGCATAAACTTTCTCAAACTCTAGGTTACGGGCTTGTGCGCAAGTCTTTCCTAAGGTTAAAGCGCTCCCGCTAGGCGCGTCCTTTTTATAACGATGGTGCGCTTCTACAATTTCAATATCTGCCCCTCTTAGATTTTTGGCCACCAAGCCCACAACCTTATTTAAAACTGCCATCCCAAGCGACATGTTAGAGGCATGCAATACGGGGACATGTCGGGCTAATTTTTGTAGGTTTTCCCAACTCTGTGCGTCTAAACCGGTGGTGCCTGAAACAAGCGGTAGGGGGCATTCCAACAAAGTTTCCAAAAGAGAAGAGGTGGCCTGGGGAAGAGAAAAATCAATCACAAGCTGACAATGCCGTAAAAACTGCTCCAAATTATTAGTAACAAACGCGCTCTCAGGGAGGATTTGGATCAAAGCAGGGGTGAGATTTTTGCGGATAAAAACACTGGAGAGATTTAAATCAGTAGTCTTTTTGATTTCTTGGATAAGAAGTCCCCCTACCTTGCCACTCGCTCCAAAGACTCCAATGTCCATCAGGAGTGCGCGTCCAAGTAAGCAATGGCTGAAAGCGCGGCGGTCGCACCATCTCCGGCTGCACAGACAACCTGTTTGGCCGCCTGAGTGCGCACATCTCCGGCTGCAAAAAGGCCTTTTAAATTTGTTTTCATAGAGAGGTCTACCAACACAGAGCCATAAGAGTCGCACGCGCAAAGCATGCTCCCATCTTCTTGCTTAAGAATCTCATTATTGACTTCATACCCCACAAAGATAAAAAGCCCGGGCACACTCAACTCACGCACCGCCCCCGTTTTTAAATCTTTGATACTCAGAGCGTTCACACCTCCGACATCTCCTTTAATTTCTTCTACCACTGCCGGAGTGATGAACTCAATCTTGGGATTCTTTTTAGCATGCCCAAGAGTAACAGGTGCAGCGCGGAAAGCCTCCCGCCTATGGATCAAGTGTACCTTAGAACACATTTTAGTTAGATAGATCGCTTCTTCTAAGGCGGTGTCGCCACCTCCCAAGACCGCCACTTCTTTATTTTTGTAAAAAAAGCCATCGCAAGTCGCGCAAGTGCTCACGCCTTTGCCCCAAAACTCAGCTTCACCCTTAATACCTGTCCTCTTGGGCCGCCCACCTGTGCACAAGATCACAGCTCTTGCCTCTAAAGAGTTGCCATCTTCTAAGTGGATGCGGTAATGCTCGCCCTCTAAACTCAGATGCACTACAGCGACCATTTCATGCTTAAGACCGAAGCGAAAACATTGCTCTTGCCAAGGTTGCATGAAATCTAAGCCACTGACAACTTCTTTAACTCCGGGGTAGTTTTCAATCTCACTACTTTGGGTAATTTGCCCCCCGGGCATCCCCTTTTCAAAGAGAACAACATTTTTAAGCCCCCCTCGCGTTGCATACAGCCCAGCACTTAATCCAGCAGGTCCCCCACCGATAATGGCTAGATCGATCATAGCAATTTATCAATATTTTTTTTGAGGTCTTGTTTAGAAAGCGCGCCCACGGTTTGATTTTTTACCTCACCATCTTTCATATAAAAGACGGTAGGAATACTCCTAATACCAAACTTGGCCGCCAAATCCTCTTGTTCATCTGTATTAACTTTGCAAATTTTAGCTCTGCCTGCATACTCGCCAGCCAATTCATCAATAATGGGGGAGAGCATTTTACAAGGTCCACACCAAGGGGCCCAAAAATCCACCACCACAACACCGCTACTTGTTACACTGTCAAAATTTTCATGTGTTAATTCAATATAATTTGCCATATTTGCTCCTCAATTTGTTTTAAGCTTGGATATTACATTTCTAAAGATAAAGTTCACCTTTAACTTAGGACGCTCAAATTTTCAATCCATTCGATTGTGTGATTTTGTAAACTTCCGCAAATTAATAAAGCGTCTAGGCAATAGGGATAGGAAAGATATTGGGGGTGTTGTTGCAAATACATTCCCATACTTTTGCACAATTTTTCTAGTTTCGCAGGGGTGATAGCCAAAGCAGGATTGCCCATGCAGCGTTGTTTAACCTCTATGAAATGCAAAACCTCCCCTCTGCGGGCAATAATATCTATCTCTCCAAAAGAACAAGAAAAATTGCGTCCTATAATTTCACAACCTCTTGTTTTTAAATAGGTGCAGGCCAAGTCTTCAGCGATAAAACCCTTTTTACGACTCATAAATGGGCAATGCACAATCTAATTGATGGGTAGAAAAAAGCGTTTGAATTTTCTTATGAGTGGTGGGTTTGGTGATGTAAAGTGCCTTGCTTTTATCATAGCAATCATTAAGGATTCCTAGCTCCTCTAGGCAGAGAGAACTAGGATTTCGCAAACGCAGATAATAAGAAGTAGGAAAATCTGTGGGCGTGTAGGGAATGGGGTGGATGGATGGAGGGGGGGTAGCATTTTTAGCTAGAGCTATTAGATCGCTCACCACCGCGCTCGCACTGGCTAGCCCTCCCGCACCAGCTCCATAATAGAAAGTTTCGCCTACATAGTCCCCCTTGATCGCTACCCCATTCATCACCCCATCTACTTGGGCAAGAAAATGTTTTTGAGGAATACAAGTGGGACATACCCTCAAATTCAGCTTGTAGTCTTGTCGTTGGGCGTGCGCAAGTAATTTAATGCGATAACCTAAAGAGTGCGCGCATTGCAAATCGACACTGCTAAGGTTCTCAATACCTGAAACAAAATCAATCTTGGGTGCAGTTTGGAAAGCTAGGGTAGATAGAATGGTAAGTTTATGTGCGCTATCCTCACCGCTAATATCCAAAGTGGGATCGGCCTCAGCGTAGCCTAATGCTTGGGCTTCTTTGAGAGCCTTTTCAAAACTCTGCCCCTGCTCCATTTGACTTAAAATAAAATTGCTTGTCCCATTGAGAATACCCGATAAACTAAGTATCCCGCTACTGGCTAACCCATCTTTGAGTGCATTAACAATGGGCAATCCACCTCCTACGCTAGCCTCAAAACCCATCGCCTTTGTTGCTAGGTTTTGCAGAGTCAAGTAGTGTGTTGCAAGCATGGCCTTGTTAGCAGTTACAAAAAGTTTTTTATTCTTAAGAGTTCTTTGAGCGATCTCAAAGGCTTCCTGCACGCCACCAATCAATTCTACCACTATGTCAATTTCAGGATCGTCCAACACATCAGCCATGCAATCGCTGAGGACAAAATTCACTTTTCGTGGCTTGGAGAGATCGCGTACAATCCCTTTGCGCACTTGCAAACGCGCCCCGCAGCGCCTAATGATGTTTTCTTGGCTGTTTTGCAAGATATCCACAACACCCATTCCCACACTGCCAAGCCCAATAATTCCAATATTTAGAGAACGCATAGAAACAGAGGAGACTTTAACTAATGCTTACACCCACATCCACCCCCACAACAACCCTTGCCAGTGTGTTTAGAAATGGTGATCTCTTGATCAGAGGCCTCTCTAAAACCCAAGAGCTTCAGGTGAAAAAGAAGTTCCTTACCGGCTAAAGGGTGGTTGTAATCTAGCATCACCATCTGATCACTAAAATCTTTCACGCTCACCTGCACACTTTCTTGATTTTCGCCCTGACCAAAGAGAGTCATCCCTCTTTTAAGCTCGATTCCCTCAAATTGATCTCTGGGCACTTCTTGGAGATAATCTGTGCGGTATGGACCATAAGCGTCTTCGGGAGGAATGCGCAAAACCATCACCTCCCCAATCGTGGCTTTTTCCAGCGCTTTTTCTACACCGGCAATCACCTGCCCTGCGCCTATCATAAATTCTAAAGGTTTTTTGCCCATATTAGAATCAAGCACTTCCTGTGTTTGGGGATCAAGCACCTCATATTCAATGAGGGCGACTTGTTTTGTCTGCATTATTGTCCTTTGGATGAGATTTGCCCAGCAAGGGGAGAGCCTTTTTACCTTGTTCGCTATCTGGATAAAGACTAGAAAGAGAATGTAAGAATTTCAAATAAGTGTTTTGATTGCCCAAAAATCGGAAAGACCAAGCGGTGTGCCAAAGCAAAACAGGCATGTATTCTGCCTTTTCTTTAATAAGAGCACTTTTTTTATAAAGGACAATCGCCTCTTTATAGTTTTTTTGAGCATAGGCAGCTTCCCCAGCCATATAATAGCTGTAAGCACTTTTAAAATCATTATCTCCCAACCACACAAAACGCGCTTGGGCTTGTTTAAAATGTTTTTGGCGGTAAAGACTTAGGGCTTCTTGGAAGATTTTAGGTTTCCGCGATAAGTCCTTGTTAAAATCTGCTTCCTCTGATTTATTTTGAGAGGTTTCTTGGGCTTTTTCAAGCATCTTAGCTTGGAGACGGGCAAGATTTTTAAGCTTTTCTGCATTATCATTCGCCTGTGTCTGAATCGCTCCTTGTATCTCCTCTAATTTGGCCGCAAAATCGGTGTTCATTTTTGTAAGCACAGCGTTCATGTCATTGATTTTCTGATCGAGTTGGGTGATAGCGTTTTTATTGGCATCTATCTGGGCTTTGAGGGCCTCAATCAAACCCCCTTGCTGCTTGAGCAAATTTTCCTGCATATCTTGAGTGGCCTTAATGGCCTTGAGTGCATTATCATGTGTTGCAAGGGCATCAGCTAGTTGCTTAATCTTATTTCCCTGTCCCTCAAAAAGACTTCTAAGCCCCTCTTGGTTTTGAGCCAAACTGGTCGCCTGACCTTTAAGGCTAGCAAGCACATTGCTCAAATTTTTATTGCTCGACTTAAGGCTACTCAGTTCCTCTTTGGTCGCGCCACTTTGCAAGTCAAAAGCAGAGGGTTCTGCCCCCAACCCTAAAATTCCGCATACAACTAAGGCCAAAAAACGCATTATTGCACGACTTTAATGTCAACCCTTCTATTTTTTTGGTAGCACTCTTTGGTTTTCTCTAAGCAGATGGGTTTACTTTCTCCAAAACTTATTGTGCGAATGTTATCTTGAGCAATCCCCTTGACCACTAAAGCCTCTTTAACACTTAAAGCCCTTTTGTTTCCTAAAGCAAAATTGTACTCGCCCGTGCCAAACTCATCGGTATTGCCCTCTAAGAGCACCTTCATTTTAGAGTCTTGGATTTTCTGCGCCCCTTGATCAACTGCATCTTGCATGTCTGGACGCACATTGTATTTGTCAAAGTCAAAATAGACTTGTCCTACAATTTCCCCACTTTTAAATTGTTCTTGCTCGGATTGTGGTTCTTGGGGAGCGGGAACTGTTTCTGATGTAGCGTTCGCATTTTTTTGAGCATTTTGTGTCTCTAATTCATGAGCTGTCCCTGGCTGTCCTTCTTTTGTCTGAGATATTGGAGATGTTTGAGGTGTCTGAGATTTTGCTGGAGTGCTCTCCTGAACTCCCTCTGGATGCACAGTTGTATTTTTTACTGACTGCGTTGGCTGTTCTTGAACATTTTCTGCACTTTGACTCTTGGGAGGCTTGGATGGTTTAGCTCCCTTTGAACCACAACCTGTTGCCACCAATAAAGCCACTAAAGTCCCTGCCACCAACCACTTATTCATAACTCTCCTTGTAATTGCTTGGGTAAAACCCCTATTCTACCCTAATTTTTATTAATATTATAGAAATTACCAATCGAAAGCTTGAATCTGCACGCCCTCTAAAGGAAAGAGGTAACTTTGATTATAATCAAGCAAAATCACGCCCAAAGCACTTTGCTGAGAAGCTTTTTTCAGATACATGACTGCCTTGCCATCCTGAGAAAAACGAGGCATCTGATTAATACCGCTTGCTGTTAAGCGGCGCACATAATCGCTCTTTAGAGTGATAAAATGTAAATTAAAACTAATTTGACCATTTTCATCGCGATTTTCACGACTCACATACACGATGTTATTCCCTGAAGCCGCCACGGAGTCGTTATTTTTAGAGTAAAAAACCACTTGCTCGATAGGCGCATCAGGTTGGAGTTTTTTAAAATACACATTAGGATAACCCGCTCTATCTGAAACAAACACCATCCCTTTCTCATTCCCGACAAAATTACCCAACACATCGATTCCTTGATACTTTGTAAGACGGATGCTGTTCTTTTTAGCCGTATCGTAGAGATAAATATCGCTTTGGCCATTGGGTGCTAGGGTCAAAAGAAGTTTACGACCATTGCGACTCACGCTAGATACAGTGGCCATGCCTTCACTCTGAGTGATCACCTCACTTGTGCCATCTCGTAAATTGTATTTAATAATGGTAGGGTGGTGTAAATATTGAGTGTAATAAAACGCGCTCTGTTCAGCGTTGGCCCATTTGGGAAAAACATTGAGCATGCCATTATCAATAATGTCTTGCTTGTATGTGAGGGTATAGTCAGCAATGGAAATTTTAGTAACCCCAGGCTTGATATATTTAGCAAAGATAACAAAACGCGCCATCCAAGCGATAGGGGGAGCTTTGAGAGCGTCATTAATATCAATAGCCACGCGGTGTGCAATGAAAGGATAGAGGGGTTTTTGATTAAAAGTGTAGTCTTTAATGCCCAAAACGCTTTGATGGGCCACATCATAAAAGCGCACATTCACTTGTCCTAATTTATCTACGCGCAAACTTACCAATAAGCTGGCTTGTTTGGCTTGTAGCGCGCTATAGTTGATCTGCTCTGCCTGTGCGCCCAACTCAATTGTCTTAACATGGTTGCTGATTTTAAGATCGGTGAGCAACATGGCATAAATCTTGGCCAAATAGGGTTCTTGAGAGTTTTTTAAATAGCGCACGGCCACGCTAGGAAGTTTTTCAATATTTTTAATAATATCTAGGGTGGCGTCCGCGCTCCATAACATTTGCCAACCCAATATGAAGAACCATAAAAATCGCATCATTGATCCTTTGTTGTAAAATTTACGGTTAAAGTGATAGAGCCCTTAGGATAAGGGGTGAATTTTTGCCCCTGTAGGGCACTTAAAAGACTCTCAATTTCTTGGTTGTATTGAGGAAATGGGGAGTAACTGATTAGAGCGTAGCTAAACTGTCCGGTTGCAGAAATTGTGATGAGCGCGCGCACAGAGGCGGGTTGCTTAAAGCCTAATTTCCAATGCCCATATAAAATTGCATAGAGGTTTTGAAACCAAGCCTGATATTCTTGCGCTACCTTTTTCTCCTCTTTGGGCACTTGTAAATCGATACTTTTATGTTGCAAGGTTTGTAGCTTTTCTTTCATGGCACTAAGGCTGTTTTGAATGTCTTTAAACGCTTGTTGGTGTTGATTAAATTCCATCGTTTTTAACAAATTTTGGACCTCCTGCATCTCTTGCTTCTGTGGAATACGAGTAGGTTTTTGAGGCTTACTAGGTTCTGCAAGAGAAGAAAACATATCGCTGATACCCGGATCTTTAAAGGGAATAGGTGCAGGGGGCGCAGGGATGGACTTTGGGATAGGGGGAGCGTTTGCAATGAAATCTACATCGATACTCTCTTCAGGCATTACGGCGATATTTTGGCTTTGCTTACTGAGTAACAAGCCCAAGAGAACAGCATAGCAGGCGCAGGCTAGCGCTCCTGCTCCAATTCCAAGTGCCTTATTTTCCATCACGCACTAGTAATAAGAGAAACCTTAGAAAAACCTGCTTCCCTAATGGATTTGAGTAAGAAAATAATGCTCTCATAAGGCAAGCGTTTGTCCGCGCGCACATAGACGGCCGTATTTTTAGCGTAAGTGCGCGCCAGGAGTGGGAAAGCCACACGGAAGCCTTCATAGTCGTAATGGCGATCAAGGACATAAATTTTATGGTTAATATCCATGCGGATTTCTAGAACCTTCTCTTTAGAAACACGGGCAGTTTTAGAGCCCTGTGGCAGACTAATTTTTTCTTGGTAAGTGATCGTAGGAGTGGCAACCATTAAAATCGCCAATAAAACGAGCATAATGTCCACAAGGGGAGTGATATTGAGCTCAGGCTTGTCTGTATCCCAATGCTCCACCTCATACATCTCAACTTTCCTTGGCCACTAGAAAATCAATTTGCATTTGGACGCACACTGAGAGATCGTAAACTTTGCGCTTGAGAATCAAAAAGAAAGAATAGGCAGGGATGGCAGTTAAAATGCCTCCAGCAGTGGCTACCAATGCCTTAGAGATAACAGGGGCTATCACATCAAAAGAAACTTGCGCCCCCAAACGCCCAAAGGCATCTAAAATCTCCACCACAGTGCCAAAGAGACCAATAAAGGGGGCTGTAGAGGCAATAATACTGAGCAAGACAAGCCCAGTTGTATTGCTTTGAAGGACTTGACTTTTCCATATTAAAAGAAGCTCTTTAGAAAAACGCCCCGTGCTCTCAAAAAGCTTTATGCTCAACATGCTTTGATTGCCTGCCATCAAAGCTTCTAGTGCATGTTGCTCTTTAAGGATATTGGTTTTTATGGAAACATATTTGTAAAAAAATACCCACAGGGTGAGAATAAAATACAAGGAAAGGAGGGCCAATACAGCCAAAGTGGTCAGGCCACTCTCAGAGATAAAATTTTGCAAAGATTCCACGCTTACCTTAAACCCCTTGTTTCGATCCGTGCGATTACACTAGAAATGGCGAGACGATCAGAGGTGGCATCTTCTAAGAGTTTTTTAGCCTTGTAAACTTCATCATCTCCCTTGATAAAAACTGCCCCATCGGCCAAAATATCCACACTGCTATGTCTGACCTCCACATAACCCCAACTAATGGCAATCAAGCTACTCTCATGATTGCGTTCAATCTCAATCACCCCACTCTTAAGTAGGGAAACCAAGTTACTATGCCCCTCTAAAACCCCAAATTCGCCCTCAATTCCGGGTAAAGTGAGGCGATCCACGCTCCCAGAAAAAATTGAACCCTGAGGCACCACAATACTGACAAGCAATCCCATATCTTCCCTTTAAGAGGCGTTTTTCTTATCCTTGCTCTCGCCCTTCATTTTTTCGTATTTCTCTATAACTTCCTGAATATTGCCGACCATATAAAAGGCATTTTCTGGAATTTCGTCATATTTACCCTCTAAGATTCCTCCAAAACCTTCTAAAGTCTCTTGGAGGGTAACATATTTGCCCGGACTGCCTGTAAACACCTCGGCCACAAAGAAAGGTTGAGAGAGGAATTTTTCTACTTTACGGGCGCGTTCTACAATTTTTTTATCTTCTTCAGAGAGTTCATCCATCCCCAAAATAGCGATGATATCTTGCAGGTCTTTATATTTTTGTAAGATTTGTTGGATGCCAGTAGCCACTCTGTAATGTTCATCTCCGATCACCTGAGGGTCTAAAATCCTAGAGGTTGAATCGAGGGGGTCTACAGCCGGATAGATCCCCTTTTCAGCAATTTTACGATTGAGCACGGTGGTTGCGTCCAAGTGGGCAAACACAGAGGCGGGGGCGGGGTCTGTCAAGTCATCGGCAGGCACATACACCGCTTGCACAGAGGTGATAGAACCGTTTTTGGTCGAGGTGATGCGCTCTTGGAGTTTTCCCATCTCGCTTGCTAAAGTGGGTTGATAACCTACCGCTGAGGGGATACGCCCCAAAAGAGCGGACATTTCAGCACCTGATTGGGCGTATCTAAAGATGTTATCAATAAACATCAAAATGTCCAAGCCTTTTTCATCGCGAAAATACTCTGCCATTGTCAAACCTGTAAAGGCAATGCGATTCCTTGCCCCTGGGGGTTCATTCATTTGCCCATAACACAGAGCTACCTTATCTAGCACGCCCCCCTCTTTCATTTCATGGTAAAGGTCATTCCCCTCTCTGGTGCGCTCGCCCACGCCCGCGAAGACAGAATAACCGCTGTGTTTATAGGCGACATTGTGAATCAACTCCATAATGATCACGGTTTTACCCACTCCAGCACCCCCAAAGAGTCCCACTTTTCCCCCTTTAGAATAGGGAGCTAGCAGATCAACCACCTTGATACCGGTTTCAAACATCTCTGTTTTAGTGCTCTGTTGCTCAAAAGAAGGAGCTGCGCGATGAATGGGCCAAGTTGTAGGGGCTTTGAGAGGCTCTTGATTATCGATCACCTCTCCGACAACATTAAAGATACGCCCTAAAACTTCCTCACCTACGGGCACTTCGATCATTTTACCCCGAGCAACCACCTTTTGCCCTCGTGTGAGTCCCTCTGTCATATCCATCGCAATAGTGCGCACACGATTATCTCCCAAGTGGGCAGCCACCTCTAGAACGAGGTTCTTAGATTCCCCATCAAACTCATAATCTACATCCAAAGCCTCATAAATAGCGGGCAGATAATCTTCAAACTCCACATCCACCACAGGGCCCATAATCTGTACAATTTTTCCTTCCATAGTTCTCCTTTATTTGATCGCTTCCACACCAGCATTGATTTCAACAAGCTCAGTTGTGATCGCCTCTTGACGCGCTTTGTTATAAGAAATTGTAAGAGTGCGGACTAAATCAGCTGCGTTATTAGTAGCCGTATCCATGGCCTGCATTCTGGCACTATGTTCAGCCGCCAAAGAATCTAAAAGCGCGTAGTACATATTAAAGTCAATAAACTTCTTTGCTAACGCATCTAAAATAATCCCCTCTTCATCATCAGGTTCAACCACAATACCATCTTGCTCTTGCATGGCTTTTTGTGCAAAATCTAAGGGCAACACTTGTTGCATGCGTAGTTCTTGAGAGATCATATTTTTAAATCCATTGTGCACAATGAGCACGCTATCTGTAAGGCCATTTAGGTAGTCTTGGACAGCTTTATCAATAAACGCGCTTGCTCTTTCATAGTCAGGTGCAGAGCTCAAATCTGTAGCCTTATCCAAAAGATCAACACCATTATAAGTGAAGTAAGCCACACCCTTTTTTCCAATCCCTCGTAAACGCACCTTAATCCCTTGTGTGCGGTAGAGATTGATATAGCGCAAGACTTCCTTGATGGTGGTCATATTAAACCCCCCACAAAGACCCTTATCAGCAGTTACAAAAATGATATCAATTTTCTGAATAGTGTTCCGCTCTAAATCCGCAAAATACTTACTCTCAATACCCTTGACATTACGCGCTTTAATTTTGGCGCAAATATCTCCCACCACTTCATTAAGTTTTTGAGCAAAAACCCGAGATCGTTTGGCCACCTCTTCGGTTTTTTTAAGCTTGGAAGTGGAAACTAATTTCATCGCACGGGTTGTTTTTTGGGTGTTTTTAACACTGGCGATTTTTTTACGGATATCTTTAAGACTTGCGCCCATCTTAAAAACCTAGTTTAAATTCTTCAATAGCGGTTTTGAGCATCGCCTCTAAATCTTTATCGAGGGCTTTTTTCGTGCGGATATCTTCTAAGATATTGGGATATTTGGACTCTAAAAAGGGATATAACCTCTCTTCAAAAGAAACCACTTTGTTGGCAGCCACATCGTCCAAAAAGCCCTTAACGCCCGCATAGATCATTACAATCTGTTTTTCAATAGGCAAAGGAGAATAGGGAGGTTGCTTGAGAACTTCCACCATGCGTTGTCCGCGCTCTAATTGTTTACGGCTTGCCTCATCCAAATCAGAAGCAAACTGAGAAAAGGCTTGCAGTTCGCGGTATTGAGCCAAGTCTAGGCGCAAAGTGCCGGCAACTTGTTTTGTGCCCTTGATCTGGGCCGCCCCGCCCACCCTAGAAACAGACAGACCCACATTGATAGCTGGGCGAATACCTGAATAAAATAAGTCTGTTTCTAAAAAAATCTGCCCATCTGTAATAGAGATCACATTAGTAGGGATGTAGGCAGAAACATCGCCCGCTTGGGTTTCAATGATGGGTAGAGCGGTTAGGGAGCCTGCACCCTTTTCATCGCTCATTTTTGCGGCGCGCTCTAGCAATCTTGAGTGGATATAAAACACATCTCCGGGAAAAGCTTCGCGTCCCGGAGGTCGTCTTAAAATTAGAGAAATTTCCCGATAAGCGACCGCATGCTTGCTCAAATCATCGTAAATAATGAGGGCATGACGACCATGATCGCGGAAATACTCCCCAATAGTTACACCAGCATAGGGGGCAAGATATTGCATTGCAGGAGAAGTAGAAGCAGGAGCATTAACAACCACGCTATATTCCATTGCGCCATATTCCTCTAGTTTGCGCACCACTTGCGCTACAGTAGATTCCTTTTGTCCAATGGCGACATAAATACAGATGACATCTTGGCCTTTTTGATTGATAATGGTGTCAATCGCCACAGTGGTTTTACCTGTTTGCTTATCTCCAATAATCAACTCTCTTTGCCCACGGCCAATAGGGACAAGCGCATCGATGGCCTTAATACCGGTCTGCAAGGGTTCATGCACGGATTTACGATCCATAATCCCGGGAGCCTTTTGTTCTACAAATCTAAATTCATCGGCTCGAATCGCTCCCTTGCCATCGATGGGTTCACCTAAAGTATTGATCACGCGCCCCATCACGGCATCGCCCACTGGCACTTTCATAAGTTGTTTGGTGCGTTTAACTGAAGTGCCCTCTTTGATATTCTTGCCCGCTCCAAGAACAATCACCCCAATACTGCCCTCTTCTAAGTTGGAGGCCAAACCTTTATCGCCGGTCTCAAACTCCACAACCTCATAAGACATGACATCTTTTAGTCCGTAAACCTTAGCCACACCATCGGCATAAGCAACCACTCGACCAACCTGAGTAATGTTGATGTCGGGAGTAAAATTTTCAATTCTCTCTTTGATAATATTGCTAATCTCTTCAGGCTTTAATTTTAACACGCGCTCTCCTTATAATATTAAATCGCTTCCATAATGTGGTGTTTGAGTTGATGAAAAAAACGCTCTTTGCAGAAAGCCACTTCTACACCCAAATCCGGAATCTCTAATTTAATGCCTTCGTGCTGGACTAACACGCTTTCTAGCTCTAGGGTGATATTCAGATGTTTGGCCACTTGTTTTTCTAAAACTTCTAGCTTTTCTACTGCTTGATCACAATAAAGGTAACCTTTATAAACATTGCGTTGGTGTTGCGTCCATGCATAAAGTTCTTGATAAATATCAGGGATAATCATTAAGCGTTTGTGTTCGCCAAGAAGTTCTAAAAAACGCACCAAACGCTCATCTTTATCCTCCAATCTCTCGCATAAAAAGGCTTGTTTATAGCTGTTGGGATAATAGGGAGATTCCAAAAATTCTACAAAATCAGCACAGGTATAGAGAGATTTCAAGCTTCCCAGAACTTCAAGAAGGTGTTCTAAATTGCCCGTAAAACTCTCTCTGAGCGCGCGCGCATATTTCTTAGCAACAAGATTCATCCTGCAGCCTTTTCTAAAAGATGTATATAGGTGGGAGTTTCGAAGTTAACTTGATCGGAGGCAAAAAGTTTGTCAAGCATTTCGTCTATAACGGCTTGCTGGATTTTTAAAGTCTCTTTATCCTTCTTATCCTGTTGGTCTTTGAGTAATTTTTCAATCACACTCTTAGATTGTTGCTCGTATTTTTGGGCCAGTAAAAAAGCTTCCTGTTTGGCGTTAGAAACAATTTGGCTAGCTTCCTGTTTGGCCACTTCTAAAGCTTTAAGCGCATTTTCTTTCTCACTTTTAATTGCCTGGAGCTGTTCTTGCAGAATACTAAGATTATTAGCGATTTTTGCGCGCCTATCTTCTAACACGCGTTTTAATGGAGTGCTAATGGCATACCACACTATCCCCACAAATAAGAGAAAATTAACGCTCCTAAGCACGATATCTGTATGTGCGACCCCATGCGCTTCAGATCCCCAACACACCCCTGCAAACAAAAAACCAAATAAGAGTAACCGCATCAGACCATCCTAAATTTGAGTTATTTTTTGCTTTAAAGATGCCTCTAGGAGTGGCAAGTTTTGAGACAATTCTAGAGCAAGATCACTTTTACTATCCTTTAAGTTTTGGATGAAGACCTCTAGCTCTTTATTCAATGCTTCTTCTTTTTGGGCAACGACATTTTCATAGTCGCTTTTAGCTTTGTGCAAGGCCACTTGGAGAATCTCATGCGCCTGAGCGCGGGCTTGCTTGAGTTGTATTTTAGCTTCCTCTTGCAGAACAACAATCTCGCGATTTGTCTGATCGACAAAAGAGCTATCTTGCTCCATAGCTTTTTTGCGCGCATCCATATTGGCAAGGATGGGCTTATAAACCCACACATGAGAGAGCCACATAAGGACCAAGAAGCTCACAAAAACAACCGACATCAAATATATATTGATGGAAATATCCATACGCCTCCCTTAAAAATCGCTATCTTAACAAAGCTTTGCTTAAATCACCTAGCCTCATAGTAAACCCTATCTCCAATTTGCAGTCCTCCATCCTCCAATATTCGAGCTTGATCCAAAAATACTTTGATGCCATTATGATGGAAGTAATGCCCCCGATGGTGCGCACTAAATTCTGAGCGATAGGCCTGAATAACCTCTTGCCATTTTAAACGCGCCTCCACTTGCGCTAAAAACACTTCCAAAAGCGGCCTTTTATCTAAAGCTCCCAATGCGCCATAATGAGCATCTTGCAAGTTAAGACCGATCCCACAAATCAAGTTTTCATGCACGATTTGAGTCATAATGCCTCCTACTTTGCATGTCCCCTTGTAAAGATCGTTGGGCCATTTGAGCCACACTTCCTGACCTAAAGTTTGTAAACTTTGCTTAAAGAGAAATCCAAAATACACACTCCAACTTTGTCTAGGCACATCCCTAGCAAGCGCACTCAAAGCGATTGCAAAAGAGAAGGTTAAGCCCTCTTGCACAGAATCCCATGCACAGCCCCGACTACCCACTCCAGCACTTTGTTTTTCAGCCACCACACATAAGGGCAAGTCCACAAGTCTGCATTTAACTTGTTCTACTAGGTAGAGTTGGGTAGAAGGGAGGGTTTCAAAAGTTACAATTTGCATCAATTGAGAATAGCTCCGGGTTTTAGACGCTTCCCGCTCAAATAGGTTTTAGCGCTCAAACGCGCCTTTCCGGGTGCTTGCAAACTTGCAATCTTTAATGTGCCTTGAGCGCAACCCACAAACACAGCTTCTCCCTCAAGAGCTAGAATATGGCCCGGTGTGTGGACTTTTTCTGTTTCTATAAGTTCTACATCTAATAACTTAAGACCACTGGCTAGAAAAATCCCCGGCCATGGGTAATAGGCCAAAGATTTTAAAAAAACCCTTTTCGCGCTTGTGAAGTCAACTAAGCCTGCCTGTTTGGTGATTTTGGTGCAATAGGTAGCTTGGCTATGATCTTGAGGAATGGGTTTTAGAGGGCGGCGCAAAATATCAGCTAGCAATTTAGCTCCCAAAGGGGCTAGCATCGCCCCTAGCTCTTGAACATTGACATAGCGATCTCTGTGCAAGCATGCCGAGCCTAAAATATCCCCTGCATCCATTTGGGAGCTCATTTTAATCACGCTCACTCCAAAGGTGGGCAAGTCGTTTAAAATCATCTCTTGCATGGGCGATGCGCCTCTGAATTGGGGTAAAAGTGATCCGTGTAAATTTAGGCATGGAGCTAGATCAAGGAAAGATTGGGGCAAAATTTTGCCATAAGCCACCACAATAATAGCATCCGGCTTAAGAGTATGCAGAGTGTGCCATGTGGAGTCGTCTAATTTTTTAGGTTCGAATATGGGGATGTCAGGGCGCACGCTCTGTAAAAACTCCTTAGTAGCGGCGTGTTTGAGCTCCTTTTGACGGCCAAAAGGCTTACTAGGTTGTGTGAAAAGGGCAAGAATTTCAAATTTTTCATCTAACAAGTGAGACAAGACAATCTGGGCAAAGGGGGGAGTTCCCATAAATACTAACCGCATGCAACTTCTCATAAAGTTTAAAG
This sequence comes from Helicobacter felis ATCC 49179, assembly GCF_000200595.1. Classification (NCBI taxonomy): domain Bacteria; kingdom Pseudomonadati; phylum Campylobacterota; class Epsilonproteobacteria; order Campylobacterales; family Helicobacteraceae; genus Helicobacter; species Helicobacter felis. The sequence goes on along the minus strand of NC_014810.2, from coordinate 1,439,679 downwards.
AGGATCGCCCCTCCTCAGATGACTAAGGCACATAAGAAGCTAGGCTACTCTGCTGTGTTCCCACCCTGAAGCGTTGTCCTAACATCTCATTGCATAGGTCTAAGAAGAGGCTTCCTAACTTTAGTGGATTTTTTCTTACATTCTGATAAAATGATATTGAGGAGATTTTGTGAGATCGTTGCATTTTTTATACTTGTTTTTTGCCATTTTCTTATCTATAGGTTGTACAGGTCATCGATCGGAGTTTGAATATTTTACTAAGGCCTATTACACCCCTTTGAGCATGCAGAATGCCTACGATTTTGCTAGCAAGATGAGTCGTGAGGATCGCAAAGACGGGTCTTTATGGGATTTACAAAGAGGCGTGAGCGCGCTGATGCTAGGGCAATATCAAAACTCCATCAAAGCGCTTAATTCAGCTGAAGATCAATTCAACCGCTACATCAATCTCTTTACAAAATCTATGGGAAATGTGGGAGCAGTATTGGTCAATGACAATGTTAAAACCTATACTGGAAGTATTTATGAGAGCGTGTTGATGAATTATTATAAGGCCATCGATTACCTCTTGCTACAGGATAAAAAAGACGCGCGCGTAGAATTTAACCGCGCCAATGATAGGCAAAGGCGCGCTAAAGAGTTCTACCACAAGCAGATCGAAAAAGCCGTAGAAAAAATGCGCCATGAAGGTTCTTCAAAATTGAGTGAAGGCACTTCAGAATCCAAAGTTAACGAGGTGTTGAGCGAAAATTATTCGAACTTGGATCGCTTTACCGCTTATAATAATTTGATTAACCCTGCCGTGTCGTATCTCTCAGGATTATTCTTTTCATTGGATAACGACCCTTCTAAGGGGATTGATTATCTCAAAGAAGCCTATGGGATGAGTCATTCCATCACGATAGGTGAGGATGTCTTATTTTTTCAAGACCCCACTAAGCAAAAGTTCACCTGGATTTTTATTGAGGATGGAAAACAAGCTAGCAAACAAGAATTTAAAATTAGTCTCCCTGTCCCTCTCCCAGATGGGATTTATGCCGTAAGTTTAGCATTGCCACAACTTGTAGATGGAGTAGATTTTCACCCTAGTTTTGATTTGCAAGCAGGAAGACACCATAAAAGATTTGAACAATTAGTGATGCTGGATGGGTTGATTGGAAGCGAGTTTAAAAAACAGCTCCCCTATGTGCTCACTCGTGCGATCACCTCAGCAGTGTTAAAAGTGGGCTTAGAAGCCGTTTCTAACCAATTTTTGGGCGTTTTGGGCGGTCTTTTTTCTTCTATCTATGCTGAGGCGAGCACTTCAGCAGATATTAGAATGCCTAGCGTGTTTCCCCGTAGAATTTACTTCGCACGCACCAACAATGTTGCCAAGCGACAAGTAGATATTCGATCTCAGGGGCAAAGCCTCTTCAAATTCACTTTTCAATTTTGCCACCCCAATACCCCACTTCCACCCAACACGCTTTGCTCCAACAAGCACAATATCCTCTATATCCGCAGTTTCTACTACAATAACATTGTCAGGGCACTTTGGTAAAGAATTATGTTAGAATCCACCAAAAAGGAGTTTTTATGTTGACTAAAAGCATGCGCCTTGCCTTAGTGTTTGCCCCTCTCTTGCTTGGAGCTACACCTCCAGCTTGGTATCAAAATTTTAATGGCAACCCCTCAGCATATTTTTATGGATATGGCTCAGGCGAGACCAAACAGGCAGCCAAAGAACGAGCTCTTAATGATCTGGCAAGCAGTATTGTCGTAAGTGTTTCTTCGACAACAAGTAGTCAAACAACTCGTGTGAACAAGACTCTTGATAAGCGTTCTTCTCAAAATATCAACCTAGTTGTCGATTCGATCAAATTTGTCAATGTTAAGGTAGACAAACAAGAATGCGCGCAGAACATTTGTTACACCCGCTTAAAACTTGAGAAGAATATGTTTTTAGACACTTTGGCAAAGCGTTACAACAATTTGTATAATAATCTGAGCGCATTGCACCCCCTAGAAGGTTGTAGAGGTATTTTCCTCAAAGAGATGCAAAAACTTGTAGTGGGTGTCAATAAGGCTCTACCCTTGCAAGAGTTGCTGAATGCTTATGGCCGCAATGTCGCCTCTTTAACTCCCTATCAAAATCTTCTCAAAGAGAATAGTCCTCACCCAAAGGCGCGTATCATCTACGCTCCTGGTTCTGATGAAGAGATTGCCGATGCGCTCACAGGGCAATACGCTCGCTTTGTCCAACAAGATGATGGACCCGGTCTTTATAGCATTGAAAACAAGATTTATCAGAGCAGTTCTAACGGGCAGTTCCACATTGGGCTTAATCTTAAAATTAAAAATTGTCAGGGCAATATCATTTACTCGAAATTGCTCAGTGCCGATCAATCTAGCCGTAGCGCAGCTATTGAGCGCATCAAGGCGCAGGCATTCAAGCAACTTAGAAATTACCAACAAGGTGTAGGAGCGGGCACAGCAGATGTTAATTCCAATAAGATCGATTTTTAAACAGGGGGGTCTTTCCAACTAATCTTTTTGCCTAGCAGAGTTTTTGTATGGAGGATGTGGTTAGCATGGGCGTTATGGCGGCTGTTTTCTTGGTGGTGGATATGATAGGCTAGCGCGCTAAAGCGTAACTTTTTAGCTTCTCCGCCATTAAAGAGAAAACGCGTTACAAACTCGCTGTCTTCACCACCCCAACCGATAAACCCCTCATGGAAACCTTCTATGGCATCAAAATCTGCCTTGCTAAAACTCATGTTTGCGCTTCTTACCCATTTAATCCCATCGCGCCAAATTTTAGCCTTATCCAACAATTTGCGTTGGTATGTTCGGCAAGCGACCAGCCTAGCAAACAAAAGTGAGCGGAAATTTTTCCATGAACGCTTGTTATAAGCTAGCCTAAAATTCATGTTCTCAAGCAAAAAAGCACTCTCTTGGGCATTGAGCGTGATTCGAGTGCCTTGCAGTAAAAGTTTAGGGCGCGCAAAATAGAGATGATCGTAAATAAACATAGGAGAGAGAATCATATCTGTGTCAACAATAATGATATATTCTGAGTGCGCCTCTTTAATCGCATTATTGCGACTCTTGGCCGCCCTAAAGCCCAAATCCTCTTGCCAAATATGTTTTAGGGGCAAAGATTTTTCTTGGAAGAGAGGTTGGTAGTTTTGAACTAAAGATCGGGTCGATTCTGTGCTACCATCATCAGCAATCAACACCTCATTGGGTAAACATGTCAAATGGAGCACGGAATCTAACACCATGGATAAGCGCGCTTCTTGGTTATAGGTGGTGATCACAAGTGCGACAGAAGAAAAATAAGTTTTCTTGAATACCAAAGGTGTATCCATGCTAGTGCCTTTCCATCAATGATCGCCAATTATAAGGAAAAAAGGCTATAATGGACTGAATGTTATTTTTGAAAAGGTTGGTATGGAAGAGTTAGGATCTTTGGGGAGTAGCGAATCTGAAGAATTTAAAAGATACATGGATGCCTACATGCATGAAGAGAGCGAAGCAGAACTCAAAGGTGCGCTCAAAGAGGGCATGGTTGTTTCCATTAATGAGGCTGAAAATTATGCGATGGTCAGTGTTGGGGGCAAGACAGAAGGACGGCTTGCTTTAGAGGAGATTAGAGACACTGAGGGTAGACTTCTCTTTGGTGTAAATAGCCCTATCCGCGTCTATGTTTCTCAAAGAGGCGAGAGACCTCATGTGTCCTACAAGCGCGCGTTAGTTTTTGAGAGAGTGCAGGCTAAAATCGCGCAACTGGGTCAGGATTATAAAGATAAGGTCATTGAAGGTAAGGTGGTGCGTGAGAATAGAGGAAATTATATTCTTGCTGATAAAGAAGGGGCGGAGTATATTTTGCCTAAATCTCAATCTTCTCTACGCCGTGATAGTAAACCCATTGGCAAGCATATTCGGACTTGTGTAACCAATGTTGATCCTGAAGTTGGTTCTATCGTGGTTTCTAGAAAGCGTTTTTTTGATGTTCATGATAAACAACAGCATGAAGGCGCACAAAAACTCATGGAGTCCCAAGCTGTTCACACCGGTGTTGTGAAAAGCGTAACAGGCTTTGGGATTTTTGTAGAGGTCAATGGAGTGGAGGGCTTGGTGCACTACAGCGAGATCACTCATAGAGGCTCAACCAACCCCGCCAAACATTTCAGAGAAGGCGATGAGGTGCAAGTAAAAGCTATCGCTTATGACCCGGAGAAAAAACGCCTCTCTCTTTCTATCAAGGCCACAATGGAAGATCCTTGGGAGGAGATCCAAACCAAGTTAAAAGTCGGTTACGCCATTAAAGTTGTGGTGAGCAGTATTGAAAATTACGGCGTGTTTGTGGACATTGGGAATGATATTGAGGGCTTTTTACATATCTCTGAAATTTCTTGGAATAAAGATGTCAAGCACCCCGGGGATTATCTCTCTGTAGATCAAGAAATTGATGTCAAAATCATTGAAATTGACAGTAAAAACCGCCGTCTTAGAGTTTCGCTCAAACAGCTTTCTGATAAGCCTTTTAACGAGTTTGTGTCCAAGCATCGGGTTGGGGACCTTGTTGAGGGCAAAGTGGTGAGCCTTACAGATTTTGGAGCCTTTGTAAACTTGGGGGGCGTGGATGGTCTTCTGCACAACAAAGATGCGTTTTGGGAGGCGGATAAAAAATGCGTGGATCATTTCAAAGTAGGCGATACCGTGCAAGCTAAGATTGCTCGCATCAATAAAGAGGATGAGAAAATCTCTTTGGAAACTAAATCTAAACAACCCTCGCCTGTGGAAATTTTTAACAGACAATACAAGGTTGGTGATACGATCCAGGGTAGTGTGGTGAGCATTAAAGATTTTGGAATTTTTGTGCAAGTGGATGGAATTGATGTGCTCATTAAGACTGAAGATCTAGGCCCACTGAAAAAAGAAGAGATACAAATGGGACAGGATGTGAGTAGTGTTCTGATCTCCGTTGACAAGGCTACAAATAGAGTGCGCGCTTCTGTGCGCCGCTTGGAACACAAGCGCGAGCGCGAACAATTGCAAGCCTTCAATGCCACTGGAGGGAGAATGACATTAGGAGATAAACTTAGCGGAAAATTCTAGTGTGTAGGTGATGAAGAAGCAATACTTCAGGTTTGTGGTTTTTCTTGCCGTGTTGGGGGTGGTGCTCTTGGTGGTGGTAGACATTGGGCGTAAGATTTATGTTAATCATCTCAAGTCTGCTCCTCCTCAAACACAAATTCTTGATCGAATCGATTCCGATCTGATGCCACCAACTTCTTCAAACCCTCCAAGCTCTCAAGTTGATAAGTTAGAGGAGGCTACGGATTTTAATTACCCCACTTTTCAGAGCCGTTTTACTTTGGAGTTTCGTAGCCATCCCCCTGTACAAAAATTACGCGTGCAAAATTTGGACAGCTACCAGCTTTTTTGTTTGAATGAAATTCTTAAAACTAGACATATTGATTTTGCTACAGACACAAAAGGGCGGGCCACAACTCTTATTATCTATCTTCCCAGAACCCCTATACGCCAAGCCCTCCTCAATGATCTTAGTTACTACAAAATTCCCTATAAACTTGATTAAGGATACCTATGCCCAAAATTGCCATTTGTGATCCCATACACCAACGAGGCCTAGATCTGTTGCACCAACAGGCAGATTTAGAGGTCTTAGACCTCTCAAGTGCCGAAAAATCCACCCTGCCTCAAGCCATCAAAGAAGTCGATGCTCTCATCACAAGGAGCATGACCCCAGTAAATGCCCACTTACTAACCCATGCCACAAAACTTAAGGCCATCGTGCGTGCAGGAGTTGGGGTGGATAATGTTGATGTGCCTTATTGCTCACAAAAAGGTATTGTAGTGATGAATGTTCCTACAGCTAACACCATAGCTGCTGTGGAGCTCACTATGGCACACATGTTAAACGCTGTGCGTCGTTTTCCCGGGGCAAACAAACAACTCAAGCAAGACAGGCTTTGGAGGCGGGAGGATTGGTATGGCACAGAACTTTTTGGCAAGAAGCTAGGAATTATTGGCTTTGGCAATATTGGCTCAAGAGTTGGAGTTAGAGCTCTTGCCTTTGGTATGGAGGTTTGCGCTTATGATCCCTATATTCCCAAATCTAAAGCTACGGACTTGGGTGTGCGCTATACTAAGGATTTTAAAGATATTTTAGATTGCGACATTATCACCATCCACACACCTAAAAATAAAGAGACCATTGATATCATTGATAAAGAACAAATCGCTCAAATGAAAGAGGGAGTGATTTTAATCAACTGCGCTAGAGGGGGGCTTTACAATGAAGAAGCTCTCTATGAAGCTCTAAAATCTCAAAAAGTGCGTTGGTTAGGTTTAGATGTTTTTAGCAAAGAACCGGGCACCAGTAATCCTCTTTTAGATTTAGAGAATGTCTATGTTACCCCACATATTGGGGCGAATACTTTAGAATCCCAAGAGCAAATCGCCCTACAAGCCGTCCAAGCAACAATCCAAGCTCTTAAAGGAAGTAGCTACCCCAACGCCTTAAATATCCCCATACAGGATGATATTGCTCCCTACGCCAAACCCTATTTACAACTCGCCCAACAGCTTGGTTTCTTTTGCGCCCAAGTGCATAAGGGAGCGTGGAGCGCGCTAGAACTCACCTTGGCCGGTTCTATTTGCGAATACGGCAATTCTTTACTTACCTTTGCGCTCATGGGGTTGTTAAAACCCACACTCGGAGATAAGATCAATTATGTCAATGCCCCCTTTATTGCCAAAGAGCGCCAAATTCATTTAAGCACTAAAACCCTAGAGAACGCGACCCCCTATACAAACCTCATCACCTTGCAACTCAGCGCGCCAGATTACAGCACACATATCAGTGCAACCGTCTTTAGCGAGGATATTTTAAAAATCACCAATATCGATGGTTTTGAAATGGATATTCAACCCCAAGGCACGATGATTCTATTTAAAAACACCGACAAACCCGGTGTGATCGGTAATGTCGGGCACACCCTAGCCAAGCACGGCATCAATATTGCTGACTTTAGATTAGGGCGTAATGCCAAAAAAGAAGCCCTAGCTGTGATTTTGGTTGATACCCCCATTAACTCGGCAATTTTACACGACCTGCAAGAAGTCCCTCATTGTCTAGGCGTGTCCTTGGTTTCCATCTAATTGCAAGAACTCGTTGAAAAACTTAAAGAGCGAGGGGTTTTGCGTGTAGTAGACACGCCCCTAGACATTTATTTAGAAATCCCTCATATTGCTTACATTGAGGCAAAAAAGCCCAAAGGGGGGCAGGCTTTATTATTCACACAACCCAAAAGAGGCGGCACGCTCTTAGATATTCCCATCTTAATGAATCTCTTTGGCTCACAAGATCGCCTAGAGTTTATCATCAACCGCCCCATTACAAGTTGTCAAGCACAACTAGAGAATCTATTAAATCTACAAAAGCCTAAGAACTTGAAAAATTTTATCTGCTTGGTCAAAAATCTTTGCAATTTGCGTTTTAGTTTGCCTAAAATTTGCAAGAACCCTCCACCAAGAGAGATTTTTAGGGGCGATCAAGTGGATTTAAATAAATTGCCTATTTTAACCACTTGGCAAGATGACGCTGCCCCCTTCATCACGATGGGACAAATTTACACCAAAAGTCTAGACAATAAACACCACAATCTAGGACTTTATCGCTTACAAGTGCATGGCAAAAACCGCTTAGGGTTGCACTGGCAAATCCACAAAGATGCGAACCATTTTTTCCACGCCTATAAAAAAGCTGGGGTAAAGATGCCCGTGAGTGTAGCTATTGGTGGGGACGCGCTCTATACTTGGTGTGGGCAAGCACCCTTACCTTATGGGGTTTTTGAGTTAGCTCTCTATGGTTTGATTAGGGGCAAACGGGCCACACTCGCCCCATGTGTGAGCAATCCGCTATGTGTGCCTATAGATGCAGATATTATCTTAGAAGGATGGGTAGATACGAGTCATTTAGAGATTGAGGGTCCCTTTGGGGATCACACGGGTTTTTACACCCCCAAAGAGCCCTATCCCGTGCTAGAAGTGAGCGCGATCAGCCTTAAGCCAAATCCTATTTATCTAGCTACCATCGTGGGCAAGCCCCCCTTAGAGGATAAATACATGGGCTATTTCACTGAGAGGCTGTTTTTGCCCTTGCTCAAAAAGAGTGCGCATGGACTTATGGATTATCACATGCCTGAAAATGGAGTCTTTCATAATTTAATTCTAGCCCAAATCAACCCAAGCTACCCTGGACATGCCCACCAAATTATGCACCATTTTTGGGGCACGGGGCAGATGAGTTTTGTCAAACATGCTATTTTTGTTGGTCCTAATGCGCCAAAACTCACCGATTACCCTGCGATTTTTACCCATATTTTAGATCACTTGGATTTGAGTCAAAGCCTGCTTTCTCAAGGTGTGTGCGATGCGCTCGATCACGCTAGTCCAAACTACGCCTTTGGGGGTAAGTTGGGTTTAGTCGCCCTAGAGCCTAGCCCACATCCTAAAATTCCCTTAGAGAGCCCTGAACTTTTAAAACGCCTCAAAGACTTGCTTCCCCAAGTGCAAAATTTGCAACAATACGGACTTGAGAGCAAAAACCCTATGGCGATAGTGAGCGTGGCCAAAAGCGTCCCCCTTGTTCCTCTTTTTAAAGATCTGCAAGTCTTAGCCCCCCATATCAGTGCTTTAATCTTTGTGGATAGCTCTAAAAACGATCTCAATAATCCCTATATGCTTGTATGGCGCATTGTCAATAATATAGATGCAAGTAGGGATATTTGGCTAGACCCTCCCTTAATTTGCATCGATGCGACCGATAAAGGCGCGCTAGAGGGACATTTAAGAGAATGGCCTAAAGAGACTGATTGCACCCTCAGCGTGCTTGAGGAGCTGGCCACAAAAGGACTTATCCCTCCCTTGAGCGACCCACTCTATCATAAATACCATATCTATAACTCCCCGAAAGGTGAAAATGGAACTTAAAAAACGCCTTGAAAATTTATTGCAATGCATAGAAAAAGCCCGCCTAGCCTACAGCCGTCATCACATCGTGCAATTAATCGCCGTGTCTAAAAACGCCACAATTGAGCAAGTGCAAGGGCTGTATGCTTGTGGACAAAGAGCTTTTGGGGAGAACTATATCCAAGAGTTGCAACACAAGAGCACAACTTTAGAAAATCTACCCCTAGAGTGGCACATGTTAGGTCCTCTGCAACACAATAAAATCAATAAACTTTTAGAATTAAAGCCCGCTTTATTGCATAGTTTGCACTCTTTAGAATTGGCGCAAGCCATCAATACTCGGGCCAAAGAACCTCTAAAAGCTTTATTGCAGGTGAATATTGCCGGTGAAACACAAAAGAGTGGCGTTTCTGCAGAACGCGCCCTAGAAATTTATGCTCAAATCCAAGAAACTTGCCCTAAAATTTCTTTACAAGGTTTGATGGTGATAGGTCCACTAGGAGGCATGGAAGCCCAAAATGAGAAAGTCTTTAGCCAAGCAAAAAATCTTTTTGACAAACTCCCTGATGCGAAAGTTCTCTCCATGGGCATGAGTGGGGATTTTGAACTCGCTATTGCCTATGGGGCAAATTTAGTGCGCATAGGCAGTCTTCTGTTTGCGCGTTAAACAATCTCCTAAAAATCAATTTTATGCTATTCTAATGGCATGCAAACCATGTTCGATCGCCGTATTGTTATCCACTTTGATTTCCTGTTATTATTCTTTCTGCTCCCCCTTATGGGGGTTTCCTTCTTTTTAATCTATGAGGCTAATTCTACTTTAAGTCTTAAGCAGGCGTTTTATTTTGGGATTGGTTTTGTGGTCTTTTGGTCTGTCTTTTTTATTCCCTTTAGGCGTTTGGATCGGAGTTTCCATTTCCTCTATTGGTTTTGTATTCTTTTGTTGCTGTTGGTCAATTTTGCAGGCACGAGCAAACTAGGCGCGCAACGCTGGTTGACCATTCCAGACACTTCTATTTCCATACAACCTAGCGAACCGGTTAAGATCGCTATCTTGCTGTTACTGGCCCATTTGATCCGCAGCAATCCGCCTCCTAATGGAGGTTATGGATGGAAGGCTTTTGGTAAATTTAGCTTATATATTGGACTTCCTTGCCTACTCATTTTAAAGCAGCCGGATTTGGGCACAGCCTTAGTGATTTTGATCATGGGTTTTGGGGTGCTTTTCTTGGTGGGGGTGCATATCAAAATTTGGCTTACGATCATTTTGGCAGGGGCGATCGCCTCCCCCCTCATTTATAGCTCTTTGCATGATTACCAAAAAAAACGCATCCATGACTTCATCGCCGAAAAGCCTAATTACCATGTGCGTCAATCCATTATCGCCATTGGATCGGGAGGGTTCTTGGGAAAATCTCAAGAGGAATCCACGCAGGCAAAGCTTAAATTTCTCCCCATTGCTACGAGTGATTTTATCTTTGCTTATTTTGTAGAGAGGTTTGGCTTTTTGGGGGCTTTTGTGCTTTTGAGTTTTTATATGTTCTTTGTGATGCATTTCCTCTCTTATTTTTCAAGCGATCCTAGAGATCATTTTTTGCAGGCAGTTACCGCTGGGATTGCCATTCTTATTTTTGTCTATGCGAGTGTCAATGTGGCGATGACTTTAGGGTTAGCCCCTGTGGTAGGGTTGCCCCTGCCTTTGTTTAGCTATGGGGGAAGTAGTTTTATCACTTTCATCGCGCTTTTTGGAGTCTTTGAGCATCTACTTGCATTTAAATTTGGTTTTGGTTATAATCCTGCGCATTCTAAAAAAAGGGGATTCTTAGCTCAGCTGGTTAGAGCACTCGGCTCATAACCGATTGGTCGTAGGTTCAAGTCCTACAGAATCCACCAGCCTTCAAGGTTTTTAATGCAAATCGCCCCCAGTCTTCTAAGCGCGGATTTTATGCGCCTCCAAGAGAGTTTACACCCCCTGCAACAAGCCGATTTTTTTCATATTGATGTGATGGATGGGCATTTTGTGCCCAATCTCACTTTTGGGCCATGTGTGCTCAAAAATTTAAAACAATATTATAATACGCCCTTAGATGTGCATTTAATGGTAGAAAATCCCCTCTTTTTTATCGATCTCTACAAAGATTTACAGCCTGCTTTTATCACTCTGCACATAGAAAATACCCCACATTTGCACAGAAGCGTGCATTACATCAAGAGTTTGGGAATCAAGGCAGGCTTAAGTCTTAATCCAGCCACTTCCCTAGAGGGTTTGGACTACATCATTCAAGATTTAGATTTAGTGCTCTTGATGAGTGTTAATCCGGGATTTGGAGGGCAAAAATTTTTACCCCTCGTATTGGATAAACTCCAAGCTTTCAAAAAGCGTTTTCCCAACTATCAAGGTGTGCTTGAGGTAGATGGGGGTATTAATCTCCAAAATGCGTCCCTTTTAGCTTCTTGTGGGGCCAATTTACTCGTGGTGGGGAGTTATCTTTTTAACCACCAAGACCCCAAAAACGCCCTTTTAGAGCTACAAGCGATTAGTTAAACTCTAGCATTCCGCGCTATAATACGCCATGCTTGATTGGTTAGTGTGGATGCAGGGTCAGAATATCACAGGGTTTTGGCTTCTCTTTGTGCGCATTGCTGGGGTATTAGCTTTTTTTCCTTTTTTTGATAATAACCTTGTGCCCCTCTCTGTGCGGGGTGCGTTGGGATTTTTTCTAACTTTGGTTTTTTACCCCACCATTCCCCACGCGCCCCTGCATTTGAACACGGAGGGTTTTTTGATCGCCCTGCTTTCAGAATTGCTCTTAGGACTGTGCGCCTCATTTTTCCTACACCTTGTTTTTAGCACCCTTGCCTTTGCTACAGACACCATTAGCTTTTCTATGGGTTTGACGATGGCTAGTGCCTACGATCCCATCTCAGGCGCGCAAAAGGCGATTGTAGGGCAGGTGGTCTTACTCCTAGCCATTTTAATTATGCTCCAAACCTCCATACACCACTTTATTATTTTATGGGTGCAACATAGTTTAGCTAAAGTGCCTCTGGGGAGTTTTGTTTTTTCTGCGGATGTAGTCAAGGCTAGCGTTAAAGCCTTTGCGTATTTGTTTAGTATCGGTTTTAGCATGGCTTTTCCCATTTTGGCGATCATTATGTTAAGCGATGTGGTTTTTGGGATGATTATGAAAACCCACCCTCAATTTAATCTATTGGCGATCGGTTTTCCTTTGAAAATTGCTATCGCGCTTATGGGACTAATCATGATTTTGGGCTCAATGATGCACCGCTTTAAAGACACGCTGTTACAAGCTTTTCAAACCCTCTCTACTTTATTTTAAAGGAGTCCTATGTCTGCTAAAAGTTTTAATGTGGCGCTTGCCTTGAGTTTGGATTTAGTCAAAGGCACACCCCAACAAGAGGAAATCCCCTTAGAATCTAGCTTAAATAGAGTGCTGGCCCAAAGTGTGGCCGCACTAGAACCCCTGCCCAAAGCCACAAATTCGGCGATGGATGGCTTTGCGCTCAAATGTGAGGATTTGGGCAAACCCTTAGAGATCGCTCATACCATTTATGCCGGGCAAAGTGTGGAGGGGATAGAAGTCCAAAAAGGGCAGTGCGCTAAGATTATGACAGGCGCGTTAGTGCCTGCGGGTGTAGATTTAGTTGTGCCTTTTGAGGCAATGGATTTTTGTAATCATACGCGCGCCCAAGCCCCTGCACAAGGGTTTAAAAAAGGGGCAAATATCCGTCTTCAAGGAGAGGATATTCTCAAAGATGAGCTGATTGCCCATGCTGGGCAGAGGATTCACGCTGGGTTGATTGCCCTGCTAGCCTCTCAAGGCATCACGCATGTTAGAGTTTTTAAACCTCTTAAAATTGCGATCTTTAGTAGTGGAGATGAAGTGGTCGCTTTGGGCACAAAGGCTAAAGATCATCAAATTTATGATAGCAACGCTCCCATGCTTGTTTCTTTGCTTAAAAGTTATGGGCATGAGGCCACACATGTCGGCAAGCTTAAAGATGATTTGCACGCCCAACAAGAGATGATGGAAAATTGGAAAGATTATGATGTTGTGGTGAGCAGTGCGGGGGTGAGCGTAGGAGATAAGGATTACTTCAAAGACGCGTTGCTACAAAAGGGAGCGACTATCCACTACCATGGGGTTAATCTCAAGCCCGGTAAACCCATCATGCTAGCAAGTTTTGCCAACACGCCTAGGCCCACCTTTGTCTTTGGTATGCCCGGTAACCCCGTGAGCTGTATGCTCACTTGTTTAACCCTTGTTTTGCCCATGTTAGAAAAGCTTGCCGGATCGAATGCGCAGAGCACCCTATTAGAATTGCCTTTAAGCACACCCTTATATTTCAAGGGTGAGCGTCTGCATTTAGTGTTAGGGCGCGTTGAAAAAGGGGTTTTTGTGCCCTACAGGGGGGGGCGTTATGGATCGGGAGCGATCGATGCTTTAGGGGCTTGCCACGCGCTGGCATTGATTGCCCCGGGCGTTTTAGAGGTCAAAGATAAGGTAGAGGTTTTGCTCTACCAACGCTTTTTATAAGAGTTGAAACCCATAGGTGAGAGTGAACATCAAATGGCTACGATTGGAGTCAATATTGCGGGGCAGGCGGGGGGCCCAGTTATTGGTTTCAGGGTCCCATGAACCGCATTGATTCGTGCCAACAAAGCCAAAGCCAAAACAATAGCCCTTTTTGGTGATATTGTTGTAATACTCAAGCTTGAGATCAAACTCTAAATTATAACGGCTCAAAAAGTAGCTTAAAAACAGGGCGACACTTTGCTCATCAGCGCGCGGGGAGGTTGTGAGTCGGCCTAAAACTTTCCAATGAAACCCCCGGTAATGTGAGCCAAAATATAAAAAGCCATTGAGCGCGTCCGCGCCTACAATGTTGTTAATTTCGGCATCGTAAATCGTGTTGGTCCACATATTGTAACCGAGTGGGTCGCCATAAATGCCAATGTCCCCATTGGCATTACCAATATTCTTATAAATGCTCCCCCCAAACTGCCACTTATTGTAATAAAAACGCGAGCGGAACATTAAAGTTTGGGCGGCCTTGCCCATCTTTTCTTGCCCAAATAAGATCATGTCATAGCCCCGCCCAGAGGGAGGGAAAAAGGGGAAAAGCCCTACAAAAGTCCCCACCCATCTAAAGCCCTTATCTCTAAAATTGGGGTTAGTGTCATAAGTAACATTGATCCCGGGGGCATACATTCTATTAAAGATGGCATAAAAATAGGGGTTAACTTTCCAATGATTTTTTTTATAAGCCACTTCGGCAATCATGAGAGGCTGGCCACTGGTGTAGTAACGCCCATAGGGCCAAAACCAGTCGCTAGAGGCAGAGGCGCGCGCGTCTGAATACAGAATGCGGAATTTTGTGTCTTTGTATTTGGCGTAAGCTTCTACGCCCTGACTAAAAGAGGTGAACCAGTCATAATCAGATAGTTCGTAACGCCCGCCCTTGATCCCAAAAATGCCCTTGTAGTCGTAACTCAAATAGGCGTTGTGCACCATCGCGTATCGGGGTTTTTGCACATCTTGGCCACTATGCCCGGCATACCAGCCAATATATTCCCAGAAGATCCCCCCACTATGTTCGTAATAATCTCCCGGCCCTCCGGCTTGCCCGGGTTGGATATTATTACCTTGATGGCTTGTGGAGTCGTAGGGCAAACCTGCCATCATCGCCCCCACCTCCGCGCGCAAGCCTTTATAAATATCCATGCTGACATTTAATTCTGCAAGCAAAGAAGTATAGCTACCGGTGGGGTAGATGAATTTAGAGGGTTGGTATTTTTTATTGTTAAACCCAATTTGGGTAAAGGAGCTTAGTTTGCCCGTCAGGCTCAAGTCAAAAGCTGCGGCGTGTCCTAGAAAAGCACATAAAAAGCCCAAAGAAATAAAAAATAGTCTGCGTGTGATGGGAATGCCCTTAATCGATTTGGATCAGTGAGGCGATTATAGCTAAATTGCCCCGTTTTTAAGCACGGGGCGGCTTATTAGAAGCTGTAACTAATATGAGTCATCAAGTGGCTACGATCTTGCCAAACCGTCTTGCCAACACCGCCCACATTGGCGTAGTTTTGCGCAAAAGAGTCAGAGGAGAAAACACCTGTAGTCATATTGAAAGGTTGTCCATAACTGCTTAAGAAGCCTACGCCGGGGTTGTAACCCGCATTAATACCAGCATAGAACCATTCAAGCTTGATTCCTGCCTTTACATGCTTACCAAATTGGTAATTCAAATACAAGGCTAGAGCTTGCGCTGTGGTGCGTGGAGCGTGGGTAAAGCGTTCGGCTAGCTCCCAATCAAAGTTACCATAAACACCCCCGCCTTTCCAATACACTGTAACAGCGTCAGCGGCGGTGATGTTGTTGATACTCGCAAACCCTAGACCATAGATACTTCCAGTCCATTGTTCCACACCATCGATCGCCACTGGGTTACCATAGGTTCCGATGTTGGGGTTAGGGTTACCGATATTGAGATAAATCCCAAAAGAAGTGTTGTGGTTATTGATATCAAAGCGTTGTTTAAAAAGCAAGGTCGCCCCCCCGGGTCCTTGATAGCCGTCCCAGCCACAACTACCTGTTTGCGCGCGATTCACGACATTACAGGTCCCACTGTAAAGACCCCAAGTATCCCAGGTGTTATAGCGCGCTAGCCCATAACGCCCAACATGCCCAATACCCGGAACATAGTCATTTTTCCACTGGTAAACATACATGGCATAGAATGTAGTTTGCGATCTAAACCCGCTCCCCGCAAATTCAGGGTTGGTGTCGTAGTGAAACTTGACCTCAGGAGCGGTGAACACCTGTGGGGAGAACCATACATGGGGGTGGATAGAGAAATGCTTATTGACTTGGTAGATCAAGCCGATCTTATGCTCACCCCAAGGCTTCTCGCGGTAGATAGGGAACATCCATTGCCCATCAGCAATACCACGGCCCCAGGAGCTGAAAACTTGAAGTTTGACTTTAGAGTGTAGCTTAAAGAGCCCATAAAAACCCTGCGTGAGTTGGTAGAACCAGTCGATGTCTTCAACTTGTGTGGTGTCATAACGCCCTAAGATCATCCACACTTTGTCGCTTTTATACTGAATATTGGCCTTGTAAACTTCATAGGGCCGTGATTGTCCGGGGGAGTAAGCGTAAGCGGGGTAGTAGTTAGGAAACAAGCCATTCCACTCACCCATAAACATATAACCTATCCCCCTAGGATCAGCAATGCCTCCAGGAACTCCCGTATTGGCATATTTTCCACCATCTAAAATAGAGCCACAACCCCATTTACCACCACAGGAGTTTTTTTGCTGCTCCCACACCTCCAAATATGTCTTTCCTGCATACTGCCCCTGTGTTATTTTAGTGCTTGCTGCATCCTGTATAAGATTTTTAGAATAGCGATCGTAACGGGTGCCATCATAGGGCATGCCTCCTAGTGCGCCCCCAATGCTCACACTCCAACCCTTGCCCAAATGCATGGTGCTTTCTAATTTACCGGTGAGCTCTACAAAGGTTCCGGTAGGGTAAAGCCCCTTGACCGGGTTGATGGGATTATTATTAAAACCCACCTTAGAGAAGTTGATCAAGTCGCCATGCACTTCATAGGTTATTGCGTCTAAAGCGCACAGCCCCAAAGATGAGGAGGCAAAAAGGGCAGGAATGAGCCTGCCAAGTCCCATCCTGGAACTCCGCGTGTAACTCTTCTTTGATTTCTCCATACTAAAAAATTCTCCTTTTATCATGCAATAAATGGGGGATTTGACACCCAATCTAGTGTATCGATTTTAGTATTTTTTTTCTTAAAAAAAGGCTTAGTTTTTCATTTCCTACAAGTGGCTAAGAGTGTTATCTGTAGGTATTTTATCATATCAAAATTTTTAAAATTTCAGGGTGAGATTGGTCATCATGTGGCTGCGATCTTGGTAGTTGGCGTTATAGCCGGGCTGATTAAATTTTGGAAGTCCAAAATAGCCCACTTTATACCCCTGATGGATTTGCACGCCGTAATACTCAAACTTGATATGGGCAAGAATGGATGGCGTGAAAGCGTAGTCAAAGCTGATCGCAGCTGAATATTCATTGCTACGCCCCCGGTGCCCTTGCGCGTCTTTATTGGCATTGCTCACCCGCCCAAAGATATGCCAAGCAAACTTTTTATACACACTGCCCACTGAGCCATAGATGGTTGTGGTGTTGGCATTACTGAGCGCATCAGCTAGACCATCATAGCCGATATTGTCCCAAAAGTCATAAGCTACAATCCCATAAATATTATTCACATAGGAAGTGTTATTTCCCATAGGCATGGTGTGGCTACCCAATAGAGCATCAGAGTTGCCAAAGGTATTATAAAGTCCCAAAATGTAAGTAAATTTATTCCAACGGAAAATTTGGCGGATATTTAAAGTTACGCCGTATTTGCCGGTGGGCGCGCCGTGCTGGGGGTTGTCCCAAATGCTGTAAAGCCCTGTTTTAGGGTTATACCAGCCTGAATAATAAATGGGCACGGTTACCATCAGCAAAGTTTGGGAGCGAAAGCCCACTTGCTGAAAATTTTTATTGGTGTCATAAGTGAATTTGAAACCCGGAGCGTTATAGGTTTTAGGGGCAAAGTAGTAGTAGAACTCTGCACTTAAATTCTTATAGTCGTAAGTGGCAGTGATCCCATGCCAGCCGTAGTTAATCCATGAGTTGTCATTAGCACGAGTGCCTCCGGGCTTGAGATAGGGCACAACGGCATAGAATTGGTAAATCCAAGAGTTAAACGCCAAGCCCCGCCCAAAAGAGCTCCACCACCACAATCTAAGATTTTTTATAGGTCGGTAGTAAAGCTCCCAACCCTGATTAGACCCACTCATAAAGTTGATATTGGCCTCATAACGCCCTAACTTGAACCCAAAGATATTCTTATAATCGTAATCGATATAAGCCGTGTCCAAAATATAAGGGCGGGCATTCCATGCGCCAGATTGTGCATGCCCAGCATAATCAGGACCAAAATACTTGTTAAAAAAGTAACCATGCCAACCCCCGATGAAGTTATAGACATCCGAACCAATGAGTTGACCATTCTGATCTTTCAAATATTTCGTAGAGTCGTAGGGAACCCCCGCTATCTCGCCTCCCAAACTAAAACTTAGCTTGTGATCTGTGGTGTGTTTGGGCAATAGACCTAATTTAATTTGGGCAAAACCTGCTACATCTACAAAACTCTCTGTGGGATAAATGCCTTTCTTAGTATTAATGGGCGAATGGTTGAAACCAATTTTAGAGAAAGTATCCAAGCGACCTGAAAAACTATAGTCAAAAGCTTTTAGAAAAAGACAGCTCAGTATCCAAAGACCTAAGAAACGCCTATACATTACTAAACTCCTCAAATGGATGTTCTCATTCTAAAATATTCCCTAGTGAAAAGACCTTTTAGGCGGATAAACAAGTTAGACAAAGAGATTTGAAGTTTCATGAATGTTACCAAAAGATACCTAAAATTGGGCCTTAAGAGAGGTCATTAGAAAACTGCGGTTTTGAAGAGTGGGGGCGAAATTAGGGTTGTAGGCATTGCTCCCCACTAGATAACCTCTATGTGTGCTCACTTCATGGTAAACAAGACGCACATCACTTGTAACAAAGCGACTCCATCTAAAGCCGATATTGAGCGAAGCGGTTTGCTCATTGGCTCGGGGTGAAAAAGTGAGTTTTCCTAACAAACCCCAATAAAGTTTCTTATACACCCCACCCCCAAAAATAAACCCGGTAACTGCGTTGGGCGAAACCATATTGTCTATCAAGCCTCCATAAACGCTGTTGTCCCGGTAATCAATCCCAATGGGCGCACCATACCAGCCAATCTTTGCATTGGCATTGCCAACATTTTGATAATACCCGCCCCCAAAGTTAAATTCGTTGTAATCAAAACGCTGTTGGGCATAAATACTTGCCCCCCATGAACCTAAACGCGTGCCTCTGTAGTAGGTATCATAAAGATGAGGGCTGTAGGTAGGGAAGATCACCACAACTTGCGTTAAAGATTTAAAACCCACCCCCTTAAATTTAGGGTTACTATTATAGTGAAACTTAAAACCCGGAGTGATGTAAGTATTTGGGGAAAAATAGAGCAGAGGGGAAAAGGCAAAGTGATCGGTGTGGTAGTCTATGCCGATTGCATGGACGCCTAAATTAATCGCCTGCCCGTTCTTAGTGGTGGTGATGGGGGCATACCAATCCCTAATAAATTCCCCTACGGCTAACGCTCTTCCAAAAGAACTAAACCATCTTGCTTGAAAATGCTTTAAAAAACGATAGGAAACCTCAAAACCCTCTGTATACCCGCTCATAAAGGTCGTTTTAGCTGGATACCTTCCAGCAATGAGAGTAAAGGACTTTCCATAATCATAACGCAAATACGCATTATAAAGCACATAGGGGCGCGCGTGCCGATCAGATTCTACGGCCGAACTCTTCCAAGGAGCATTGCCCAAGAAGCCCCACCAACGACCCATGTAATAAAATACTTTAGAACCATAGACTTCTCCCGTGCTTTGATCGATCAAATAACGGGTTGAATCGTAAGTAATGCCCCCCAATCCTCCCCCTAGTCCACTTTTGATTTTATGCGCTTGATGTTGCCATAAAGTGGCATCTACTTGGGCTTTGATAGTGATTGTTACAAAACTCTCAGTAGGGTAAATCCCCTTAGAAGAATTGATGGGGGAATGATTAAAACCGATCTTAGACACCGATTCAGCAACCCCGCTTAAGTGATAATCAAACCCCCACAACGACACGCTACCGGTAAAAACCAGCCTGCAAATGCGCTTGAGCATTCAAACTTCTATAGACTTACTTTAATTTCGGTAAAAATATGGCTTCTGTCTTGTTGGGTGGCGGATTGAAGTGGCAAGTAAGGACCATTCCAGCCTATTTTATACCCATGGTGCATGTCCACATTGTAGTATTCCACTTTAATATCGGCATAAAAATGTTTGGAGAATTGGTAACCCAAGTTCACAGAAAAAACTTGTTCATTAGCGCGTGGCCCATAGGTGAGTCGCCCCAAACAACCCCACAAAAATCTGTCATGCACACCCCCTCCAAAAAGAAATCCTGTAAAAGCGTCCCCATCCATCATGTAAGAGAGGGAGTTAATGGTGTTGGCATAAACGCTATTGGTCCAAAAGTCAAAGCCTAAGCGGTTCCCGTGGTAGCCAATCATCCAGTTAGCGTTGCCAAAACTCTTATAAATCCCGCCCCCAAAGTTGTAGTTATTGAAGTCAAAGCGTTGTTTGATCATCAAGCTATGCGCGTTTTTCTTGGAGAGCATGCCAAATTGATAGGTGTCCCAAAAACGCTTGGCATAAAAGGGATTGAGCACGGTAATATCTGTTTGGGAACGCCAGCCCACCCCTTTAAAATTTGGGTTGCTGTCATATAGGAAAGTGAAGTTAGGATCGTATTCATTATTGGGTGAAAAATAGAAGAAAGGCACAATACTAAAGCCCTTATATTCCCATGTAACATAAAAGGCGTGCACCCCGGGGTTGATTTTTTTACCATTAGCCAAGACATAAGTTTTTGGCGAATAAAAGTTATACAACCATTCGTTATAAGCAAAACCACGACCAAAGGAACTAAACCACCAAAGTTTGAAATGCCCTAGCTTTAAGGTCATGTCCAACCCCTGCGTGTAACCACTCATGTAGTCCGCCGGAGATTCGTAACGCCCCCCTCTAAAGCGAAAAATATCTTTATAGGAGTAATCGATATAGGCGTTGTAAATTACATAATCTCTCGTGTTGTCGGCATAGCCTTGCACACAATTAGAGGCTGCTTGAGCACTCATGGTGCCTTTGGGAGGAGGGTTTGTTGTTGAATAGTCTGATAGCGTTTGGAGTTCCTGTGCGCTCATTCCCGCATAGTCTGCTTTTGAGCCCCCACCTAGCCCATACCAACACTTTGCCCATGGCTTTTGCCCGACTAACCCCCCCCAATAACCAAAATAGTTCCAAGCCATGCTGCCATAGGGCAAACCCGTAGCTTGGTCTTTCAAGTGCTTTGTGCCATCATAAATTAGGCCCCCGCCCATACCCCCTAAACTCCCTGAAAGATGGTGTCCGGCTGCTGTGGCGCTTTTGGAGAGTAATTCCGGGAAATCCAGTTGCAAATACGCCACCACAGTCATAAAGGTTTCTGTAGGATAAAGCCCTTTTTTCGTGTTGATAGGTTTGTTATTAAAGCCCACTTTGGCAAAGGACTCGGCCCCTGCTTTAAACTTAGCAAAGGATTCCAAATTGCGCCAATCTAAGGCTTCTGCTTCGCTCAACACTCCTAACACTGCTAGTAAGCTCTTAGAAAGCAAGGTAATTTTTTTCAATGCGCGTTCCTTGTATATGATGAGGAATGAATGTTAGCGCACACCCAACGCCTACATTTACCTTTGAGTGATAATAGCATGCTAGGCGTGTTTTTTTTCTTAGTTTGCTAGTCCTTTTAGGAAATCCCTAAAATGTCGCTACCAGGCTTGTAGTCAGACTGCTACGATCTTGATACCCGCCTTGACAGCCAGTTTTGCAGGGTGCATTTAAACCAGCTTGATAGCCCTTATTAGTGTGTATACCAAAATAAGCCAAAGTTACGGTCGCGCTTAAGATTTTATTAAAGGTATAGCCTAAAAGCAAGGTAACACGGCCATCATGAGAAACCGGCGAACTACTCCATTGCCACTGCATTTCCCAGTTAAATGTGTCTTTAAAATGTTTCCCTCCATAACCAAAGTTACCCGTTACCGCATCCGCTTTAATGGAAGTGCTCCAGTTCCCCGCATAGATACTATTATCTCCCGTGAGCACCCCGGCAGGGTTACCCATATTCCCAATCTTAAAATTAGGATTTTGAAAATTTTTAAGGAAAGTGCCCACGATAAAAAATTCGTTGAAATCGAAGCGTTGCTTGATCACTAAACTCTGCCCTGTGCGCGTTGCCGGAGTGTCAAAGGCGTAAGCAGGCGAACCGTCAGATTTGACAATCATCCATGGATAATAAATGGGGAAAAAGGCGAGCAAGGTTGTTTGGGAGCGAAAACCTCGCCCCGAGAAGTTGGGGTTGCTATCCCAACCCACTTTAAAGCCCGGAGCATTAAAAATTTTGGGGGAAAAGTAAAAAAAGCCCTCCAACTGAAATTTATGCCGTGAATAGTTGAGTTGCAGGGCATGCGTGCCTAAAAGAATGGGGTAACCGTGTTTATCATAACCCCCACTGCTGTTTTTAGTGTAATTGCCAGAAAAAGTGGGGCGTGCGGCATACCAATCTTGGATATAAGAACCGTAGGCAAAAGCGCGCCCCCAAGAGCTAAACCAAGTCAGACGAAAATCCCTACCCCCTCCATAGACCTCAAAGCCCTGTGTCCACCCACTGCGGTATTCCATTTTAGACTTGTAACGCCCTCCTTTGAAACCAAAATGATTTTTGTAGTCATACTCTATATAGGCATCGCTAAAAATATAATTGCGCACGGCGTTGCGATACTTGGCGTTTTTGACCGGAATTGAATCGTCATCCAAGACATTGACATAACCCCCCATAAAGCCATCGTAATAACCAAAAAAATCGCTGACAACAGACCCTTCAGAAGAGTTTTTAGTGCCATCATAGAGCACGCCACCCACTGCGCCCCCAAATTTTACCTTGATCTTATGAGAGGGGCTTTTGGGCAAAAAGTTTAAGTCCAAGCCTAAATACCCAACGATAGTGGCAAAACTCTGGGTGGGGTAAATACCCTTGTTGCGATCGATCTTGGAGTTGTTGAAGCCAATGAAAGCGGACTGATCGGCAAACCCCCCCAATTTATACGCAAAAATGTCTTTATAGGCATTTGACAGGGCAAAGGCATCCAAAGAGCCAGCACCCAAGGCCAAAGAGCCTACAAAAACCACAGCAGAAACCCTTGAGGTTGTCTGTCCACACGACCCATCTTGCATGAAGCCTCCTAGATCAGTAAATGGTGTTACTTGGCTATACTTTTTAAGAAAACAGCTCGCCGTAACTCTCTACATTATTACAAAATCTTTAGAGAGTCCCTAATAAATATGAGTTTTTTTTGCATAAAATAGACGATGCGCTACACATAGTAACTAAAAATGCATATATGAACCATTATTGAGGTGAAAGATTTCCTATAGAGTCTAACGCCTCTTGCAAACTTAGCATATCTGTAATGCTCAGTGTGGGCTTATTGCTTAACCTTTTGTTGAGATTTTTTAAAACACTTGTGCCAAATTCAAGATAATAGGAGGTGGCCAACTCGCAAGCTTGTAAACAGGTGTCATAAAGCACGGGTTGGATTAACTGCACGCCTAGATATTTTAGCGCGTCTTCTTTAGAGCTATAAGACACACCGCTAGCATTAGAGAGCACACTAAAATGATAGGTGTCCTCTAAACTTTCTGTTAAAAGCGCGCTAAAGTCTTTTAAGATGGGGTTTAAAATAGGGCAGTGGCTCACAACACTCATAGGCAACATCACTAATTTTTTAGCCCCCAAATCTTTAGCCTGCAATGCCTGTAAAATTTCTTTATGCCCTGCTAACACGACCTGAGAGCCGTTGAAATTAGCCGTATAAATCACCTGCCCTTTTTCTCTAGCCTGCGTGCAAAAATCTATAAGATTTTCTTTAGACGCGCCCAAGACTGCCAACATGCCTAACTCTTTAGGACTTTGTGCGCACGCGCGCTCCATCAAACGCCCCCGCTCAAACACTAATTTTAAGCCTTTTTCAAAAGACAACGCCCCACTAGCTCCATTGGCACTAATTTCACCCAAAGAGTGCCCCAAAGCCATTTGGACACGAAAAGAACCTACCTCAGCCATAAAAGCCCTAAAAGCCACCATAGACACCAAAAACAACGCGCTCTGTGTGTAGGGGCTTTGGTTTAATAATTCATTTTCTTCCCAAAGTAAGGCTTGCATGTCCGTCTTTAAAACATCGCTAGCTTCTTCAAACATCTCCCTAGCCAATTTGAGATGATTGTAAAAATCCTTGCCCATACCTACATGCTGAGAACCCTGTCCTCCAAATAATAGAACTGCCATATTTTTCCTTTTTAAAAAGTGTAACTTAAAAATACCAAGTGTGTGAAACAAACATGCTGTAGTCGCGCACAAACTTAGAACCAATTTCGGTATCAAAAGGGAATTTGAACCCTATTTCAATAGAGATGTCATGGTAGAGGATCACGGTTTGGAAACGGATTCCCACTTGGCCAAAGAATCGAAAAAAAGTATCTTTGAAACGCAAACTTGTAAAGGAGCGGTAATTTTCGATCAAAAAATTACGCGAAAAGCGTGAAGTGGTCCAAGTGTTTCCTGCAACCATCATGCCATAAAAGAACCCCCAAACATTCAGAGGATTTTTATTGTATTCCAACACAATATCTCCGCCTACTCCATAAGTAAACATGTTAGTTTCTACATTGCTACTCTTGTCCAAAAGCACGAAACCATAGTCTAAAAACGCATAATAACGGCTATACAGCCAACGATCTAGAGGGTTATACTCATAGCCAAAGAGAATCCCCGCCCCTTCAATGAGGCGCGTGTGTTTGACAGGCGTGCCATTTGTATCTGTATAAAAATGCATCACGCCTAATTGATACTGGCTTAAAAGAAAAGTGCGACTCTTGGCTGCATGTAAAAAGCAGATGGAGAAAATTCCTATAATACTTAAACAACGCGCGAAAATGCCTAATCCTAATAGTTATGATTGAGAGGGGAGCTCAAATTATCCTCGTGATTGTTCCAATTCTGTAAAATATTGCTGTTTTGGGGAGTGAATATGGGCCCTGTAGATTGCGTGGCATCTTGGATGGCGTTTTCTGTATCAATAATGCGATCGATTCTTTGTGTTGTCTTGGCATCATCCATTTTATGCTCGAGATTCTCTAAGGCAGGGTCTTGAGCCTGAGTTGTCTTGGTGGGTGTCGGGGTGGCTTTAGTAGATTTAGCACTATCTTTACAAGCTCCTAGCCACATACACAACACAGCCAAAGCACAAGATCGAAGCAGGCCGGCCATAGACTTCCTTTTTGGGCTATAATAACATGAAAACTTAAATGGATGCGGTGTGGCAAAAATAATTGAAGAGATGGATTTAAATCTCGGTTTGCCCTTATCTGATTTTTTGCAACTCTTGCTTTATCCGCCTAAGGATTATACCGCTTACACTTTACTAGAAAAACTTGAAAATGGCCAAGAAGGTTGCCTAGAAGTGCGCAAGCTTAGTGCCCATGCAGGCAAGATTCTCAAAATTAGAGTTCTAGCTCTTGCTTTTAACCAAGAGATTGATCTAGTCTGCTTTAATTACACTCCCTACCACACTAAAAGCTTTTCTCAATCTTGCTATTTTATCTATGGTAAAATTAGCATAAACCCTTACTCTAATAACTTCCAAATGGTCAACCCTACAAGAATCGATCGACCCCAAAGCATCGCTCTGCATTTCAAGTCCAATACGCGCCAAATCCCTATTTTTAAGAATCAAAAAATTAAGGATTACCAAGTATTTTGCCTAAGCGTGATTCATGCAGAAAACCTTATAAAACTTACGCAGATAGGCATCTCTTCAAAAATTATAGAGGCACTAGAGAGGATTTTCTACCCCACTTTGGAATTTGTAGAACGCTTCAAGGCACATAAGGGTTTTTTTGGGATTTATCTACAAGCACTCAAATATATTGAAGCTTTTGTCTATATGCGCGCTTTGAGCGCTAAAAAATGGGAGTTTCCAAGCAAGTTTGCCAGGCACGCTAATTTAGAAAATCTGCAAATTTTTCTTAAAAATTTACCCTTCACCCTCACTTCAGATCAACAAAGAGCCATTACAAGCATTCAAGCAGATATGCAGGGTCAAGTGGCGGCTAAAAGATTGATCATGGGTGATGTGGGGTGTGGTAAAACTATGGTTATTTTGGCTAGCGTAGCTTTAACTTTCCCGCATAAAAGTCTTTTAATGGCCCCTACAAGCGTGTTGGCCAAGCAACTCTATCAAGAAGCTCTTAAATTCCTCCCTCCCCATATTAAAGTCTCTCTTCTTTTGGGGGGCACATCTAAGAAAATTAAAGAAGAGGTGAATCATAGCACTTTTATTATTGGCACAACTACTTTGTTATATGCCTCTTTGGACACAAAAGAAGTAGGGCTTGTGATTAGCGATGAACAGCACAGATTTGGAAGCAAACAACGCCATGATTTAGAAATTTATGCGCGCACAGAAATAGGGGGGGTGGTGTGCAGTCCGCATTATTTGCAATTTTCAGCCACCCCTATTCCACGCACCCTAGCCATGATGGAAGCGAAGTTTATTAAAACCACTTTGATTAAAGATAAACCCTACACAAAAGATATTGAAACAACTCTCATTGATAGGACACATTTTCAAGCTCTCTTGCACCATATCCGCCATCAGATCGATTCTAAAAAGCAGGTCGCCATCATTTATCCCCTTGTTGAAGAGAGTGTGCGGCAGGATTATATGCCTCTTAGACAAGCAGAAAACTATTGGAAGACACATTTTGAAGGCGTATATGTTACAAGCGGTAAAGACGCTAACAAGGAAGAAATCCTAGAGGATTTTGCCAAAGAGGGGCACATTCTTCTAGCCACAACTCTTATTGAAGTGGGGATCAGTTTACCCAAGCTCTCAACAATCGTTGTTGTTGGACCTGAACGCTTAGGGTTAGCCACTCTGCACCAACTTAGAGGGCGCGTCGCAAGATTAGGCGGGAAAGGTTATTGTTTTCTCTTCACCCACTATGTCCACGATGTCCGCTTACTTGCCTTTAGTCAAACTTTAGATGGGTTTGAGATCGCTAACTTGGACCTCAAGCACCGGAATGCAGGAGACCTCTTGCAAGGCACGCAACAGAGTGGAGCGCATTTTAATTATTTGGATTTGGCTACCGATCAAGATGTGATCGCACAAGCGAGCCTTTTATTTTAAATATGAACCTAAAGGCTATTGTATTATCCATGTCTATTGTGCTATACTTAACTTTTCAAATTAGTTTATTGAGGAGCGTATATGGATATTAGCATGCCAGGGGGCTATGCCAAGCCTGCTGAAGTGGGTCGTGTAGCTGAGTACGATTACTCCATCGCCCGCCTCTTTATTATCGCCATGATCACTTTTGGGGTCATTGGCATGGTGATTGGCGTGGTGTTGGCTTTTCAATTAGCCTTTCCTAAATTAAATTATATTTTGGGTGAATATAGTATTTTTGGGCGTTTGCGCCCCTTGCATACCAATGGAGTGATTTATGGTTTTACTTTGGGAGGCATTTGGGCAAGCTGGTATTATATTGGACAAAGAGTCCTAAAGATTACCTACCATGATCATCCATTTTTAAAGGCTGTGGGTTATTTGCACTTTTGGCTCTGGATTATTGCGCTCGTGTTGGGCGTGGTGAGTTTATTTGCAGGTATCACACAAAGCAAGGAATACGCTGAATTAGCTTGGCCTTTGGATATTTTGGTGGTCATCGTGTGGGTGCTTTGGGGGATTAGCATGTTTGGGAGCATGGGTGTGCGCCGCGAAAATACTATTTATGTTTCTTTGTGGTATTACATTGCTACCTATGTGGGTATCGCCGTGCTCTACATCTTCAACAATCTCTCTATTCCTACCTATTTTGTCGCCAATATGGGCAGTCTTTGGCACTCCATCTCTCTTTATGCGGGCAGCAATGACGCCTTGGTGCAGTGGTGGTGGGGGCATAATGCGGTAGCCTTTGTTTTTACAAGTGGCGTGATTGGCACAATTTATTATTTCTTGCCCAAAGAGAGCGGACAACCTATTTTTTCTTATAAACTAACTCTTTTCTCCTTTTGGAGTCTTATGTTTGTTTACATTTGGGCGGGCGGACACCATCTAATCTACTCCACTGTGCCAGATTGGGTGCAAACCCTCTCCTCTGTTTTCTCTGTTATTTTGATCTTGCCCTCATGGGGAACAGCCATCAACATGCTCTTAACTTTGCGCGGTCAGTGGCACCAACTCAAAGAATCTCCTCTGATTAAATTCTTGGTTTTGGCCAGCACCTTCTACATGCTCTCCACCCTAGAGGGTTCTATTCAGGCGATCCGCTCTGTGAACGCGCTGGCTCACTTCACCGATTGGATTATCGGACATGTACATGACGGCGTGCTTGGTTGGGTGGGCTTCTCTCTCATCGCAGCGGTGTATCACATGACACCTCGTGTCTTTAAAAGAGAAATTTATTCTGCCAAATTGATGGATGTCCAGTTTTGGTTAATGACTTTAGGCATCGTGCTTTACTTCTCCTCTATGTGGGTGGCAGGTATTACTCAGGGGATGATGTGGCGCGATGTGGATCAATATGGCAATTTGGTCTATCAATTTATTGACACAGTGCGGGTGCTTATCCCTTATTATGTCATTCGTGGAATCGGAGGCAGTCTTTATCTTGTAGGCTTTTTCATCTTCCTATACAATGTGTTGATGACTATCCAAAAGGGGCGCGTGCTTGAAAAAGAGCCTGCTTATGCTACCCCTATGGGTTTGCGTTAAGGAGAACTCATGTTTAATTTTTTAGAAAAAAACCCTTTCTTTTTTACTTTGGCATTCGTGGTCGCCTTTGCCATTGCAGGGATTGTAGAAATTTTGCCCAACTTTTTTAAGTCAGCGCGCCCCATTGAAGGGCTCAAACCCTACAGCATTTTAGAAACAGCAGGCAGACAGGTTTATATCAAGGAGGGATGTTACAACTGCCATTCCCAACTTATCCGCCCTTTCCAAGCGGAAGTGCAACGCTATGGAGCTTATAGTTTGAGTGGGGAATATGCCTACGATCGTCCCTTTTTATGGGGATCTAGGAGAATTGGTCCTGATTTGCATCGTGTGGGCGATGTGCGCACCACTGCATGGCATGAAAAGCATATGTTGGAACCCACAAGTGTTGTGCCCGGAAGTATCATGCCTGCTTACAAACATCTCTTTAAAAAAGATAGCGACTTTGATACCGCCTATGCAGAAGCTTTTACAGAGAAAAAAGTCTTTGGCGTGCCCTACGATGCGCCCAATGGAGTTAAGTTAGGAGATGTCAAAGAGGCCAAAGCACGCTTTTTAGCTGAAGCCAAAGCCATTGTAGACAACATGCAAAACCCTGAAATTACCACAGCACTCAAAGAGGGCAAAGTAAAAGAGATTGTCGCGCTGATTGCCTATCTCAATAGCTTGGGGCAAGCAAGAATCGATCTTGGCGGGGCGCATGCAGGCCTAGCTTCTTCTAGACCAACATCTGCTAACAAGGAGTGAAGATGGATTTAGATGCGATTAGAGGGTTTGCTTATGTCTTTTTTACCATCCTTTTTACGATTTTTCTCTATGCCTACATTGTAAGCATGTATGTTAAGGATAAAAAAGGCATCACCAATTACGAGCGCTATAGCCAGCTAGCACTGCAAGATGAGTTGCATGATACACCCATCGAACCGCGTTCCTCCCTACTCCAACATAAAAGAGGCTAAATGGAAATCCTAAAAGATCATATTAATTCGTTCGCATTGGTCGCCGCCCTTGTGATCTTGGTCGTAACCTTGACTATCAGCTCTTCCTTGTTTAAGGCAATGCGTGAGAAGACCAATGAAGGAGTATTTTATAATAATGGGCATCAATTTGATGGTATCGGCGAGTTTCTCAATAACATCCCTACAGGTTGGGTTGTCAGTTTCTTAGTCGCTATTACTTGGGGTGTATGGTATATCTTTTTTGGTTATCCTGTGTTTAGCTACTCTCAGATTGGCGAATACAACAAAGAGGTCGCTCGCTATAATGAGAGTTTTGAGACTCGTTGGAAAAGTCTCAGTGTAAAAGACTTGACACAAATGGGACAGGGGATTTTCTTGGTCCAATGCTCACAATGCCATGGATTAGAAGCGACAGGTTTGGACAATACGGCTAGAAACTTGGTCAAATGGGGCAAGGAAGAGGGCATTATGGAGGTCATTGATCAGGGTTCTGTGGGCTTGGGTTACCAAGCAGGAGAAATGCCTCCTCTTGGATTGCCTGCTGATGACGCTAAAGCTGTGGCGAGTTTTGTAATGGCCAAGATTTCTAGTCTCAAACATACGCGATACCCTCAACTTGTCCAAAAGGGAGAGGCGATTTTTGCTAGCACATGCGCGTCATGCCATGGTCCTGATGGCAAGGGACAGGGAGGCATGGCAGCTGATTTGACTCGTTATGGCACCCCGGTTTTTTTAAAGGAAATTTTAGAAAAGGGCAAAAAAGGACATATTGGAGAGATGCCTAGTTTCGCCTACAGGCATTTCAATGAGATACAAGTGAATGCGTTAGCGCACTACATCCAATCCTTGCAAGGAGAAGAGTGATGAATGGTTTGTTTGGTTTAAATGGAATTTTGGGTTGTTTGATCGTGGTTCTCATTCTTTTGGGTGTTGTGGGCTTTTTTGGATTTCAGGCTGTCAAAATCCAACAAACAGAGGCCATGCATCCCTATCATCTCAATACAGATAAAATTGAGATGTTTGAGAAAAATCACCAATTCTATCAGGTTAAGGAATAGATATGTTTACAGGAATGGAAAAATTACTTGGCTTGTTTTTATTCGCCCTATTCATCATTACTGTGGTGCTTTATTTTTTAAAACCAAGTTTTCTTTTTGCTGTCTGATGCCTAGAGGAGGGCGCATTCTCTTTGCGCTTCTTTGTATCCTAAGTTGCTTGAGAGCCCAAAAGGGCTTTGTGCAGGATAATCTTGCACAGCACCTTGTGCCTAAAAGCGCGTCTTTGATCGAGCGCGTTTCTAGCGAACTCTTAGAAAAATCTGGAGTGCGCTTGGTTGTTTTTTTAGGGGGAGATCGTTTGCAAACTAAAGAAGAGCGTTTATCCTACCAGCGTTTGCGTCTAAAAGATTTGTCTGCACCTTATGTAGCTCTCTTTGCTTACTATCAAGCGCAAAAAATCGCTATTATATCGGAACCTGCCGATTTGATCGATGCTGATGGGATTTTCTTTGAGCGGATCGCTCCTTTTTTGCCTAGAAAATGGGAAGATGAGATGGCTAAAAACAATGCTCGTTTTTCGTTTGCATTGCTCAATGGTTACACATACATGGCCGATGCGCTTGCGCAGAAGTATCATATACACCTAGAAAACAATATTCAAGAGGAGAGCGCGAATAGTTTGGCAAAAACCATCCTCTATGTGTTGCTCTGCACCCTTTTAGCTCTGTTTTTCTATGGGTATTTTTTTGGAGTCAGAAAACATGGACACTAAAGAAAAAAACTATTGGCCTTTAGGGATTTTAAGCGTATTGCTCTTAGGAGTGTTGTTGGTGAGTGCTTTAGTCGTGGTTGCTATCAAATACACACCCAAAAACGATAATTCTTATTTAACACAGCACACCTATACGGATGCACACATCAACACCATGATCGCCCACTACCATACTTTTTTACAAAACTATAACCTCACCCTACAAAGCGACAATCAAAATCTTAACCCCCCATTTCCTTATTATCTCAATCCTAGCACCCCTCTTTTGCATTTGCATCTTAAAAATAATCAAATGCAACTTGTTTTTACAAGACTTCAAAAGGTTACCCCGCCTTTAAATGTCTCTGTCATACTTGTAGATATGGCCAAAGCCCATCCTTTTGAAAAACCTAAGTGTATGGAAGATATTAAGGCAATTGTCTGCACTCTTAACCCTTTTAATCTCTCCAGGGAGGGAAATTATAAAATCCTAATCAAGGTGGGTTTTAACAAGAGCTACATCCCCCTCATTCAACCTGCCTATGCGCGCGCTAGAAAGTAAAAGTGTAGTTCACATACCAAGAGTAAAGTCTCCTGATATATAGTGTTCCTTCATTTTTAGTTTGCAAGAATGGATTGTTTTTCAGCATGGGGAACTTAATCCCTCCCTCTACACTACTATGTTTCAAAATACGCAACCTGCCTCCAACATTCAATAGATATTGAAAGGCTGTAGGGCTCTTGTTAAGACCCGCATAAGTTAGAGCAAGATCACTGAAATCCGGAGTTGCCAATAGCCAAGAGTTGCCTGCAAGCTGAACACCTCCAAATACCCCTAAGGCGATCGCTTGGTTATTGATGAGATTGATGATTAAATCCGCTCCACCACCATAGGTAAGCATATTGGGTTCAACGGGCTTGTTAGTGCCAACGAGCTGTTGCAAGATACCCATCACATTAACTTGGCAATTAGGCATATTAAATTTTGGGGCAGGAACGGGTACACCTTTAGGGGCACTAGGAATACCGGGAACACCAGGAGCAGGGAAAGTAATCGGACTCCCACCTTTAAAATCACATTGAATTGGATCGGAGCTAGCCGTATCTTGACGATTGAAATGAATACCGGAAGTGTGGGCATAATCAAAGAAGCCATAAGCCTTAATGCCTACAAATCTACCTATGAAAAATTGATAACCTAGTTGTAGTCCAAACCCTCTTATGGGGGCATCAACCTCAGTCCTTTGCCCTCCATCTTGCATGCGCAACTGCGCTTTACCTTGCTGATAACCGCCTCCAATAAAAATTCCACTTCCATCCGTGGCTCCTAAAAGAGAGGTTAAAAAAAGAGCGACCGGCGACTTAATGCGCATGCTAATCCCTTTATTTAGATTTAATTTAGATAAATTCTTACTAAATCGGCCAGGTGTCTCTAATTTTAAGGTCTAAGAGATGTAAATTCTAAAAATCGCGCAAATAACTGATTTGAAACGCATAAAGACGGCGCACATCGGCGACTAAATTTGTGCCTTGCGCATTGGTAAGACTGAAATAACGATGAGTGATAGTAGGGACTTTGATACCTAATTCAATACCATTATGTTTAGCAAATTGCGCTCGGAGGGCAAAATTGACAAGAAATTGGAAGTTAGCCGGGCTG
This sequence comes from Helicobacter felis ATCC 49179, assembly GCF_000200595.1. Classification (NCBI taxonomy): domain Bacteria; kingdom Pseudomonadati; phylum Campylobacterota; class Epsilonproteobacteria; order Campylobacterales; family Helicobacteraceae; genus Helicobacter; species Helicobacter felis. The sequence goes on along the minus strand of NC_014810.2, from coordinate 1,406,718 downwards.
TAGCTAGAACTTTTATTTGTCTTTTTATAACTTTGGAGGTCTTTTTGAATGGAGGTCGCCCAACTATCCCCTGCAAACTGAACCCCTAAAGCCATTCCAAAAATAAAGTGCTTGTTGGTGTAAAAATTATAGAGCATGTCTATCCCGACACCATAAGTGTAGAGATTGGCATAGTATTGTCCGGCATAACTATCTTTTTCAGTAAATGTAGTATTACCAAATGTAAAGGAGTTATCCGTTGATCTAAGCACACCAAAACGACTATGGTTATAGTCAAAAAAACCAAAATAGCGCAAACCGACATTATGTTTTTGCCCAAAGAATTGCTTGTAACCTATTGAAATCCCCACACCCATTAAGGGAGGAAACGTCATAGTAGGATTGACAGACTTATCACCAGTAGTGGAATTAACTGCCTCGTTGCCGGCGTAATGTATCATGTTAGCAATCGAGCTAGCTTGGTAATTAAACCCCGCAAAAAAACTAGAGTGTTCGCCAACCCAAGCGTCTTTTTTAGCAGAGGTCTTTGCGGTAGCTACTGCTGTAGATGGTTGTTTAGTTTTTTTTTGCGCTTGTTCTTGATCATGATCATGTTCTTCATCATGGTCATGGTGCTCGAGTTCCTGCATCTTCTTAGCGTCTTCAAGAAGCTGATCGCCCCCACCACTTCCGTTAGGAATACCCGTAAGAGGTGTGTCCCCAAACCCCCTGATTCCCACAGCTCCTAAAGGATTAAATACCAATGCACCTAGTGCTATACTCTGTATCCACAGCAAACAAGGCCTGTGAAAATTACCAAAAATCTCAGTCTCATGGTTATCCATGCGCAGAATCCTTGCTCAATTATTATTAATTGATAATATTATCATATTACTTAATACTTGCTAAAGTCTAAAAAAAATTTTATTTTATTTTGTAATACTGAATATAGTAAATTTTGTATTCTAAGCCATTTTGTGCTAAAATGAAACACTTTATATTGCCCTTTTGGGGATTGCATGTTTGTTACTTTTTCTATGAGAAGTTTTGGTTCAGCATGTTTAGCGTTATTTCCGTTTACTTTTGCTTGTTTGAGCGGGCATAGTTTGACACCTAGAAATAAAGCGCATCTTAGAGAACTGTTAAAAAATCCAAAAATTCCGCTCTCAAAAATCAACACCCGCTATATCAGAGACATGAGCTATCTGTTTTGTTTGCAAGCACCCCTAGAAAAAAAAGGAATTTGCACCCCTTATCGAGAGAATTTTTCTGGGATTGAAACTTGGGATGTAAGTCATGTGGAAAATATGGAAGGCATGTTTATGAATCAGGTGCATTTCAACCACTCTTTAAAACGCTGGAACACGGGTCATGTAAGAAACTTTAGTTACATGTTTGCCAACGCCACTAGCTTTAACCAACCCTTAAACTCTTGGAACACTTCTAGAGGTGTGGATTTTAGTTACATGTTTGCCAACGCCACTAGCTTTAACCAACCCTTAAACTCTTGGAACACTTCTAGAGGTGTGGATTTTAGTTACATGTTTTATCAGGCCAAGAGTTTCAATCAACCTCTTAGTCGTTGGAATCGTTGGCAACGCGAGCACAGCCCCCCTCAAAATTTTAGCTACATGTTTGCCAACGCTACACAATTCAAACAAAATATTCTTATGTGGAAGAATTTAGAAAATGCCCAAACACAAGGCATGTTTTTAGGGACAAAGGTCAAAACGCCATTTTCGCCCCTCTCTCAAGATATACCTCCAAACCTCTTAAAATTCCTCCATTATCCTAAAAACAAAAAAGAACTTATCGCGCTTTTAAAAGATTCAACGATCCCTTTGGAAAGCATTAACACCGGCCTTGTAGAAGACATGAGCTATCTTTTTTGCGACAAAGAAAATATTTATACGCGCCTCAAACAACTACCCATTAGAAATGGATCTTTATGGGCAACACGCGACAGCGAATATAATCAAATCTTAGAATTCTATCACCGTTGCACTACCTTAGAGAATCGCACAAATTTAGAGGGAATTGAAACATGGGATGTCAGTCATGTTAAAAATATGGAAGCGATTTTTATGGGGCGCAAGGTGGGTGTCTCGCTCAATAACTGGGATACAAGCAGTGTGATCAATATGAAAGCAGCTTTTGCTTTTACGGCTTTTAATCAGCCTTTGGACATGTGGGAAATGCAACATGTCCAAGATAGCAGCTTTATGTTCTATGGTTCTAGAGACTTCAACCAACCACTAGAAGACTGGGATGTGAGTCGCATTCAAAACATGAGCTATATGTTCAGTCTCACTTATCATTTTAATGGCAATATCACAACTTGGAAGCCTGCAAGCGCGACAAATTTACAAGGAATGTTTAAGTACGCGACCGCATTTAACCAACCTATTGGCTCTTGGGATGTTAGCCATGTCAATAATATGTCCTATCTTTTTTATGGGGCCTTTATGTTTAACCAACCCCTCAATACTTGGGATGTGAGTCGTGTAACAGACATGCAAAAAATGTTTTTCTATGCCAAGAGTTTCAATCAAGATATTTCTAGTTGGAATACCAAGAAAGTTACCAATATGTACAAAATGTTTGCCTATACCAAAAGTTTTAGTCAGGATTTGAGCAGATGGCATCTTGATCAGGCGAATGTCCGGTGCATGTTCTTCCATGCAACTGGAATGAAAACCTTTGGTATTGCTTATAATCTAAACTGCAGTTAAAGTTTGGCACAAATCTAAGAAAGTTTCCATCGTATACATGGCTAGGGCGCGTGTCATCTTTTGATGGCACGGCAGAGAGAGGGTGGCTTTGTAAAAATCTTGGGCTTTAGGCAAATGTATCGCCCCTAGGCGTTCTTGATAGAGTTTAAAAGTGTGTATGGGTTTATAATGCACTTGCACGCCAATTTGTGCCTTTAATAACCCCTCTAGCAGTTTAGATTTAGCCTCCCAAAGAGTGGGGTTGAGCAAAACAGGGTAGAGATGGTTAGAGCTTGTTATGTGGGAGGGCAAGCTAGCATGCAGTGGGATAGCGTATGGATTATCCGCTAAAAGATCGTCATAAAGACGCGCGATTTCCTCACGCACAGCCACAAAGCGATCAAGTTTAGAGAGTTGACTAAGGCCCAAAGCACTTTGAATTTCATTCATTCTAAAATTGTAGCCATAATCCAAAACCTCCACATGAAAACCTTCATTCCTCACCCCATGCGATCTCAATAGTTGGAGTTTTTCATAGAGGGCTTGGTTGTCTGTAGCAACTAGGCCTCCTTCAGCAGTCGTGATAGATTTAATGGCATGCAGGCTAAAAATGGTGGCATCGGCTAAAGAGCCTACTTTTTGTTGTTTATAGCTCGCGCCTAAGGCATGAGAACTATCTGAAATAAAAACAAGTCCATGCCGGGCGCAAAACTCTTTAATGGATTCCACTTCCACACTTTTACCCCCATAATCCACACTAATAACCGCTCTAATTTTTTGGCGATCAGAACATCGCTGGTATGTTTCTTCTAGCAAATGAGGATCAAGATTACCATCTTCGCCAATATCACAAAATACGGGGGTTGCTTGACACGCCAAGAGCATGTTAGTAGTGGCCACAAAACTAATAGGCGTGGTGATAGCATGCATTCCTGAGAGTCCTAAAGCTTTGTAAGCCATCAAAAGAGCTGAAGTCGCGCTGTTGCAAGCGATCACATATTTTACTCCCAAATAATCGGCTAACGCATTCTCAAAGTCTCTTGACAAAGGTCCTTGTGTCAAATGCGCGCCCTGCAAGGCGCGCACCACAGACTCTATATCTTCTTGGTCAATACACTGCGTGCTATAGGGATTCATGACTCTCCTTACATGATTGTAAAAGATCTAGTGGATGAAAAAAGACCAAAATTTCAGAGGTGAAAACAAAAAACCCCCGCGTATGCAGGGGAACACAAGGCGATTTTAGTTGTTTTTACCACAACCACAACCACCACTATTTTTTTCGCTATGTTTATTGCTATTGGTGTTGCAACTATTGTTATTATGATTATTGCTCATAGTGTTCTCCTTTCTAAAGATTGGAAACTGCAGTTTCCACATTCAGTATAGCTAAAATTCTCTAATACAAGTCTCTAAGTTTTTTTTAACTTGTGCGCTGTGTTGTAAAAATTCTTGATGGGCATGCGCTCCTACATAGTTACTCACGCAAAACACTCCCATAGCAGGAATTTTAAACGCCTGCGCTGCGCTGAGGACGGCAAAAAATTCCATATTTTCTAAGAGGATACCCGCACAACTCATCTGTTTGGCAAAGTCTTGATTGGTATGAATGTAATTGCTCGAATTGACCTTGGCAGAGGGCAATTTTTTAGATTCAAAAAGCGCGCTCTGCACCTCAAGATAGTTTTCTAGTGGCGTGTAACTCTGCGCTTGTGCAAAGCTTTGCTCAATTTGATAAGCCTCCTTGCTCTTAAAAAGACTTAAGAGAGGAATCTCTTTGGAATACGCCCCGGCACTGCCCACAAAGATCAGCTCCTTAGGTCTCTCTAAAAGGCAGAGTCTGCTTAAGCAGATCGCACTCTCAATAAGACCCACACCGATACTTTTAGCTCCTAACAAGTTTTCTATTCTACCTGCACACACGAACATGATGATTCCTTTTTAAGCAGTTCTTAGACTATTTTATATTAAAGTGCGCCCACAATGAAAGCCAAAGACGCTTCTCCACTTAAAAAAGCCTTTAAAGACCTCCAAAGAGATAATGTCAAGATCACTTTGGCTGTTGTGTTTGTGGTGTGTATCGCGGGCATGTCTTTAGTCTTAGGGCATGTGCACATACACCTTCCTTTGCTCGCTTTGGCGACTGTGGTGGGGGGGTATATGGCGATGAACATCGGGGCTAACGATGTCGCCAATAATGTAGGGCCTCTAGTGGGCTCTCAAGCGATCACTTTGGGCATGGCGATTTTACTGGCCGCTATTTGCGAAGTTTTAGGGGCTGTGCTAGCAGGTGCGGATGTGGTGCAAAGCATCAAGGGTAAAATTATCAACCCTGCACACATCCATGATAGCGCAGTTTTTGTAGGCATGATGCTCTCTGCTCTGCTTTCAGGGGCTATTTGGTTGCACTTGGCCACTGCTATTGGCGCGCCTGTTTCTACCACACACTCTATTGTAGGGGGGGTGTTGGGAGCAGGTTTGATGGCCGGAGGTGTGGGGGCTGTCGAGTGGCATTTCTTGGGAGGAATTGTAGCTAGTTGGGTCATTTCTCCGGTAATGGGGGGGGGAATTGCTATGGGTCTGCTTGCTGGCATCAAACATGTTTTAAGCGACAAAGAAGATAAAAAACAAGCTGCCATGCAAGTGATGCCCATTTTAGTGGGAATCATGGGTATGGCCTTTACTTGGTATATGTTTGCCAAAGTTTTAAACAAAAAGTTACCTTTTATGTTGCAGGGATGGCAGGACATTCTCTTAAGCTTCATAGCAGGTTTGTGTGTCTTTTGGATCTTTAAATCCTATGTTGCTAAAAAACTTCCTGGTTTAGAAAACACCAGAGAGAGTGTGCACACTCTTTTCACCTACCCGCTTATTTTTGGCGCGGCCTTGTTAAGTTTTGCGCACGGAGCTAATGATGTAGCCAATGCTGTAGGCCCTTTAGCAGCTATTGTGCAGAGTTTGCAACAATGGGGGCAGAATACCATTCCTACGAGTGCTTACGCGCCCATGTGGATCATGCTCATTGGGGGGATGGGGATCGCTTTAGGCCTAAGCCTTTATGGCCCCAAACTCATTAAAACCGTGGGGAGTGAGATTACAGAACTAGACAAAATGCAGGCTTTTTGTATCGCGATGGCGACTGTGATTACCGTGCTTTTTGCCTCTAAATTAGGTTTGCCTGTAAGCTCGACTCATATCACTATCGGAGCGGTTTTTGGGGTGGGTTTTCTGCGTGAGATGTTGCATAGGCGCACCCTAGAGATGAAGCAAATGATCTTAGATGCCCATGCTGGCGAAGATGCTAGCGTGATTAAAAATTTCTTAGAACGCTTTGAAAAGGCCAGTCCCCAACAAAAAAAGGAGATGTTAGCCTATCTTAAAGCACTCAAAAAAGATAATAATACCCTAGAGTACTCTATAGGTTTGAGTAAGAAAGAGCGCAAATCGCTCAAAAAAGCTTATAAGAGCGAGCTTGTTAAGCGTTCTGTGATCAAAAAGATTGTTACGGCTTGGCTGATCACCGTGCCTATTTCTACCCTGTTAGGAGCGCTAGGATATTATCTTATCGATGTCTTTGGTGTTGTGGGGCGACTCTAAAGTGAAATCCACGCTCCACTTTTTAAGGAGTTGTTTTCTTGGGGCTGTATGAACCGTTGCTCATGCTTCTTTTAGCTCTTTTATTAGTTTTACTGAACGCTTTTTTTGTGCTCTCTGAGTTTGCTATTGTCAAGGTGAGACGCTCTAAACTTGAAGAGTTGAGCTTACACAATAATCAAAACGCCATCTTGGCTCTTAAAATCAACGCCTCTTTAAATACCTATCTAAGCGCGACACAGTTAGGAGTTACCCTTGCGTCCTTGGGTTTGGGCTGGTTGGGCGAACCAGCCATTGCACATTTTATTACGCTTTTTTTACAAAAATGGATTCGTTTTGAGAGTTTATATGTCGTGGCGCATAGTCTTAGCGTGGTGATCGCCTTTAGCTTCATCACGCTTTTACATGTGATTTTGGGCGAGATTGTGCCTAAATCTATTGCGATTGTGCGCGCTGAGAGTGTGGTGTTGTGGATCGCGCGCCCCTTGCATGCTTTTTGGCTGATCTCTTATCCCATTGTCAATCTTTTTGACTTCTTGGCTAAGATTGTGCTCAAAATTTTTGGCATTGAGCCTCAACATGACAGCACGCATTCTGAAGAAGAACTAAAAATCATCGTGGGGGAGAGTCTTAAAGGGGGTGTGATCGATTTTGTCGAAGAAGAGATCATCAAAAATGCGGTGGACTTCTCTGATACCAGCGCTAGAGAGGTGATGACTCCTAGAAATGACATGGTCTGCATTGATTTAAAATGTTCTTATAAAGACAATATCCAAACCATGCTCAAACACCCTTTCACGCGCTATCCTTGTTGTGATGGTAATAAAGATAATGTCTTGGGGATGATCCACATTAAGGATGTGCTTTCGGCATCTCTGCTTGATCCGCAGGACACGCAAAATTTTAAGAATTTACTGAAAGAAATGCTGATTGTGCCCGAGAGCGCGTCTATTTCTCAGATTTTGCTCAAGATGAACAATAAACGGGTTTACACCGCCTTAGTAGTGGACGAATACGGGGGCACTTCCGGCCTGCTGACTATGGACGACATTATTAAGGAGATCATGGGTAATATTTCGGACGCTCAAGATTTGAGCAAAGAGGGCATCAAGCGTCTTGATGAAAACACTTTTGAGTGTGATGGAATGGTGGACTTGGAAAATATGGCAGAGTTGCTTAAGGTTAAATTTGACCCTGATTACGAGCAGGTTACTTTGGGGGGATATGTCTTTAGTTTATTGGAACGCCTGCCAGAGGTGGGCGATGTGGTAGGCGATGCGCATTGTATCTTTGAAGTATTGGACATGGATAAGGCGCGTATCAAAAAACTTAAATTGATGAAAAAGAATCTCTAGTGCGGTATTTGGTTGGAATTGTATGCGTTACAGGGTTGCTTTGGGGCGCATCTATTGGGAATGATGGCACGCAACAGGTTTCCCTCAAAGAAGCTTGGGGGATTGTTTTAAACAATTATGATGGGATCAAAGCGCAGGATTATGCGGAGAAAAAGGCTAAAAAACTCAGCACGGCAGCCAAACTTTCCTTTTTGCCTCAAATTGATCTGAGTGCTTTTTATGTGCATTTAAATAAGCCGGTGGAAACACAGCTGCTCAGCCAAACTACCCGCGCAAAATTACAAAAACTTGACACAAGACTAGCTACTGATTTGGGCAAGCCACCGCTAAGTGCTCTAGGGGGGGGCGCTCTAGCTGGGGGGTTGGGAAGTGCACTGGGCGTACTAAATCAACCCCTGCTTTTTTCTAAAGAAAATGTAGTTTTGGGGGCTTTGAGTATCATTTACCCTCTCTACATGGGTGGGGCGCGCTTTTATATGAGCAAACTCGCCTCTTTAGCGCATAAAGAATCAAGGGAGGTTTCGCGCTTAAAACGGCTTTCTACTTTCCAAGAGTTGGTAAAAATTTACTATGGCTTGGTGTTGAATAGAGAAGTTTTGAGCGTGCTCCAAGATGTAGAAAAGGGACACTTAGAGCATTACCAAAACGCCCTCAAACGCCAAAAGGCAGGCCAAATCGCGCGCATAGAAGTGCTCAGTGCCTCTGTAGCCTATGAAAAAAGTAAGATCAAAACCATGCAAGCTAGAGATGCCCTAGAGATCGCCAATTTAGCCTTTAATACCATTCTTTCCAAGCAAGATACTTCTAGCGCGCATTTTAGCCCTGTAGCTAATTTAAATATCCACCCCAAGAGTTTACCCAATCTCAATTTTTTTATTCAGGAAACTTTGAGTTCTTACCCTGCTCTTAAAAGTTTGGCCATTAAAAGACAGAGCGCGCATGAAATGGTCAAATTGCAGGTGTCTAAATTCCTCCCTCATTTTAACTTTTTTGGGGCTTATATTATGAAGCAAAATAATTCCACCTTAACGAATATGATTCCAGAATGGTTTGTGGGTGTGGGGGCGCGTCTGCCTATTTTGACTCCCACAGGGCGCATCTTGCACTACCAAGCTGCTAAAATTGACGAACTCCAAACCAGCGCGCTCCAAAGTCAGGCAAAAAAAGACATGGAACTTTTGGTGCACAAAACTTATTTGCAGTGTCAAGCCGCTTTGCGCGAGTACAATAGTCTTAACACAAGCATTGAGCTGGCCAAAGAAAATTTAAAACTTCAAGAAGAGGCGTTTAAGGAAGGGATGAGCACAAACTCTTTAGTGATCGATGCGCGCAACGCCCTTTCTGGCGCGCTTATTGAGCAAAAGACGAGCGCTTTTAAATACATTAGCGCACTTGTGGACTTGATGGCTTTAGGGGATCACATCGATCTTTTCTATGATTACGCACACTAGGATCAATATGGCGAAAACATCAAATAAGGGTATTTTAGTTCTCATCGTGGTGGTCTTTTTAGGAATTTTGGGGTGGCTGGGCACTCTTTATTACCAAGCCTATACCCACAAAGAAGAGCGTTTACAGGGCTTTATTGAGGCTCGAGAATACAGCGTGAGTTCTAAGCTTGCCGGGCGCATTGAAAAGGTAGTGGTTAAAAAGGGGGATCGCATCAAAAAAGGCGATCTAGTCTTTAGTATTAATAGTCCTGAAGTCCAAGCCAAACTTTTACAAGCCAGTTCTAGCCACAAAGCCGCCCAAGCCCTGCGCGATGAGGTGTTAAAGGGAAGCCGCACCCAAAGCATTCAGGGTGCAAGAGATGTGTATCGGGCCGCTAAGGCACAGAGCGATCTAGCACAAGAAACTTATAGACGAGTCCAAGAACTCTATGATAAGGGCGTAGCGAGCTTGCAGAAAAGAGATGAAGCCTATGCGGCCTTTCAGAGCGCGACCTATAACAAGGAAGCCGCTTTCCAACAATACCAGCTAGCGCGCGAGGGGGCCAGCCATGAGAGCAAGGTTGCTGCTAAAGAAAAAGAACAAGCTGCACTAGGACAACTTAATGAAGTGCAGGTATTCTTGCGCGATAAAAATGCCTATAGCCCCATTGATGGAGAAGTGAGCAATGTGATTCTCTATGGGGGCGAGTTGAGCCCTAAGGGTTTTCCGGTAGTTTTAGTTACAGACACCGCGCATGCGTGGCTTAATCTCAGTGTGCCTGAAAAATATTTGAAAAAATTTAGCGTAGGCTCTGTGTTTAAAGGCTATGTTCCAGCCTTAGATCAAGAATTGCAATTTAAAGTAACTTATGTGAGCGTGATGGGAGATTTTGCAACATGGAAGAGCACGAGCGCGAGCAAGAGTTATGACATGCGCTCTTTTAGCATTGAGGCAACCCCTTTGAGCGAAATGGCGCGCTTGCGGGTGGGCATGAGCGTGTTGGTCAATCCTTAATGCCACAACTAGGCCAAGATAAATTTACGCTTGTTTTACTTTTTGGTCTGCCCTTGTGTTTGTGGGCCTTGATGGTTGGGATTTTTTATAAAGAGCTTCCTACAAAATTACCTATTGGAATTATAGACTTAGATCATAGCCATTTGAGCCTAGAGATTAAAAACGCCTTGAATGCCAATAGCCATTTGCACATTCTGCACTTTTACCCCTCTTTAAATCAAGCAAAGCAAGACCTAGCCAGTAAGGGGATCTATGCGGTGGTGGTGTTGCCCAGCGGTTTAGAGCGGCGCACCAAGTTAGGGGTAAAAACCCCTATCGCGCTTTATTACAATGCTGAGTTTGTCCTAGTGGGCAAGGCAATTTCTAGCGCGTTTCTCCAAACTCTGATGACCCTCAATGTTAAAAACGATGTGGCGATGAATTTAGCCACACAGAGTAATTTAAACACCGCTAAAGCGCTCGCTTTTCCCGTGCATACCAAAATCCACCCTCTCTATAACGAAAATAGCAATTACGCGCAATTCTTGCTCGGGGTGATTTTGCCCTGTATGTGGCAAATTTTAGCCGCTGTGGGCATGCTCAATCTGCTAGGACACGCCCAAAGTCTTAAGCAAGCTTTCAGGGCGTTATGGCTTAATACGCTGATTTTTAGCCTGTGGGGCGCGTTGATGTTAGGATTTCTAAAACCTTATTACGCACATTTAGAACTGCTTTTGAGTGGCGTGGTGCTCATGGTGCTTGGTATTTCTAGTGTGGCCCTAGTTTTGTATGCCCTGCTGGGCGATCCTATCAAAAGCGCCTCAGCGATCGCAGCTTATACTGCCCCCTCACTCGCCTTTGTGGGGGTTACCTACCCGGTGAGTAATATGAGCGTGCTAGGGGAATTTTGGGGTTCTTTATTGCCCGTGAGCTATTTTATGAAAATGCTCATCGCTCTATCTCATTACCATGATGGGCTAGTGTTGGCATGGCAAACTTTGCTCAAGATGGGCTTTTTTCTGCTGTTTTTGCCTTTGGGGCTGTGCATATGGTCTTTGAAAGAAAAGAAAAGATGCGCACACTCTTAGAAGAACTTAAAGCCATTTTCACCCACGCAGGGGTGCGTTTTATTGTGATTGTAGGACCTCTTTTTTACGCTTTCCTCTACCCCCTCCCCTATCAAAACGACATCGTAACACGCCAAAGCGTGGCGGTGGTGGACATGGACCATAGCGCCCTCTCTAGGAAGTTGATCCGCATGTTAGAGAGCGCTCCGGGGGTGTCTATCAAGGCCTTCAGCGATTCTATGCAGGAGGCTAAACAACTTTTAGAACAAGAAAAAGTGTATGGAATTGTGTTCATTCCTGCCTTCTTTGAGCGCGCGCTCTACACCTCCACCCCCGCACAGATTGAGCTCTATGCTAATGCCAACTATTTCCTCATCTATGGAGCGATCGCCAATGCTCTTGTGGATGTCAGCAACGCGCTCAGTGATGAGATCAAAACCTATAAAAGCCATTTAAGAGAGATACGCCGCGATCATAATCTCTTTGTGCTAAAAACCATCCCACTATATAACCCCTCTATAGGCTACCTCAACTACGCGATCGCCAATGTGTTTATTTTTATTTTGCACCAAACTCTGCTCATTGGGGCGAGCATGCTCACCTGCGCACAAGCGCGTTTGATGCCCAGTTTTTTAGAGGCGTTGCGTGTGGTGCTTGTGCGCGCGCTGAGTTTTAGTGCGATCTATACGGCGTTTGTGCTGCTCTACTTTGGGGTATTATTTCCTCATTATGGCATCCACATCCATGCTAACCCCTCCGCCCTGCTCGCCCTTGCGCTCTTGTTTTTGATGAGCACAGCAAGCTGTGGGGTGGTGCTGGGCACTTATCTTAAAAAAGAGGCGCATGCCACCCAAATCATTTTACTCTCCTCCCTGCCCTTAATTTTTATGGTGGGCTTCATTTGGCCCCTAGAACTCTTGCCCCCCTTTTTGCGCACATTTTTACAAATTGTGCCCGCCTACCATGGGATTTCCTCTATGGTCATGCTCAACCAATTAGGCGCGCCCTTAGAGGCAACTTTGCCCCATTTATGGTATTTAGCAGGAATCTTTTTCCTAAGCTCTCTATTAGGGGCTTGGAGACTTTCTAGGAGACAATATGCCTAGCACTCTAGCATTTAAGGAAGCCTTTCCCCACACCATCCCCATGCTCTTAGGCTTTATTCTCATGGGCGCGACCTTTGGAGTTTTGGTGCAACAAGAGGGGTATGGCTTTTGGGTGGCCATGTTTATGGGGCTTTTTGTTTATGCCGGAGCGGTGCAGTTTTTGGTGGTTGGATTACTCAGCGCGCACGCGAGCCTGCTGAGTATCTTCCTGCTAGTCGCTCTGCTCAACACGCGCCAAATCTGCTATGCGATCTCCATGCTAGAACCCTTTAGCACAACAGGCAAACGCATCTACTATTTAGCCCACACTCTTACCGATGAAACTTTCATGCTCTTGAACTTTGCCAAACCCAAGCAGAGCGCGCGCGAGGATTTTATGTTCGCTATCGCACTCCTCAATCATATTTATTGGATGGTGGGCACGGCTTTGGGGGCAGTTTTGGGCGATGGGTTTAGCCTCAATGTGGAGGGCATCTCTTTTATCGTAGTGGGGACTTTTTTAGTGATCTTTATAGAGCAATGGAAAGCCACCAAACGCCACGCCCCTGCGCTCATCGGGCTTTTAAGTGCGCTAGCTTGCTTTATCCTCTTTGGCAAAACCCATTTTCTCTTACCTACACTATTGGTTATGGTAGGTATTTTTGTGCTCTTTAGAAGGCGTTTAGAATGAGTGATTTATATCTTTGGTGCGTTTTGATCCTCACAGCCGGGACGACCTATTTCATCCGCGTGTTCCCTTTTTTGCTTTTCAATGCCAAACGTCCCGCGCCTAAGATGTTGCTCTACTTGGGGCGGGTTTTGAGCGTGGGGGTGGTGGGTATGCTCATTGTCTATAGCCTCAAAGATACGCCCTTTTCTAGCCCGCCCTATGGATTGAACGAAATGCTAGCGGTGGCTTGTTTGGTGATCTTGCACTTGAGTTTGCGCGTCTTTGTCTTGAGTGTTGTAGGGAGCACTGCGCTTTATATGTGGTTGGTGCAGAGCGCGCCCATCGCCTCTCTATTTGCCAACCATTAATGCGCCAGAATAGACAATACTTGATCTTATGGATCGTTCTTGCTATCTTCCTACATGCTAAATCCACCACTATAGAGCGCATACAAACTAATTTTAAAGAGTATCTCTTAGACTCAACGCAGAGTTTTAAGCAAAGTTACAAAGCCCTAGATGCCCTCGCCTTAACTTCGTATTCTGTCTTTAAAGAGTTGCCCAATCTCAAACAACCCAAGCAACTACAAGATACCCTCAAGGGCATTGCAGACTTGGTTAAATTATACGCCACGCCACGCAGTCCGCTCTACAAAAATCCCCAACTTAAAGGCAACATTGTACAAGCTTTAAGGGTTTTTGCCCAATATTACTCCAAAGGCGGACTAGAAAGGGGGAATTGGTGGACTTGGGAAATAGGGATTCCTAAAATCCTCAATGAAATATTGATCATGGGGGCGGATTTTATCCCCATATCCTTACAATCTACTCTCTTGCAAGCCCAAACCTATTACCAGCCTGATCCTAAATATTCCGGCTTGAGCGAGAGCGCGCGCGCGAGCAGTAATCCTAAGCCTAGATTAAGTCAGGGGGCTAATCGGGTAGATACCGCCTTTATCATCTTAATTCGAGGCGCGATTGAACAGGACCAAACGCAAATCTTAGCTGCCCTTGATGCGCTCAAGAGCGTGTTTGAAATTGTAAGTTCTGGGGATGGCTTTTATGCTGATGGTTCGTTTATCCAACACCAACATGTCCCCTCCAATGGGTCTTATGGAATCGTGTTTTTAAGAGGTTTGGCGCAATTTATGCTAGTGTTGGATAACACACCTTTTGAAGAAAATTTAATCCCCCCTAGCTTGTATACCAGTGTGTTAAAATCCTACCCCTATTTTCTCATTCAAGGCGGATTAAACCCCTCTGTGTGTGGGCGTAGCATTAGCCGCGACCATGAGAGTGATTTTAGCCGTGCTAAAGCCCTCATTGAGGCTTTGGCTATTCTCTCCAAACATGCCCCCAACCTCTATAAAACCCCCCTGCAACGCCTCATTCAAGACGCTCTTAAGGCTAACCCTATTCAAGTTAACCACACCGCTACCAATAAAATCCTAGAGCAGATCGCCCATGCTAATTTGCCCCCCTTGCCCTTAGAGCCTGTGCGCGTTTTTGGGGCGATGGATCGGGTGGTGCAAAGAGGGGCGCATGGGGGTAGTATTGTGCTTGCCATGCACTCAAATCGCATTTTAAATTATGAAACTATGAATGGGGAAAATCTTAAGGGTTTTGATACTAGCGATGGGATGACCTACATTTATGGAGATTCCAAGGCATTTGTGGATTACTGGCCTCTTGTCAACCCTACTAAATTGCCCGGTACCACAGAGTTAGCCCATCAAGAGGAAATAATTCAAAGAAGGGGCAATTTGGGGCTACAAAGCTTTGCAGGGGGTGCGGCTAATGGGCACTATGGCTTTGTAGGGCTGGATTTACAAAAGGTGGGCTTTAGAGCGCAAAAATCCTATTTGTTCTTGGGCGATGAAATGATAGCACTAGGGAGCGTGCAAAGCTCCAACCCCACGATCACACCCCTAGATAATCGCAAAATCACCCCCACAGATGAGCCATCCATCAATAACCACCCATTTAACCAAAACTCTAGTTTGGCTAAAAAAGGGGATTTTGTTAACTTTACTAACCTCACAAAAGGGTTTAATATCGGCTATGTATTATTGCAAGATGCCCAAGTGTCTATAGAGAGCGTGCCTAAAAATGGAAGTTATTTGCAGATTGGGGGCAAGAGCGCGCGCAAACTAGAAGCCTCGTTTTTGGAGATGATTTTACACAACACGCCCAAACAAAACAAATACGCTTACTTGGTTCTGCCCAATTTTAGCCCTAAGGAAGTGCAAAATTACCCTATAGCAGATATTCAAATCATTGCCCAAACCCACAAACTCCACGCCTTGCGCGTTCGATCTAAACACCTGCTTGCCATCAATAAATGGGAGAACGGATGGAGTAAAATAGGGGATTTAAAGATCAAGGACCCTCTATCGATCTTAGAAATTACAGACAATACGCATTTACAACTTAGCATCGCCGACCCCATCCAACAACTCAAAGAACCCACAAAACTTATCTTAGAGGGGCGATACAACCTAGCCCAGCCCAACCCTGCTGTGCAACTCTCTTACAAGGGCAAACACACAGAATTAACTATGCAACTCCCACCTCTTGGGGCTTCGCTTGTGCTAGATTTGGCGCGCATAGAGTAGAAAACTTGAAAAGAGAATTATCGCTAAAGATGAGGTTTTAGGAAGAATATAAAGACTGCGCGGGCTTATGGCATATTTTCTACACTATATTTGTAGCGTTGTTTTTCTAATTGTAATTGGAGTTGGCGTTTTTCTTCCTGCAATAAATCCTCTTGTCCCTTGAGTTTTTGGATAGTGCGGCTAGTGTAATAGATATTATTGGCTAGGTAAATTTTAGGGGCAAAGAGCACAATGGTTAACACAAGCCCTATGGTAACTAAAAGCAACCAAGATAAAGGAATTCCCTGAGCGCTCTCTGTAGTTTGACCAAAAAGCGCATAGCGTTCATGTTCGCTAGTGCGCAAACGGCGTTCCTCAACTTGTTGTTCACCTTCTGAAACGGATTGATGTGGCATAGCTTAACCTTGAAAATGGAAGATGCGCATTTTAGCGCTCCGGGACCTAGGATTGTCTTGTATTTCTTGCTTGCAAGGTGTGATAGGTTTTTTACTCAAGCAAACTCCGTAGGATTTTGCATATTCTTTAAAAGTGTGCTTGACCTCTCTATCTTCAAGAGAGTGGAACGAAATAATGGCTAAATGCGCATTTTGAAGTTGCTTAGAATATTCTAAAAGCGCGCGCAAATTCTGTATTTCTGCATTGACCTCCATACGGACAGCTTGAAAAACTAAAGTAGCAGGGTGGTGATGGGTGCGGCGCAGATGTTGGCTTAAAAACTCCGCAAGCTCCATCCCGCTCTGAAATAAGCATTTATGCCGCCTATTTACAATGAGATGGGCGATCTTCTTAGCCCCCCTCACCTCTCCCTTTTCTAAAACCTGTTCTAAATCATAAAGGCTATAGTGGTTGATCACTTTAAAGGCATCTAGGCTAGCTTGCGTGTCCATGCGCATGTCTAGGGTATGGGAGGCAAACCCAAAGCCTCGAGAGGGGTTATCTAGTTGCAATGAGCTTACTCCTAGATCGGCTAAAACACCATGGCAATTTTGCCAAATGCCCTCATCAATGAGCTGGGCGATCACTTCCGCATAAGTCCCGTAGCGGTAAGTAAAACGGGAGGCATGAAGGGCAAGGCGTTGTTCAGCTATAGAGCTCGCCTCCAAATCGCGATCAATGCCAATAATGCGTAAATGTGGGTAAGTTTGTAATAGGGTTAGGCTGTGTCCACCCAAACCTAGAGTGCAGTCGATCAACAGGGGATCGCGCGCTTGTGCAAGGGGCGCAAACGCTTGAATCACTTCTTGCAATAAAACGCTCTGGTGCATGTTATCCTTTAATGTGCATGGGCATAAGCCGAGTTCTGTCGTGGGTGGTTATTTATCTAGGATAGGTTTTACAACCCACCTCTTGCGAAGCGCTGCATCTAAGACTCACCATGCGCTTCTTGCTACGGATTGGGTTTACCTAGCCACGCCCAATTGCTTGGGGTGCGGTGGGCTCTTACCCCACCTTTTCACCCTTACTCTTAACGAGCGGTTTGTTTCTGTGGCACTTTCCCTTAGCTTACGCTAGCCATCCGTTAAATGGAATCCTGTCTTAGGTAGCTCGGACTTTCCTCTTTGGTTTGATCCAAAGCAACCACCGCCCATGCGAGGGCATTCTAACCAAAATTAGCTTAATTCCTTAGCAGTCTCATCGCGACCGATTTTTCCACTTTCTCTAGTCAACAAGGATTTTAGGGTTTGCTCTGCCATTCTCTTTTGCAACACGGTCAATATTGCTTTGGCAAATCCTGTAGTGCTCTCTTTGAGCCTAGAAACTTCTCCTTGAAGCTCTATAACCTTTTTTTCAAGCTGGGCGTTTTCTTGTCTGAGTTCTGTATTCTCTTTGGTCAAAGCTTCGTATTTGCTGGTCAATTTCATATTTTTGTGCTGGATTTCTTGGATATTTTCACTCAAGAGAGCTTCATTTTCTTCTTGAAGTTGCGCGTTTTGCGTTTTTAGTGTAGAAAGTTCAGCTTCTAAGACTTGTTGCTCACGGCGTATTTTATCTAAACACATTGCGCGATCTTCTAATTCACATGTCAACTGATTCCGTTCATTTTGCAATGCATCTAAATATTCTTGATATTTTGTCAACGCGTGTTGAAATGCCTCTCGTTCTTGATTTGCCTCTTCTATTTCACATTTAAGCTTTCTAATTTCTATCTGCATCCTCCCTTGCTCATTCATAGGCATTTCCTTATATGATGAAGTCAATAATAATTATAACTCACTCTCTGGCAAAATCTTGGACCAGTTTTTAATGAAGCGCAGGAAGGCAGAGGTGTTAGGAGGTTTGTCATGGACGATCACATGCCCATTCTCCACGCCCTCCCATAAAAGTTTTTGATGCAGGTGATGTTTTTCTAACACCAAATGCCAGCTCTCTTGCATCTGCTCTTGCATCAAATTCTGCAGATAACCCGCAAAGCGCTCATTTTCAAACACCACCACCGATTCAGTATTAATATTTGCAGAGCGTGCGTCTAAATTGAAACTTCCAATCCAAACCTTACTCCCATCAAAAATCAAAGTTTTGCTATGGAGCGAGTTTTTAAGTCTCCCGCGTATTTTGAATTTGAGTCCTCGCGTGGTATAAAAAGCGTATTTAGAGAGATCGCTTTTAGTCTCATAGACATTCGCCCCTGCCTTAACAAGTTTTTTAGCATACCGCTCCCAAGCTCCATAGACAACAATCGCATCGGTGGAAGCGAGCGAGTTGGTGAGGATATTGATCTCCAAACCTCTTTGAAGTTTCTCTTTAAAAATCTTTAAAAGTGTTTGTCCGGGAACTAGATAAGAGGAGGCAATATAAAGCGTGTTAGTCGTATGATTTAAAATCTCTTTTAAGGCTTGTTTAATGGGTGATGTGGGGTGATGGGCATGGATTTTGTAGGGGCTATCGGCAATAAAGGTCGCCTTGCCCTGATAAGCAATCTGTTTTTGATGTCTAAAATCTTGCATAAATTCTTTGATATGAGCCTCGTAATGTGTGTGGCGATTTGGAGGGTAGAGAATCTTTGAAAGGCGATTTTGGTAAGTTTTGGCGTATTTTTTGAGTTTAGAATGGCTGGGAAGCAGATGGGCAGGAATGGAGTTGGGAAAATTCCAATATTGTAAAAAGCTTTGCTTGGCCTGCAGGCTTACTGGGCCTAAAAAAAGCGCGTCAATGTCTAAAAAGTTTTCCTCTAAATCATTATCAAAATACACATCGGCGATGTTGCGCCCCCCAATCACTAGAGCGATATTATCCACAATAAAAAGCTTATTATGCATGCGTTTTTTAATGCGATCGTAATCGGCCAACATCTCAAAAATACGCAAACCTTTGTTGCGCACGCGGTAGGGGTTAAAGATTTTCACATCAATATTAGGATGTGTGTCCAGCATGATGATGTCTGACATGTCCGAATCTAAGCCATTATCATCAATTAAAAGCCGCACATGCACTCCTCGATTGGCAGCTCTATAGAGTTCAAACATCATCGCGCGCGAAGCGATGTCGTTTTTATAAATGTAAGTTTGAATATCAATATTGTGTGTCGCCATGCGGATCAACACAATGCGTTGCAAAAGAGCCTCATCCCCTTCTTGTAAAAGGAAGCTTAAACTCTGATCAGGGTGTTGCGCTAATTGCGCAACATAAATTTGGGCTATGGGAGTTTGTAGGGGGTTATAAGTTTCTAGTTTAGAGTATGGGTAGGGGTTTGGTTGGCGGATGATGGTACACCCGGCCAATAAAAACACCCATAAAAAAGCAAAAAGACAGAAAAAACGCAAGAGAGGAGCTTGATCCTTTAACGACTCTTGCCAACCTTCACCATGCGATTACGCAAATCAGCCAAGCTATCCTTGAGAGGGATTTCTTTAGGACAGGTGTCATGGCAACCAATCAGGCTCATGCACCCAAAAATCCCATCATCATCACCCACCAATTCGTAAAAATCCTCATCGGTGCGTTCGTCATGGGAGTCGATGAGAAAGCGCATGGCACGATTGAGCCCAGCAGCACCCAAGAAGTTTTCGCGCATTAATTTAGTCCCGCAGGCAGCAATGCAACACCCACATTCAATACAACGATCCAACTCAAACACCTCTTGAGCCTCATCGGGATCGATGCGCTCTTCAGGCTGAGTGATGTCTACTTCCTTGCGGTGGTGCGCCCAACTCTCTACCCTCTTAGTCATCTGAAAAAACCACTCGCCCGTGTTCACGCTCAAGTCTTTAATGAGAGGGAAGGAGGGCATGGGCATGAGTGTGATCACACCCTCGCTAAAGCTAGAAGTAAGAGTTTTACACGCCAAACGCGGGCGGCCATTGACCATCATCGCACAGCTCCCACAAATCCCTGCACGGCAGACAAAGTCAAAGCTCAAATCCGGATCCAAAGTTTCGCGGATAATCCCCAGCGCGATAAAAAGCGTCATAGAGGGGATTTCTTGGAGTTGATATTCTTTAAAATGAGGCTTAGACACCGCGCTTTGAGGGTCAAACTTCAGGGCTCTAATGGTGATGGTGCGGCTCATTGCTTATCTCCTAGTCTAATATTGCGGGCTTTATACTTGGGTTGCAAATCAAAAGGCATCAAGGCCTCTTGTAGGTCGTAGCGGTCTCCACCACGCGCCTTAATCTCCTCTGTGATTTTGGCGATTTGTGCATCGCGCTGTTCTTTGAGGGGATGGGGAATAAAATTACCCTTAGCCCCATAACCCCTAAAGTCAGGACTAATTTCCATTGCCATGATGTCCAAATCCTCATATTCTAAGGTGGGCAAAGTTTGCTCTGGGTTGCTCCAAGAGGCGAGTGTGCGTTTTAACCACTGCGCATCATCTCTTTTGGGGAAATCCATACGCGTATGCGCCCCACGACTCTCTGTGCGATCCAGCGCGCCCTTAGAAATACAAAGGGCGAGTTTGAGCATTTTTTGTGTGCGATACGCGTCTTCAAGCTCGGGGTTATTATGTGTTTTCTTATTTTTCACATGGATATGTAGAGAGCGTTTGTAGAGCTCTTCGAGTTCATGCACGGCCTCTTCTAGCCCTGCTCCATCTCTAAAAACTCCCACTTTTTCATCCATAATCTCACGCATGCGCTCTCGAATCACATAGACATCTTCCTTGCCCTCATTATGCAAGAGACCTTGCAAATGATCCTCTGTCTTTTTGATGAAGTTTTGGGCAATTTGGGTGCTAATTTCAATGTTGGCTTGTGCGCAGTGTTGGGCGAAGTAATCCCCAATAATCATCCCAGCGACCACTGCCTCACTTACCGAGTTGCCTCCCAAGCGGTTGAAGCCGTGTAAGTCCCAACAAGCCGCCTCGCCCGCGCAAAAGAGCCCTTTTAAATAGCTCTCACCCTTGTAATTGGTGCGCAAACCACCCATAGAATAGTGTTGCATGGGCTTAATGGGCACCCAGCCCTTAGAACCTTCATCAGCCGGATCGATGCCTGCAAAGGTTTTAGCGATGTCTTGGACATCGCGTAGGTTTTTTTCTACATGGGCACGCCCCAAAATGGAAATATCCAACCACACATGCTCGCCATAAGGAGAGGGCACGCCTTTACCACTCTTGATATGCTCTAAAATGCGCCGACTCACCACATCCCGACTGGCTAGCTCTTTTTTCTCAGGCTCATAATCGGGCATGAAGCGGTAACCATCTTTATCACGCAACACGCCTCCATCGCCCCGACAGCCCTCTGTCATCAAAATCCCGCTAGGCACAAGCGCGGTGGGGTGGAATTGCACCGCTTCCATGTTGCCTAGTTTAGCTACCCCTGTTTCTAGCGCACAGGCAATCCCCACGCCATCACAAATCACCGCATTAGTGGTGTGTTTATACACTCGCCCATAACCCCCAGTGGCTAGTAGTGTGCCCTTCGACACATAGGCACTTAGCTCTCCGGTGATGAGATCACGCACCACTGCGCCATAACACACGCCCTCATGGTGGATGAGGGTCAAAATTTCCTTACGATCTTGAATGTCCACATTGTAACGCAGGGCTTCATTGGCCACCGCATAGAGCATGGTGTGTCCGGTCGCGTCCGCAGTAAAGCATGTGCGCCATTTTTTCGTGCCCCCAAAGTCGCGGCTTTGAATATAACCATGACGATCTTCTCTTTCGGTAATGGTTACATGTTCGCCATTGATCACAGCAGGACGATCGCCCTTTTTAATGCGTGTCCAAGGCACACCCCAGCTAGCCAACTCTCTAATGGCTTTAGGCGCAGTGGTAACAAACATGCGCGCCACTTGTTGATCGCAACCCCAGTCGCTCCCCTTGACTGTATCTAGGAAGTGTAAATCCTCATTATCCCCCTCGCTCATTTTGGCATTCCCCAAACTCGCCTGCATGCCTCCTTGCGCGGCAGCGGAGTGGGAACGCCTTACAGGCACTAGAGAAAGCACAATAGTGTGCAACCCCCGCTGTTTGCACGCAATGCTGGCGCGCAAACCCGCCAATCCACCACCCACTACCAACGCATCACAATAGATAATGTTCATTCTTTTCCTTCCTTGTGCAATTGTTCATCTAGCTGAACTGCTTGTTGCATGCTCATAACACCCTGACCTTTTTGGCTAAGTCCTTTTTTGACATAAGCAGCATAAGTGAGCAAGCCCAAGACAATAAAAAACACACTCATGCTCCATTTGGCCTTGCGCAAGCCCTCAATACCCAGGTTTTTAAACCAACCCCATTTGATCGCCAAACGATACAGCCCAATAGAGCCATGCAATTCCACGGCAAAGAGCAAGAAAATATAGAGCAACCAAAAATGCTGACTCACAAAGCGATAAGAGGAGGCGTGTGGGCCAATGCTATGGGGTGCTGTGAGCATTACAAAGAGATGCACACTTGCCAAGAAAAACATCGCAAAGCCTGTGCCTACCTGCACAAACCACAAAGAGGTGTCCCCATGTTTCATCAGATGTTTATGGGTTTTAAAAATCTTGTATTGGCGGTAATTGATAGGAAACTTCCTCAAAGCCAAGAAAGCATGGGCGACTAAAATGAGAATCACCCCTGCAGCCACCGCGCTCACAATGGCCGGCTCGCCTGCTTTGATAAACAAACTGCCCTCAAAAAACTTTGTAACCGCATACATGGCGCGATCGCTAATTAAAATACTGCTCACAAAAAACATGTGGGCAATCATAAACAAGGCTAAGATCAGCCCTGTCGCGCTTTGCCAAAAATCCAACTTTGCGTAAACCCCACTTTTCTTACGCTCCGTGGTAACCCCATAGTAGCCCTCTATGATTTCCTCTTGCTGCATGCCACTCCCTTCTTATTTTCATAAAATGATAGCAAAATTATAATACTTTTTGGGTTATCTTTGCCATCTTTTGCTAAGATTATTTGAGTTTATCATTGTGGAGCGTGCCATGAAATATGTTTTAGCCAATCTTAAGTCTTATACTTTAGACCTAAGAGACTATTTAGAGACCTTAGAAAATCTGCTCAAACCCACCACAGCCCCCTATGTGAGTGTTTTCCCCCCCCTCTTAGAATTGGGCGCGATCAACACCCCCTATAAACATTTCCACTTGGGCGCACAAAACGCTTACCCCGCCCTAGAGGGTGCATTCACCGGGGAGGTTACCCTACACACTTTGCAAAAAAGGCAGATTAAGAGCATCCTGATTGGGCATAGTGAGAGGCGTTTACTCTTGAACGAAAGTCCTGCACTCTGTCAAGAGAAGTTTAACTTTTTTGCAAAACATGGTTTTCAAATCGTCTTTTGCATTGGGGAGAGCTTGGAGCAACGCCAACAAGGAGAAGACGCGCTTTTACAACATCTCTTAGCTCAGCTTCAAGGCGTGGATTTAGAATACCCTAAACTTTTGATCGCCTATGAGCCCATTTGGGCGATCGGCACAGGCGTGAGCGCTACCCCTAAGGACATTGCCCAGACCCTAGAGAGTTTGCGCGCCAAGCTCAAGCCTAATCCCCTGATTGTCTATGGGGGCAGTGTGCAGTGTGAAAATGTCGAGGAAATTTTGGATTTAAACGCGGTAGATGGAGTTTTGGTTGGTAAGGCGAGCCTAGAGGCGCACAATTTAGCTAGAATGGTAGAAATTTCTGCCACAAAGGAGTTTGCATGACTTTAAGCACGTTGTTAAAACACTACCAACTGGATATCCATTTGCCTTCTAATTTTAAGGATTTTGAAGTGGCCGGGATTGCCCCCCTAGAGGACGCTACACCCAACCACTTGAGTTATGTGGATCAAAAGTCTTATTTAAAAAAGCTCAAAGACACAAAGGCGGGCGCGATTTTCATCCGCGCCGAGCATGCGGGTAAAATCCCTGCCCATTCTTTAGCTCTCACCACTCCCAACCCTCATCTAGCCTTTGCGCGGGTTTCAGAGACTTTTAAAACCGATATGTTTGTGCGCCCTATTAGTCCTACCCCTCCTAAATTAGGCGAGGGTGTGGTGCTCATGCCCGGGGTGGTTTTGGGCGAGGGGGTAGAAGTGGGGCAGGGGAGCGTGCTCATGGCAAATGTTGTGGTGGGCGATGGAGTGAAAATTGGGGCGCATTGTAAGATTTACCCCAATGTTACTATCTATCAAAATACCCAAATAGGCAACCATGTCTACATCCACGCCAATAGTGTCATTGGAAGCGATGGCTTTGGTTATGCCCACACGCCAGAGGGCACGCATGTCAAGATCGAGCATACGGGTATTGTGCGCATCGATGACCATGTGGAAATTGGCGCGAACACGACAATTGATCGCGCGGTTTTTGGGGTTACACATATCCAAGAGGGGGTTAAAGTGGATAATTTGGTGCAGGTGGGGCATAATTGCGTGCTGGGCGCGCATTCCATCATTGTCGCGCAAGTGGGGCTCTCAGGTTCTACGACAATGGGGCGCAATGTGGTTTTAGGCGGGCAAGTGGGCACGGGGGGACACATGCATATTGGAGAATTTACCCAAATTGGGGGCAAGGGCGCAGTGGGCAAGGACTTACCCCCTCATACCAATTATGCCGGGGCGATCCCAGCGATGGAAATCCACGAATGGCATCATTTCTTAGCCACCCTACGCCGTTATGCTAAAAAGCAAAAGCCTAGTTTGATCGCTAAAGGATTGTCCAAAGTATGGAAACGCTAAAAGACACACGCAAACGCTCCATCATCGCAGCGGCTAGTGGGAACTTAGTCGAATGGTTTGATTTTTATATCTACGCTTTTAGCGCGACTTATTTTGCGCACGACTTCAGCGAGTCCTCCAATCCCATTATCCAGCAAATCCAAGTTTTTGGGATTTTTGCGGCGGGCTTTTTTATGCGTCCTTTGGGCTCTTGGCTCTTTGGATCGCTAGCTGATAAAATTGGGCGTAAAGCTTCGATGATCGCTTCTGTCATTGTCATGGCCTTAGGCTCTTTTATGATTGCTGCACTGCCTAGCAAAGAGTTAGTAGGAGATTTTGCGATCCTTTTGCTCTTGATAGCGCGCTTGATTCAGGGTTTGAGTGTGGGGGGAGAATATGGCATTGTAGCGACTTATTTAGCCGAATTATCTGCAAAGGGCAGGCGTGGGTTTTATGGCTCTTTCCAGTATGTAACTCTCATTGGCGGGCAGTTTTTAGCAGTGGCAAGCCTTAGTGTTTTGTTGAGTATTTTTAGCGTAGCGGAGGTGAGTGCTTTTGCGTGGCGTTTTCTTTTTGTTTTAGGGGGTTTGTTGGCTCTAGGATCGCTGTTAGCGCGTAAATTCATGGAGGAGAGTTCTAGTAATTTAGAAGCGCATGAGCAACGGGGCACACTCAAAGCATTGCGACCCCACTGGCGTGCCTGCGTGCTAGTAGCAGGCATCACAGCTGGAGGTTCTCTAGGCTTTTACACCATCACCACTTACGCTAAAACTTTTTTAGAAAATGCGGGGATGTCCAAGGTAGGGGTGAACAATCTCTTCTTGATTGCCCTAGCGATCTTGATGCTGATCCAACCCTTTTTTGGCTATTTGAGCGATAAAATCGGCTATAAGCGATCTATCACTCTTTACACTCTCTTAGCACTCATAGGGATTTATCCCTTATTCCAAGCGATGGCATTTTATACGAGTCATCCGGGGCTTGTCTTTATTTTAGTTTTATGCCTGTTTGTGATTTTGAGTTTTTACACTTCCATCTCTGGGATTGTTAAAGCCCAACTTTTCCCCCAACATGTGCGCGCGCTGGGCACAGGTCTTAGCTTTGCAATCGCTAATGCCATTTTCGGAGGTAGCACGCCCTATGTCGCCTTGAAGTTCAAAAGCGCACATATTGAGAATGGGTTTTTTATCTATGTGGCTGTGATCATGGGGCTTGCGCTCGTGTGCGCCCTGTGTTTGCCTAAAGATAAAGATTTAGGATTTTAGGCGTTTGATTTTAGCCCCTAAGGCATGCATTTTACCCTCCAAGTTTTCATAACCGCGATCAAGATGGTAAATGCGGTGGATACGGGTTTTACCCTTAGCCACTAGGGCTGCCAAGACTAAGGCTGAAGAGGCTCTTAAATCAGTAGCCATCACATCTGCCCCCACGAGCGCGCTCTCTCCTTTAATGCGCGCTAGCGCGCCTTTGAGCGCAATATGCGCCCCCATGCGTTGCAATTCACAGACATGCATAAAGCGGTTTTCAAAAAGGCGTTCTTCAATCAGGCTTTCCCCCTCACATTGTGTGGCCAAAGCCATAAATTGGGCTTGCAAATCCGTGGGAAATCCCGGATATTCCGCTGTATTGATCTCAAAAGAGGTCCGTTTAGAGGCGGGTTTTAAAGAGATCGCATGCCCTAGAGAATCCATCTCTTCAAAAGTTACATAAAAGCCAATTTCACTTAACTTTGCTAACACCATTTCTAAGTGATGGGCGTTGGCATGGATACAAGTTAAGGGGGAATTTGTGATCGCAGCCGCGCATAAATAAGTCCCGCATTCAATGCGATCAGGAATGATGTTAAGAGGTTTGAAATTTAGGGTTTCTCCATCCGTTCCTCTGATATTGAGTTCGGCACTTCCAACCCCATCTATCTCCACCCCCGCTGCTTGCAAAAACTCGCAGAGTTGCACCACTTCGGGTTCTCTAGCCGCATTGATGATTCTGCTCTCTCCACGAGCCAAGCTTGCTGCCATCAAGATATTTTCCGTGCCTGTAACACTGATCTTGTCAAAAACAAGATCGCAACCCTTAAGTCCTTTTTTAGCTTTGGCCACGATATAGCCTTGATCGATGTGTATTTGTGCCCCCATCTTTTCTAGGGCTTTGAGGTGTAAATCCACAGGGCGCGCGCCAATGGCACAACCTCCGGGCAAACTCACTTTGCAACGCCCTAAGCGCGCCAAAAGAGGCCCTAATACCAAGATAGAGGCGCGCATTTTACGCACAATCTCATAGGGCGCGTCCATGTGGGTGATTTGGCTCGCGTCTAAATGAATTTCATGAGGGTTTTGCCACTCAAGTTGCACGCCCAAATGTGTTAAAAGAGTAGCCATAGCCTGCACATCAGCGACAGCGGGCAGATTAGAGATGTGTGCCGCATGCCCTAAAAGCGTGCAAGCCAAAATGGGCAAGGCAGCGTTTTTAGCTCCTGAGATGGGGATCTGTCCCTTTAAACTCTGCTGACCCTTAATCTCTAAATAATCCATGATAACCCTTAATCTTTTTTCTTATGTTTGAGGGCTAGGCCTACCGTATTTGCAATATTTTTTTGCAATTTTGGATTGTCTCCCTCAAGATCATGCCCGAATTTGATCGTCGAATCGATGTCTATATATTCACTTTCAGCAATCTCTTCTATAAGACTTAGCCAGTCTCCCTCTTTGGCATTTTTAGGCAGAATAGAATAATGCTGGGTGAAAGTCTGAAAGAGGGTGTCAAAATCCTCCTGTGTCTGTAGATTTTTGACCCTATCGCTGAGTTCCCTAATGGAAGGTATTTGAGCGCGAGGAGCAGGAGGTTGAAAATAAGTGTAGATAAGCCCGATGATAAAAATAGGAAAAGCTAAGAAAAAACCCACGCTCCAATAGATCGCATAAAACCAAATATCGCCCATCAATCCCTCATAAGTTGATAAAAATCGTTGGTGGCTTGTATGAATCCATCCATACTGCCACAATCATAGCGTTTACCTTGAAATTTATAAGCCAAAACTTGTTTATGCTGGGCCTGTTCTAAGAGCGCGTCTGTGATTTGAATCTCTTGATTTTTCCCCGGTTTGGTGTGTTTGAGCACGCTAAAAATATCAGGTGTGAGGATATAACGCCCAATGATGGCCAAATTACTAGGGGCTTGCTCTGGCTTGGGTTTTTCCACCATATCGATGACTTGATAAACTCCATTGGCAATTTCTTGCCCCTTGATCACACCATATTTGTGCACTTCCTCCATGGGCACTTCCTCGATAGCCACAATGCAACATTGATACTTGCCATAGAGCTCCACCATCTGTTTAAGCACGCCCGGGCCTTGATTAAGGCAAAGATCGTCAGCCAAAACTACACAGAAAGGTTCATTGCCAATGAGAGTTTGAGCGGTGTAGATGGCATGCCCTAAACCCTTCATTTCATTTTGACGGGTATAGGAAAAACTGCAGGTTTGCATAATGGCGCGGATACTCTCAAGGTATTGTTCTTTATTTGTGCCGCTAATTTGATGTTCTAGCTCATAACTAATATCAAAATGATCCTCAATGGCGCGCTTGCCCCTTCCTGTAACAATAGCCATGGCTTGACACCCTGCCTCTATCGCCTCCTCAACACCATATTGAATTAAGGGTTTATTGACAATGGGCAACATCTCCTTTGGCATCGCTTTTGTGGCCGGCAGGAAGCGCGTTCCATAACCTGCCGCAGGGAAGAGGCATTTTTTAATCATTTTTATCTCCTTGTTTGCAATGTGGCATTAAAAAAACTATCAATATCAAAAGGCTGAGTCTTAGAACCTAAAATCCACTGGTAAAGAATGTAATTCGCCATAACTTTTTGCCCATAAAGACGGGTTTCTTCATAGGGAATGCGCTCCATGCTCAACCAAGGTTCAAGGTGTCCGCGCCTAAAAAAATGTCGTTCATACAAAAGACGCCTAAAGAATCCGGGACCAGCGTTGTAACAATAGGCGATAAAAAGAGGGTGTTTAAATTCCTGTTTGAGAAAATTAAGGTAGTGATTGCCAAAAGGAAGGGCAATTTTTGGGTTAAACATGTCTGTCAATTTAGTAGGTCCTACTCCCATTTGTTGGGCAAAATGATCCACATTGAAAGGCATGATCTGCATTAACCCCAAAGCATAAGAGCGCGAAATGAGTGCGGGTAATAACAAGCTTTCTTGGCGCGCGATAGCATAAGCCAACGATCTTTCTTGTAAAGAGCTCCATGAAATGATATTTTCATAAGGGGTTAAAAAATAATATTGATTGCTATGTGAACGGCTGAGAAAATAAGCTAGATGTGGGAGAGTTGCTGGGGTTTTAAGACTCTCTAATCTTTGGCGCAGTTTGTCTTTGTTTTTGAGCGCGAGGGTTTTATCCCTAAAAATTTGCCAAGCGAAGGGATCTGTAATGTCAAAAGGGGGGGTTTTGTGAGAAATGGGCAAGGAAGTAACCAGTCTATAGTCTAGTTTTTTCTTAAGACTAAGCCGTGCATACAGACTAAAAAGATTGGGATCAGGGCTTTGGCTTAGGGTTTCAAGAGTAGCTTTATCCTGACTGACCAAGTATTGCCAAAAAAGGGCTTTGTCTCTGAGAAAAACACTAGAAGCCTGATAGGCAGCGCGTTTAAAATAATCAAGGGCTTTTTCGTATTTTTTATGCATCACGGCGTTTAGTCCGAGCGCAAAAAAAGTTTTATCATCGCTATTGACAATGTTGGCCCGTGCCAAAGACTTCTTGAAGTGCAAAAAACGGCTATCATAAATGATGCGTTGGATGATTTGATTGAGAGTGGAATTATTTTGATTGAGGGATTTTTCTAAGAGTTTTGGATTGATATGGTGATCTAGAAGTTGGAGGCGTTGTTCATAGGGGAGGGCTTTGTAAATGAAGGCTAAGGTTGAGGCCGTGGTGCTAAAGAGTGCTTTGGGGAGGTCATGGCTGAGTAAAATCCCTATAGAAGTGCTAAGTTTGGCATGTTCTTTGGTGAGTTTGGCGCGCATGGTTTCTAAGAGGGCTCGCTTAGAATGATGTTTGGCCGCTTCAAAGATTCTAGTTATCTTGAGACCTAGGGCAATACAAGAAGCGTCCCTAAGGGCGAGTTCTTTTAAGGGAAGGTGTGTGCAGAGATCAGTTGGGCCTAGAGGGAGCGCTTTTTTAGCGCGCATGGCCTCTTGAATCGCCGTGTTATTGTACCGCACGAGCGGGTAAACAGCTTTAGCATCTTGAGTGGTGGTTTTAGGGTCTTTGAGAAAAAGCCAGATATAAAAATCCCGCGCGATGCCCGGGGGCTTACTTTTAAGAAAAGCCAAATTGATCTCTTGTGCTCCTAGAGCACACACCAAACCCAATAAACATAAAAGACGCACTATCAACCTTGTGCGTAAACAAAGAGGAGTTTTACTAAGGTCATATCTATGAATTGTAGGGCAATAACGATTGCTAAGGGTGAGAGATCGATGCCATTAAAGACTAAAAAGGGCAACCAAGCGCGCGCTTTAGCAAAAAGAGGTTCTGTGAGGCGGTAGAGCATTTGCACAATAACATTATTAGGGTCAGGGCGCAAGAAACTTAATAAAGAGGCGATGATAATAACCCACATATAAGTGGTGATGAGACCATGTAAAATAGTCGCAAAAGCTGAGAGAATCGTGCCCATAATCATTAGAGGCCTTTTAAAGTGAGAATATCTTGGGCGAAATGGCGCACAAAGGGATAAAGTTTATTGAGTTCAACTCCTTGTGTTGTGCCGGTGAATAAGATTCGTAGGGACTTGAAAAAATCCTTGCCCTTGAGTTGACTCTTTTGCATGGCTAATTTTTTAAACTCCGTAAAATCCTCTAGGGCTTCTAGGGGCAGACTCTGCAATGTGGCGTGCAGGCGCAAACAGCGGTCGTAGAAATTTTCATTTTCGTAGTCTTTATGAATATCCTTAGGAGCTAGCATGGCTTCTAATTTGACGCGCAATTCGTTTAAGGTGCTAGATTCCTCTAAGAAAATTTGAGCGAGTTGGGCTTTTTGTGGCGAATCTAAGCCCAAAAGTTCTTGAAGCTGATGAATCTCTAAAGCTTGGAGGTGCGCATGGTTGAGGTGGCGCAAATAAGAGAGGTTAAAGCGTGCGGGCGCAGCACTGAGTTTGTGCAAATCAAACCATGCACAACTTTCTTCTAGGCTAAACACCTCGCTAGGAGGCGCATATCCTAAAGAAATCAGATAATTGGCAATGCTCTTAGCTAAAAATCCCTCTTTTAAAAGCCACACCACACTAGAAGCTGCGTCCCGCTTGCTCATTTTTTTACCACTCTCTTGATCAAGAATAATAGGCAAATGGGCGTAAGCTATGGGTTTGAATGGTTGATCAAGCACCTTAGCTAGGGCTTGTTGGATAAGAATTTGTTTAGGAGTGTTGCTTACATGATCTTCGCCACGAATAATGTAGCTGATCTTGTAAGTGAAGTCATCACACGCGCAAGCAAAGTTATAGGTAGGGGTTTTATTGGATCGCAAAATCACAAAACTATCAAGTTCATGGGGTTCAAAATGGATTTTTCCCTTAATGGTGTCTTCAAAGAAAAGACTTACAGAGCTCCCTCTCAAGCGCACCACCGGATGAGGGTTACTCTTTTCTTGCAAACGCGCCCAAGCATCGTGGTAACGAAAAGGGCGTTTTTCACGCAGAGCTTGCTGTTTTTGTTCCTCTAAAAATTCAGGGGTGCAATGGCAATAAAAAGCAAACCCTTGATCTAAGAGTTTCTGCGCATATTCTTGGTGTGTGGGCAGATTTGCGCTTTGATAAACTAGCTGATCCCAAGAAATCCCCACCTTGCGCAAAAGATCTAAGATTTCGCGATCTTTATTGGGAATATTGCGTTCAGTATCTGTATCTTCAATGCGTAGCATGAGGGGTTGATCTAATTGTTTGGCCACGAGCGCGTTGAGCAACGCCACGCGTAAATTTCCAATATGCATATCCCCAGTGGGTGAAGGGGCAAAACGAAGCATCTTAAAAAAGCCTTTTTATATGTAAAATAACAGCATTATACTAAAATCCCCCTGTAAGGGGCAAATTATGCATTTGCAAAGCAAAACACGGCACAAGCTTGTTCACTAATTTGCCACTCAAATGCCATGGGGCTTAAAGTTGTTTGAGCCGTAGAATGTTCTAGGATTGTTTTGGAGGTGTAAGTGTATGGTGTTTGATTTAGTCGGCGGTTGTAGGGGATTTGAGCGTGGTGTTTGTCTATCCACTTTTGCAACTCTTGCGTATTCTTGAAAACATGCACGAAACACCAGGGATATTTTGATTTAGAATGACCGAAACAAGACATGATTTTTTCCATGGAATTTTAAAATAAAATAAGTTTTATATAAAAAAGTGAAAGGGATAAGACAAAAAAATCGTTTTTTGAGGTTTGACATAGGTTTTCACATATATTATAAGCGGATGCCTCCTCTTTAAAATCGCTTAAGAGGGCTTGAAGCTATATACACGCTTCACTTGCAAGCAACAAAACATGCACCTTATATCCCACAGCTAAAGCTAGGGGCTTTACGACGCGAGTAGGGTAAAGTTTGTTCCACCGCGCCCATAAATCCACCTTGTACATTTTAGTGTGCCCTTCTTGCTCAAAGTCTATCTTATGGGTTTTAAGATACTCGCGCTTTTGCAGAGTGTAGGCCATATCCAAATAAAGTGTTGGGACTTGTGGTTAACTTTTCTGGGCTTAGCTAGGGAGCTTTTGTGCAAAACTCTAAATCCTTTTCTAACTCCTCTGTGTAGGCTAATAGCTCTCTTAAATACTCCAACACCTCTAAATCTTTGCTAGGTCTAGCAGGCCTGACAATCTGGCACTTGGTAGGAATGTAAACCTCCTTATACACCACGCGCGGCGTGCAACCTAAGCAAAACACGCCCAAAACCACCACAAGAACACGCATGAACACCCTTTTTAGGGCATTAAAACCATAATGCGCGCTTGAAACAAGGGTTAAACCACAGCATCAAACAAAGAAGCTTTATTTTTAAAAGCCCTTTGTAAATTCTCTTGAGCGATTTGAGCATATTGGGCGGACTTTTCTACACCGATAAAATCTAGCCCCATTTGCGCACACGCCACTCCTGTACTCCCTGAACCACAAAAACAATCTAACACTATCCCGCCCTTAGGCACAATCTCTAAACAATGTTTTAAAATCTCTAAGGGCTTTTGCGTGGCGTGTTGTTTGGTATTGGGGTGGATTTTGGCCTCCTTGTAGCCGTAGCCGTAAAACTCTTGGGGTTCTAGCACCCCCTTAGTGCCCCAAACAATAAACTCACATTGTTGCCTAAAGCCATTAGCAAAGGGTCTAGCAGAGCGTCCCTTATCCCACACAATCGCACCTCGCCAAGCCAGATCGGCTAATTGCACGGCATCGCTGAGTGCGGGCAGCATGCGCCAATCAATGAAACTAAAGAAGTAACTATTAGGCTTTAACACGCGCTCAATTTGGGCAAAGATAAAGCCCATCCACATGGTGTAAGCCCGTTGGTCTTTGCCATCGCCTATAAATTCGGGGTAAACTTTTCCATCTTTGCGCGTTATCAAATATTTGTCATTGGTGCTTTTGCGCCGATCTGACAAAGACTTCACACCCCCACTACAATAAGGCGGGTCAATCAAAACACAATCTAT
This sequence comes from Helicobacter felis ATCC 49179, assembly GCF_000200595.1. Taxonomy (NCBI): domain Bacteria; kingdom Pseudomonadati; phylum Campylobacterota; class Epsilonproteobacteria; order Campylobacterales; family Helicobacteraceae; genus Helicobacter; species Helicobacter felis. The sequence continues at coordinate 1,373,431 of NC_014810.2, read as the reverse complement.
AGAGTTTTCAGGCAAGCCCTGCATAAACTCTAAAGCGTCAGCATGAAAGATTTGGTTAAGATAGGGGGTTAGCAACTGCTCTCCTTTTTTGTGGATTTAACGCCTTAAACACAAAGAAAAGTTTTCTTCATTTTCAAGCCTTGTTTTAGGTTTAAGCCACTTTTAAGACTGGTTAAAGTAGCCTAGCAATGCAGGCCACTCAACGATTTATCGTTTTTGGTTGCTCGGCGGAATGAAAGAGTGGATAATGTCCGCATGTTGTATCCGTCCTCTGACATATCCTTTTTTAGCATCTACGATCCCAGTGATCAAAAGCGCATCATCATCCTTAGTAACCAACAAATAGACTAGGTCTTTTTTACCCTCTTGTCTAAATGTTTTGACATACTCTTTTTTTGCGGGTGCTTTAAAGATAAGTTCAATATCTGGATTCTTTAATGTAGGCTCTACTAAGTACAAGTATTCTAAACGCCTTTGCCCATCGGTACGGCTTGCCAAATGCTCAATAAAGTTTTTATGATTTTTAACGCCCTCTAATGTCTTTAAAAACCCTTCCACATCTAAACTTACAGGTATAGGCGTAGCATGCGCGCTCAAATCAAGGCTTTTAATAAATGCCTCTTTGTCCTCTGCTTTTTCAATGACAGCAATGGGTTTAATCTCCCCATCACCATCTCTATTGGACTTCCCTCCTCCTTTATTAGGTTCTGCGCTAGAAGGACTAGGCTCCTCTTTTAGTGGCATTCCTCCCCCTCCATCATCCGGTGGTAATCCCCCCTCAATCTCTCTAATAAGGGCTTTGGTGGCGTTGTCAAACTCCACGCGTTGGCCTAGAGCGCGTAGGTGTTGTTTAAAATCTCCTACGCTAACACTCTTATTCAGCGCGGCTTTGATGTGGTATCTTAGGGCCGCTTGGCTGACCTTGCTATTGATGCTCTTAGCAAAAGGAATATGAAACATTGTGCGCACTACAAGCCCAAAGAGTGCCTTTGTAACTTGGTATTGTACAGCCCCTGAAACACTGGTGGCAATCGAAGAGCCTACTTGCTCGCCCGTGTTGGCTTTTAGGGCGGCGGCAATCTTAGCATCTTGGTTAAAAAGGCGGTTAAACCCGCTGGCAATATCGATAAAGTCCTTAGAAGCTTGGCTAGAAAAAGTCCCCTCTTTAAGCCCCTCTAATCTTTTAAAAAAGGCTTGACTATCAAAAACCCTTAGCCCGTCATTTTCAAACAAAGAGCTTTTAAAAAGCCGATCTAGCATGTTGAGCTCTAGCACTTCTCTATTAGCTGGGCTTAAGCCCTTGCTTAGGCGCGTGAGGTTATCTAGCCCTGCTTCTCCCTGTCCTTGTGCGTATTTGAGCAAGCCCTCTAAGGCCTTTGCCTCGCTGCGTTTGGCATCTCTTAGCTTTAATCCTCCCCCATCCACCATCTTGAGCGTTTCTTTCATGGTGGCGTAGTCTTTGAGAGTGGTGTGATAGAGTTCTTGGTATTTTTTCCCTATTTCTGTAGGGAGCTGGCTAAAAAGGTCATCAATGCCCTCTTTAATGTCATGACGGAAAATATTTTGCGTGGTGTTGCGGATATAATCCTTTAGCCCCGGATTGCTGGCGTGTTTGGCGTGGCTATTGAGCGTTTTAAGCGCGTTGTTAAGCTGGGTGAAGCTTACCCCCTCTGGATTGTAGATATTGTTCTCAATGTGCTTTAAAAAGGGACGGGCTTCTAGCATAAGTCCCTGTTCTTCTAGCTCCTTGTAGATGTTTTTGACTTTGCTAGGCTCAAGTGTGGTCTTAAAGCCCTCTAACACCTCGGGGATAATGCGCTCTGTAGCCTCTGCATAACTCTGCCTAGTGCCCTTGTCTAAATCCTCAAAGATAGTCTTAATGTCTGCGGGGTTTAAGTGCAGTTGCTCTAATTGGGCTTCTAGGTTGCGCGTGGTTTTGTTTAAAATGCCTTTGAGCGTGTTGTGCGCGCGCGGGCTAGAGTTAGCCGCCTCGCTCATAAAGGCCAATAGAGTCCCACTATCATCCGCGCGTATGGCTCTAATAAAGGCCTCTTGTTGCTCGCTCTGCTTGCTTAGTCTAAAAATATCCTCTATGGTTTGGTAAGCCTTGTAGGTCTTGGAATCCTCCCCAAAGGCGTTTTTGACTTTTTGGGCTAAAGGGGTGCTTTTGGCATCAATAGATAGCTCTCCACCGAAGTTTTTAGCAAATTCTTTTAACGCTTGTTCTTGCTCTGGGGTATAAACCTCTGCTAGCACCTTTTGGGCGGCTTTGACATTGCCATTTAGAAACCTTTGAGCCATTCCAATGCCCGGAATGTAGCCTGCCACAGCACTCACTCCACGCGTGATGCCATCGGCGTGTTTGCCCAGTGTAGCAATAGCCTTAGCCCCTCCTAAAAAAAGCGCATCGCCTACGACATTTAATGCCCCTTGTTCGATCATATGACGCGCCATATCGCTAAAATTTTGCTCGCGATTAAGGGTGTAATTACTCAGCGCGTGATCTAATCCTGCGCCTAGTCCTGCCCCTAGTGCTCCTCCAATAATGGCCCCGGGTATCCCTCTGGTTGCCCCCTGTGCTGCGCCTACAATAGAGCCGGCTAAAGTCCCCGCATTGCCCAATATATGCGTTTGGAAGTTGTCAAAAAAGTTGTCATTGATGCGGTAGGTTTTATCTCCTTTAGTCCCGTAAATGTGTCCATCTTTAAAAGCTGCGCCCTCAAAGCCTGCAGCTTGTAACACATTCTTCACCGCATTCTCATAACGCTCTTTTTCTTTAGGGTCGCTAGCTTTAAAAAGACTAAAAAAGCTTTTATGCGCGTCAATGTTATTGAGTAGGGTGATATCCCTTGAGGCTTTGGCAGCGATTTGACGGCTTTCTAAAAGCTCTTGGTATTCTTCTAGGTCCTGCTGTGGCTTTAAAAAAAGGCTATTGCTTAGGGTCGTCCACAGATTGCGGTCTTTGTAGATTTGACTCTTTTGGGCATCTGTGAGCTCTTTGGGGTCTTTGAGCTTTAAGATGCTTTGGCGTATGGCTTGGGCTTTGTATTCGCTCTCCCCGGGGGGTTTGAGCGTGTCTATGGGGTGTAAGAACAGATCAAGGGTTCCGGTTTCTCTTTGGCGCTTTTCTGCCAAGAAGGTTTTAACATTGGAAGGCAGTTTAGCATAGGGGACATTTGCCTCTAGGGCCTTGTTGATGAGCTCTGTGTAGTCAGCCCTGCGCGCGCTCTCTGCCTTGTCCAAATAGTTAAAATTTTCTAAGAACTCCCCTAGTCCTCTTTTAAAAAAATTAGGGTCTTGTTTTTCTAGCTCTTTGGCCTCTAGCTCAATTTCGCCTAGCTTCTGCTCAAAACTCTTAGGGGGCGTGCTTAAAGGCGTGCTAGGCGTGTTTTCTTGTGTAGGGGTGTTGGAAATAGGGGCGTTAAAAATAGGGCGCGCTTGCTCTTTTAGGGCTTCTTGCGGGCGCTTAAAGCTAAAGCCCTGCATGTTGGAGAGATCGTAATAGAGGGCGCGCTCTACTTGCTCCTCATTAAAGCCATTGTCCTTGTAATACTTGCTCAAAGCTTCAAGGTTAAAATTATGCTCCGTGCCTTTGACAAAGTTTAACACTTCTTTGGGTTGCACGCCTTGCTGGGCTAATTTCTCAAAATCTAGGGTTGCCATAGAGCTAGATTAGCTTTTTGGGGGGTGTAAAACAAGGGTTAAAGAAACTTGAAGCGAGGTTAAGGAATAATAGCGTTAGTGTTTAGGGCGGGTTGCCCCGCCTATGATCTAGTTAAGCCGCGTGACCAACACAGCCAAGATCACTAACACTATCATCAATCTCTGCATGGTGTCCTCCTTTCTGGAGTATCACCCGCTACACTCCCAACCCCTAGATCAAAAGCCTAGTTCTCCAAATTGCGGTCAAAAGGAAATCACCATGTCCTTGACAAGATTATAGGTGTTTTTCGCTGTATAAGAATTAAAGGCGCAAACTAGCCGCCCTAAATCCTCCAAGTCCTTTTAGCAAACCTGTTTCTGTAGTTGTGGTTCTGTGTGTTTGGCGGAGCTTTGTAGGGGGGTTTGACCTCAGGGTGGTTGATGCAACTAGCCAGCGCGTCAATACAATCATCTTGTTTAAAAGGTCTATCGGGGTTAAAACTAAAAAGTTCTTTTTTAAGCTGTTTGAGATTTTGGCAGGCGTGAGAAAAGAGCAAAAAACCCGTATTGTAAAAAGGGCGCATGGCCTTAATTTTGGTAACCTTGCTAACTTTTCGGCTAGGCGTGTAGCAATAGATCGCATCGCTCAAAGGCTCTTTATAGGCCTCTTTGGCTCTTTGGTTGTATTTGGCCAATTCTACCATTAAAAGGCGGTGTAAGACTAATCCACCGCCTTCACTCTCAATATAAGTCTTAGCCTCTGTGTATTGCGCCTTAGCCTGTAAAATGTGCTTGATGGTGTCCTCCTCGCTCCAAATCCCACAATAGCAATCTAGCACGATATAGCGCGCGTTTTGCTGGTAGTCTTCTACCCCCACTACAATGAGCGCGCGGTTGTCCGCGCTCTCTTTGAGGCTTAGGGCGTTATCCACAAAGATATAGGTGTTGAGTTGGCCTAATTCGTGCGTAAAGATTTGCTTATAGTATTGGGGTTCAAAGTAACCCCCGCTGCTAGCTAGGGGTTCTTGTTGGTATTGCGCGCTAAATTCGTCATTACCCATCTGCGCGCGTAGGTTTTCTAACCAAAACTGGTCGGCCCACCATTAGTAAGGACTATTTTATTAATATGTATCTCTAAGAGAAGTGTTAGATTATTCTAAAGTGGCTAGATTATGCTAAGATTATTGCGAGTGGATTTGTAAAGTTCGCCTTTTTTGTTGTAGATTTGTTGGCGGCTTTAGCTTCCATTCTAAAGCGTTTTAAGTGGCCTTAAAATTTAAGCACAAGGAGAACAAATGGCTTACAATATTCAAACGGACGCTTTTAGTGTGAAACCAACCCCTTATTCCAACAGACTTTTGCAGGTTACTATCCATGAAGCGACTATGACTCAGTTTTTAAAAGATATTGCGATTTATCCCGTGCAGGCGTTGGAATACAAATCTTTCTTGCGTTTTAGAGTGGCTCAAGTCTTAGACAATCTTTGTGAGCGCAAACTCAAACCTTTTTTAGAAAAAGCCTTGGGCGATCGCAATACGGGGGCGTTGTTAGTGAATCCAGAGGGGGTTAATCGGGCTGAACAGGGCGATGAAATGGTCAAGATCGCGACAGCGTTTGTGCATTTAATTGGGCGTTCAAACTTTGATCAAATGACGGGGCAGTTTTACGCCCGCTGGGCGGTGCTCAATACCGACAACTCGGATAGTTATTTAAGAAAACCTGATAAACCCTTAGAATTGCACAATGATGGGACTTTTGTCAATGAGGTTACAGACTATGTGTTGATGTATAAGATCGATGAGCAGAACATGCAAGGGGGCGATTCGCAACTTTTGCACCTTGATGATTGGGAGGAATTAGACAAGTTTTATAACCACCATTTGGCTAAAAGGGTGATGCGCTGGGCAGCCCCTCCTAGCAAAAAAGTTACTAGCGATGTCTATCATCCCGTTTTTGAGGCCGATAGCCACGCTAACCCTGTGATGCTCTACATCGATCAATTTGCCCAGCCTAAAGACTATGAAGAGGGCGTGTATTTGGCAGATTTGGGCGATTCGCTAGAAAACTCGAAGGCTAAGCTGTCCTTCCCTGTGCCAGTGGGGCAGTTCTTGCTCATCAATAATCTCTTTTGGCTACATGGGCGGGATAAATTCCAGCCCCATGAGGGTTTGCGCCGCGAGTTGATGCGCCAAAGGGGTTATTTCTCCTTTAGCACGAATCCCTTTAGCCGCTATAAAGACTTCAAAAACTTTTAGTATGGCTGTCATTTACGATTTTATTATTATAGGTGGGGGGATTTTGGGGCATTCTGTCGCGATGCAATTATTGGACAAATACCCAGATGCCAAAATTGCCCTTTTAGAAAAGGAACCCAGCAGTGCCCTACACCAAACCGGGCGCAATAGCGGGGTGATTCACGCTGGGGTTTATTACACCCCAGGCACTCTCAAGGCTAATTTTTGCTACGAGGGCAATAGGGCGACAAAGGCTTTTTGTGAAGATAATGGCATTGTGTATGAGCAGTGTGGGAAATTATTGGTCGCTAGCAATGCGCTAGAACTCCAGCGCATGGAGAATCTGTGGGAGCGCACTAAGGAAAATGGTTTAGAGAGGGTGCGTTTGAACGCCCAAGAACTCCAAGAGATGGAAAAAAACATTGTGGGCTTAGGGGGAATCTTTTTCCCTACTAGCGCGATTGTGAGCTATGTAGAAGTTACTAGGGCGATGGCTAAGCGTTTTCAAGAAAAGGGAGGGGAGATTTTTTATAACACCCAAGTGGTCGCGCTCAGCGAACATGCTAGGGGGGTGAAGATCCTTAGTAAAAACGGGGTTTTTGAGACAAATTACCTCATCACTTGTTGTGGCTTGCACAGCGATCGCATTGTGAAGATGTTAGGGATCATGCCCAAATTCACCATCTGTCCTTTTAGAGGCGAGTATTTTAAACTTGCTGGGCACTGTAATAAAATTGTCAAGCACCTTATTTACCCCATTCCTGACCCACAAGTGCCCTTTTTAGGCGTGCATTTAACGCGCATGATCGATGGGAGTGTTACCGTGGGGCCCAATGCGGTTTTGGCTTTTAAAAGAGAGGGGTATGCTAAAAGCGATGTGAGTTGGGGCGATCTCAAAGAAATGTTGATACACAAGGGGGTAAGGCAAGTGATCAAAACCCACTTTAAAACGGGTTGCTCCGAGTTTAGACATTCCTTTTGTAAAAAAAGTTATCTCTCTTTGGTGCAAAAATACTGCCCTTCTTTAAAATTAGAAGACTTGAGAGCGCACCCTGCAGGGGTGCGCGCACAGGCAGTGAGCGAGAATGGAGAATTGATAGAGGATTTTCTCTTTTGTAATACAGAGCGGAGTGTGAATGTGTGCAACGCCCCCAGCCCAGCTGCCACCTCAGCCCTGCCCATAGGTAGACATATTCTTGAACGCTTGGAAAATATTTTAAAGTAAAATTATGAGAAGAGAGACTTAGCTATCCTTAAGTTGTTCTAGGCGATCTCTTTTACTCCCAATGTCGGTAATTTGAATCCCAAAGTTACCATCTACGATCACCACTTCACCCTTAGCAATGACTTTATCATCTACAAGTATCTCTAAGGGGTCATTGACCATTTGATTGAGTTCGATCACGCTCCCAATATCCATAGAAACCACATCTTTTAAAATCATTTTTTTCTGTCCAATGCGCACCCTTACATTGAGCTTAATATCCAAAAGCATGTTGATATTGCGCGCTTCTAGCTGCTCCAAGTGGCCATCGCTCTCAGTGCGTTCTGTAGGCACTACAGGAAGATTAGGCATAGAGGGCGCGTTTCTAGGTTTAGAAGTGTTTTGCGGAGCGACTTTTTTCTTAAATAGATCAATGAAAACTCCCCCACAGAAAATAAAGAAGCTCGATTTGACCTGTTCAAGCTCAAAGCCAAATTCATACCCATCGCTATAAGGATCTAATAAAGAAGCGTCCTGAGCGTCCACCGCCTCACTGACCTCAAAAGAGAGTTTGGGGATGACCTCTTGAGCCTGCAGGGCTGTCGTAAGGGCTCCAAAAATATTAGAGCCGATTTCTTTAATGGCATCTAGGTCATCTTTTTCCAGAGTTTGTTTGCTCGTACCTTCTCCGCCCACCATCAAATCCGCTAGAGCGGTCGCCATAGGCACGGGAACGGCTAAAGTGATGGTTACATTGGTTTGAGGTTTAACCTGCACCACCACAGAAGCATGTTCGATAAAAATAAAATCCCCCACAGAAATTTCATTTTTAAGTTCGATGGCAGGAGTTTTGCCTAGCAAGCCCCCCAAAGTTGAAGTGCATTCTTGGACAAAAAGTTTTAAAAAATCCTCAATCATTCTTCTTCTTCCTTGATATTGCCAATTTTAAGTTTGCGTTGGTTTTCTAGGACTTCCAACACTTCTTTGACGCGATCTTTTTCAGTGTGGATCACCTCTTTAATCTTAATGGTTTTGCGATAACCTTGATAGCCTACGGTGGCTAAATAGCGTTCTTTTTTATCAATATTGACAACCACCGTGTCATTAGCCACTTTGTTAAGACGAATGGTATCTCCCACTACTAAATCTAACACCTCTTTTAAGGTGAGGCGCACACTCCCCAAAAAGGCCGACACATCCACACTAGCCCCACCTACTAAGGCCTGCAATTCTTTATTACGGCTTTTCTTAGAGCTAGTTTCTGTGAGCATCACATCGCGATTGCCCATTTTGGATAAAATCCCTTCAATAGAGATCACAGGGTAGCATAGATTCATCATGCCTCGAGAATGCCCGATCACAATCTCCATCACCACCATGATCACAATCTCATTTTGCGCTACAATTTGCACAACATTCGCGCTCGATTCCTTAGCGTCAATGGTGGGGAAAAACTCAGTTACCGGATTCCAAATATCTTTGAGAATCTGCATGACTTGCTTTAAAATGGTGTCTAGTAAATTGAGTTCAATATCGCTAAATTCGCGGGTTTGATCGTAGGAACTGCCTTTGCCCCCTAGCAGGCGATCGATCATGGGAAAAACGATACTAGGATTGACCTCCAAAACCCCCGTGCCTCCTACAGGTTTCATGGAAAAGACATTAAAACTTGTGGGGCTAGGCAAGCTCATCAAAAATTCCCCATAGGTCATTTGATCCACGCTGTGTAATTGAATTTCTACGATGCTGCGCATGATTGCTGAAATTTGACTAGAGAGGCTACGCGCCATTTTGTCATGGATACTTCTAAAGGATCGTAATTGTTCTTTGCTAACCCGATTGGGGCGTTTGAAATCATAAAGCGTGATCTGCTTTTGGGGCATGATCTCGCGTTTTTGAAGGGTGTTGACATCCTCAGACTCATCCACCACCTCTAAGAGGGCATCGATCTCTTCTTGACTTAAAATATCAGCCATGTAAACCCCCTAGATTGATACGGATTTTTTTAATCACCTCCTTGATGATCTGAGAAATCCGCGATTCTGTAACCCCCAAAATCTCCCGAATTTCACTCAAATTCAGCTCTTCAAAAAAATAAAGCTGGATGATGAGTTGTTCGCGCTCAGACATGGTTTTAAGAATGGCATGGATGTGGGCGATAAGCTCTTCAAATTCAAGTTTTGCGTTGATATTGCGCTGTTCAATGGCATTAAACTGCTCATCAATGGGCACACTCGCATAAATGTCCGAAGCCATCTTAGCATCGCGGATTTTAGAAATGTCTTCTCCAAGCACTTCAGCCAAATAGGCATCATCGGGTTCTTGACCATGCTCGTTATAATATTTAGAAACCTCGTGATCGATCTTTTTGATCAATTTTCTAGACGCGCGCGACACGACATCTAAGGAGCGCAAATAATCTAACATCGCTCCGTTCACACGGGTTTTAGCATACCCCCAAAACGAATCGTTCAAAGAAGTGTCATAGCGGCGCGCTAATTTGATAAGCTCTTCTGTGCCTACAGAAATTAGATCGTTAAAATCCACACAACTAGGGAGCCGCTCTTTGAGGCGAAAAGCCATTGCACGCACGGCAGGGAGGTATTGGATCGCCAAAGCGTCCTGAGAGCTCTGAATTTGGGCATCGTAACTAGATTTTTTGAGCACTCTATTTCTCGTCAAATTCGTAATTATGCACATACTTTAACAACGCCTCTACCTCGCGCTCTCTTTCTACAAATTCCTTATTAAAATGGGTAAGACGGCGTTCTAAATCCGCTTTATTGAGGAATTTTTTGCGTGGATAGATAAAGTTCATAAAGATGGAAGCAAAAAGAAGCATGATCATATAAAAGCCAGCCGTAGAAACTAAAGTTCCAAAGAGAACATACTCCGGCTCATCAAACTTGATGAGAGACAAAATCAAGCCGATAAAAAACCCCCCCACGATGGAAAAGTTTACAAAATTCTCAACTTTCATGGTGGCCACCTCACAGATATTTTAGTAAACGCTTAAAAAATCCAATGAAATTGTCCTTAGGTGTTTCTAACACATTGTGTTCCATTTTCATGGTTAAAATCTTCGCCACTTGCTCCATAGTGAAAGAAAAAGTGTTAAAGGGTTCGCTTTTACAAAGAAGCTTGCGGTTTTTAATCGCCTGTCTGAGCGCATTGCTATTTTGGATATAGCCCAAGTAATTCAAGGTCATATGTGGAATATTTTCTTTAGCTACGCGTTGGATACCTGAGAAAATTTGTTTGCTTTTATCGGCGGAATCAACCATATTGACCAAAACAAAGACATCATTTTTGGTTTTAGAATTGATTTTAATCGTGGTGTAGGCATCTGTGATAGCTGCTGGATCGGAAGTTGTGATCACCACCACACAATCACTCGCGCGCAAAAAAGCTTGTGTAAATTCCCCAATGCCAGCCCCCGTATCAATGATCATGTAATCAAGGTCGTCTAAGACATTCTCTTCATCTACAAAGCTATCTAGGATTTCTTGACTGACATACTTAAAAATTTCCTCTCCACTATCCCCGGGCACTAGGTAAAAATCTTTTTCAATAGGATAGATCACATCGCTAAAGCGCACCTCACCTCGCAAAGCGTGTAAAATATTTTTATTGGTTTTGATACCAAAAATAATATCCAAGTTAGCTAGGCCAATGTCTGCATCCAACACACCAACTTTATAGCCAGATTTAAAAAGGCTATAGCCCAAATTCGCGCTAATGGTGCTTTTACCCACTCCGCCCTTACCGCTTGTAATGGCAATAAACTTCGTTTTACCTTTTTTGCTAAAAATGCTTCTAGGCTCCATGATATGTTCCAAGCCACTTGCCTGATTTTGAGTCATGTCTGTGTCCTATCTGGGTGGGTGAATCCATCTAACATACAATCTACTAGGTAGTCATTACTAGCCACTAGCAGATCCATAGGCACTTCCTGCCCAATACAAAGGTAGCTAATAGGCTTTTTGCTCTCATAAACCAAAGAAAAGAGATTGCCAAATCCCTGACTCTCATCTAACTTAGTAAAAATCAAGCTATCTATATCTAGGGGGCTAAAGGCGTTGTAAATATCCTTCAAATCCTCGTATTTTGTAGTCAAAGAGAGCACTAGGGTTGTGTCAATTTTGTAGCCATTTTGTGTAAATTTCTTTAGGGCTTCAATTTTCTTTTTATCGCGTTGGGAATGCCCCGTTGTGTCAATCAGCACCACATCGCAGTATTCTAAGGCTTTCATCTCCTTAGTAAAATCCTCAGAATCCATCACAGTTTCAATGCTAATTTTCATTTTTTTGGCATACCAATTAAGTTGCTCCACGGCCCCGATGCGGTAAGTGTCCAAGGTTAAGATGCCTACTTTATATTTTCTGTCCAATAACTTAGAATAGCGTGCGGCTAATTTTGCTAATGTGGTGGTTTTGCCCACTCCAGTAGGCCCTACTAGCATTAAAATTTTCTTGTAGTTGGGGTCTAAATTTTCATGACGGCAATAGATCATCTTGCGCAAAACCTCTCTAAAATAACGCTTCACGGTTACGGAGTTTTCACGCATTTTAACAGGCATGAGCTCTAAGCTCAAGCGCATAATTTCATCTAGGTGTATTTTGTGCATCCCGCTATTTTTAGCCAAACGATAAATTTCGGCAAATTCATGCGGGATGACAAAATTTTGCCCCTTTTCCTCGCTCCAAACCATGTTTTGGATGAGCTTGAGATTGTCATTAATTTTATTGAGCTCTCCTTTAAGAGAGTGTAAACCTACATCCTTCTCTTTTTTATCTTTTTTGATAGGAGGGGGCTCTTTGAGATTATCCTCTAGCTCGTGCACCTGTGTGGGTAGAGGGGGAGGGGGAGGGGGGGGAGGAGGTGGTGCAGACACCCCGGCAAGTTTGCGCATTTCTTCAAGGGTTTTAGAGAGTTCAATACTCACCTCTTCTTTGAGAGGGGGAGGGGGTTCAGGCGTGCGTGCTTGCCGTGCACTATCTAGGCGTTCTTGCATATTATTACTTTTTTTAGGCTCTTCTGGGGGTTTGTCTACGGCCACAACCACCTCATAAAGACCGGGCTCTGTGAGACTCTTCTTGCGAATCTCTTGGGCTTTTACAACCAAAGCATTGTGCCCATGTTCACTTTGGGCTCTTTTTAAGGCTTCGGCCGTTGTTTCTCCACTATAAGTATAAAGTTTCATGCTGGCCCCCAAATGGCATGTTGCAAGCTTAAAGGAATCAATACAGAGGCGCGTTGATTCCATTGTGGATGGGGCAAAGTGAGATAATCTTGTCTATAAACCATGCGATTAAAAAAGAGCAGATCGATGTCAAGAGTTCTAGGGGCATTTTTAAAAGGGCGTTTGCGCTCCCTGCCCCAACGGCGTTCTAAGTAAAAAAGCATGCTAAAGAGTTGCCCAACACTCAAAGGCGTTTGGAAAGAGAGGGTTGCATTTGTGAAATCCCTTTGATTTGTGTAGCCAAAAGCAGGGTTGATATAAAGAGGTGAAGAGCATAATCTTGAAACTAACCGGTGGCGTGCCAACCATCCCCACAAGGCCCGAAAAACCTTTTTAGAATCGCCCACATTACTCCCTATTCCTAAAGTTACTGCATTTTTAAATGCATGGCTACGCCCACACCACCCCGGAAAACAAGAGGTGTAAACAAGCTTGCCCCGATCTTCATAACACTGTGGCTTTAGAATTTTGCACCACCACAAGGTCTTCGATGCGCACTCCATACTTGCCCGGAATATAAATCCCCGGTTCAATAGAAAACACCATGCCATCCTCAATCACTGTTTCACTGCGCGCAGAAATAAAGGGCAGTTCATGGATATCTAACCCAATGCCATGTCCAGTGCTGTGAGAAAAAAATTCTCCATAGCCACTCTCAGTAATCACTCCCCGTGCGATCGCATCAATTTGCTTGCCAGTCATACCAGCTCTAAGACGCTCAATAGTGGTCTCCTGAGCCTTGCGCACGACATCATAAATTTTTTGCAACTCTTTGTCTTTAAAGTGCTGATCTTTGCTAAAATTAAAACCCGTATCTGCAAAAAAGGCTGTGCGGGTGCGATCGGCGCAATAACGCTTATATTTAATCCCCATATCAGCCAAGAACAAATCCCCGTGTTTGAGATGCACACTTGGACTAGGCAGAGCGTGCGGTTTAGCCGCATTAGCATTGATCGCCACAATAGGCTTAAAGCTTAAATCCAACTCCCCAAGTCGCGTCAAAAATTCCTTGCTCTTGAATTGCAAATAGCGTTCGCTCTGTCCCTCTGCGCCAACAAGGTATTTAGCAAAATCATCAAAAGCGTTCACATTAAGTTGTTGGGCACGCTTGAGCAAAGCGATCTCCTCCTCACTTTTAACTAGGCGTTTTTTTCTATGATAGTCTGCTACGCCTACCAATTTTGTTTCTGGCAAGCCTGCTACAAGCCGTTCATACACTTGCACGCTAATTTGATTTTTATCAAAATAAAGTTGTGAAGTCTTGCGCGCTAGGGCGAGCACGCTTGCCCATAAATCAGAGGACTCTAACACCTCCACCTCCGCACGCACATTCTGGCGCGCCTCCACGGTGTAACGGGCATCGGTGATAAAAAACGCCCGATCTTCTAATTGCAAAAAGATACCGTGATCGCAACTGTAACCACACTCAAAATATTGAGCGTTTTCGTCTGTGGTGAAGTGTGTTTCCACGCCTTAGCCCTGATCTTGAGAAATAGCTTGGGCCTGATTTTCTTTAATCATTTTGAGTTCGGCTAAAATCTGCATCATCGCAATTAAGGCCACATGGTAACCAAAAGCCCCAAAACCTGTGATCACGCCCGCGCTCACAGCCCCCGTATAGCTAGTCTTCCTAAACTCTTCGCGGGCAAGAATATTGCTCAAATGCACTTCAATTACAGGCATATCTGCAAGCATAATCGCATCGGCAATTGCGATAGAAGTGTGGGAAAACGCCCCGGGATTAATGATAATACCCTCAAAATCACTCCCTACGCATTCTTGAATGCGATCGATGATCTCGCCCTCAAAATTTGTCTGAAAAAATTCTAACTCGAGATTGTTTTGTTTGGCAAAGGTTTCCATGTTTTCATGGATTTGATCGAGGGTAATAGGTCCATAAAGTCTAGGATCCCTATGCCCTAGCATGTTCAAATTAGGCCCTTGAATGACCAAAATTTTCATTAAAACTCCTTATAGTAACTTGTAGCGGATGGTAGATTATAGCACAATTAGAGTCTGAAATTATGCACGATCTTTTGGAGGTTTTGCGCCGTGAGCTTAAGGGTGCTGATTTCTTGGCTATTTGAGCTCATAGAAGCGACCACTTCTTTAGCAATGTGTGCGATGTGATCGATCTCACTAGCAATACGGGCGATGTCCTGATACTGACTTTTTGAGTGCACCACAACGCTTTTAGCATCCTCTAAAGAACTGGCCGCTTTGTTGTAGATAGCCTCTAAGGCACAAGAAGCTTGGTTAGCGTATTCTTGGCTTTTATCAATTTCAGAACCCATGCTCTCTATGCTAGAGACCGATTTTCGTGTTTCATCCTGAATGAGCTTGATCACTTGATCGATCTCTTTGGTTGCGTTGCTAGTGTGCTCGGCCAATTTGCGAATTTCATCGGCCACCACTGCAAAGCCTCGTCCATGCTCGCCTGCGCGTGCCGCCTCGATGGCCGCATTCAAGGCCAAAAGATTAGTTTGATCGGCGATACCTTGTATGAGTTCAGCACTATGACCGATGTTTTGTGCATGTTTGTCTAAGAAGTGAATCTGCTCCGCACTCTCAGATGCCCGTTGACTAATGAGTGCCATTCCTTGAGCCGTATTTTGCACAGCTTCTTTACCTTTTTGACTCAAATCCACGCTCTGCAAAGAGTTTTCCTCTGTCTGAGCAATAATGGTGTTCACACCCTCAATACTTCCCTGCAAATGCTCCATTGTCGTGATGAGCTCGGCTGTCATGTTTTCTTGTTTGGCGGCATTTTCTTGAGAAATGCGAGATAGTTCTGAGGCTTGGGTAGATTTGTGGTAAATATCCATAGAAGATTGGCGGATTTCTTGAATAATAGTTACCATAGACGCTTGCATGTGTTGGATCGCATCCAAAGCACTGTTTTTAAACTTAGTGCGTATTTGATTAGAAAGATCGCCCTTAGCAATCGTGCTAATGATTTCTTTAATAAAGACAGGTTCAGACCCCAAAGAAGCTCCTACATCGCGCACCACTGCAAAGGCGATTCCTAAGCCAATTACAAGCGCAATGAGAGTTAAACTCACCATCAAATAGCTAAAATCTCTAGTGATGTTCCTAGCTTTGGTGGTGAGGCGTTTATTAAGCTTCTCTTCATGATCGATGAAAGCATTGATAGAGGCGAGCCACCTTACAATATTCTGTGCTAAACCTTGTTGTAAAAAGGTTGCAACATTGGTGTTGCCAGCAAGTTTGAGGTCAATAAGTTTATTGATTTGAGGGAGAGCTATGGCTTCGATACCATTGATGGTCGCATAAAGTGTCCGCTCTTCATCACTAATATGGTTAGGAAAATGCGTGAACATTGTCTCCAT
The DNA here is from genome assembly GCF_000200595.1 of Helicobacter felis ATCC 49179. Taxonomy (NCBI): domain Bacteria; kingdom Pseudomonadati; phylum Campylobacterota; class Epsilonproteobacteria; order Campylobacterales; family Helicobacteraceae; genus Helicobacter; species Helicobacter felis. The sequence goes on along the minus strand of NC_014810.2, from coordinate 1,357,759 downwards.
CAATTTCTTAGCTTCCTGGTAATCCCCATGAAGTTTGCGAATTAGGGCGATTTGCACCCCTAACATCTCTTTATCCTGCGCGATCACCACATCGCGCACGGCAATAGCACGATCGTGCACACTGCCACGCATATTGATGGTATAGCGTTGTTTTACCGCGTTGTAGTCGGTGATCTCTGTAAGAGTTTGGTTAATGGTATGCACACGAATCACTCCCACAACACTTAAGATCACCATCAAAATGATGACAATTCCAAAGCCCCCATAAAGCTTTTGGGACATCCTCAATCTATGCATTCCACCACCTTAAGCGCCACAGACAATTATTTCTTAATTTTTTCTATAGCGTCTCTATAGCGATTAATATTGGCATCAGTGAGTTCTGCAACAAGCTTCTTCATGACCTTGACATACATTTTATTTAGAATTCTACGGATCGCATCGTCTTTATCCTTGAGCAACTGCTTGGGATCAACCTGAGGCGCGCGATCTCCATGATAACTATAAGTGTGTGTCGTGGCCTGATCACCGCCCACATCTATGCCAAAATTGTGAATAACACGCCCTGTTTCAGGTTCAAAGAAATTAAACCACACCGATCCAGAGCTCTGATCCACCATCACATCTAAGTCCTGTTTGGCCGGATCGCTGGTGTTCATCTTCACATCTTCTAAAACCCCCACCCAACCGCTCAAATTCAAAACCGCCCAAGTCTTGCGTTTCTCTTCAGCTGTAAGAGCATCCTTGCTCGTGAAGCGCAGAACTTGATAACCGCGTTTTTGAAAAATCTCTTGTATTTGGTTCAACAAGGCGTCTTGGAATTTTTGCACATAGGACTTGAGATTGTCGCTCACTTGCATATGCGGGGCAAGCAGACCCACAAAGCGATTATTAATGGGTTCTTGGACAATATTAATAGGATAGCTAAAATCTAAGATTGTATCACCTACAATAGGTTTGGGTTTCTTTTGAGCAGTAGAGTTAGGAGTTTGAGGAGTTTGAGGAGTTTGAGGAGTTTGAGTGCTCGAATCGGCCACTAAAACCCCAAAACCCCCTAACAACATCCATGACAGCCAAATTCTTAGTTTTTTACCCAAAATAAACTCCTAAAAAATAGTGCGCAATTATAGCATGGGAATCCAAATACCCTCCCCCAAATTCTCATCTTTAAACTAAATTGGCAAAACGCGGATATGCTCATCTAAATGTTCTTGTAACACTCCTTCGATAGCGTATAAAGTTCCCGTACTCGCGCTCGCGCACCCATCGCATGCGCCCATGTAACGGATATACACATCTACAAACCCCCCCCCTCTTTAATGTCTAGGATTTCTAAATTCCCTCCATCCATCATGAGCATAGGGCGGATATGCACATCGATAGTTTGATCGATCGCCTTGACTTTTTGCACCATCGTCATATCTACAAAGGCTAGATTCCCACTCAAAGATTTTTGCGCCTTTTCTTTGAGCTGTTGTTCTTCCATCTCGGCGCGCACATCTCTGAGAATATCTACTAGGTAATATTCTCTAGCTTCATGCCCACCGGGTTTTACACAGCTTTTACAAAAGCCCCCCGCTTTGGTGTATTGGGTGATTTCTTCCACACTTTTAAGATCGTTGAGTTTAATCACCTCCTTAATTGTGCCCAAACTCACCCGCGCGCACTCGCACACGATGATCTCGCTCTCAAAATCCTCGGGGTTTTTGCCCAAATACTGCGCAGCGGCTTGCTTGATCACATCATAAGCCATCACCGAGCAGTGCATTTTTTGCCCGGGCACAGCGGGCACATCGGGGTGATCTCTTAGGCTGTGTTCTACATCTAAGTTTGTGATTTTAACCGCATCTTGCACCCGCTTACCCAAACAGAGTTCAACCATCATGTCCGAGCTAGCGATCGCGGTCCCACACCCAAAACTCTTAAACTTCGCATCAATGATTGTATCTGTCTTGGGATCAACCAACCAATAAAGGCGCACCGCATCCCCACACGCCTCCGCGCCATAATCTGCCACAATGAGCTTAGCCCCCCTAGCCTGCGCCTCTTCCTCCGTAATGACTCCTAAATGGGTGGGGTTGTCCATGCGTCTGCTCACCTCTTTAGAATACGCATCCCAAAGAGCCCCGCCTAATAAATTATGCTTTGCCATGCTATCTCCTTTCTTTAAAAGCCATAAGAGCTAGAAATATTGCGCAAGCGTTTCACGGCTTTATTGAACACTTCAATCGTATAATCGATTTCTTCTGCCTTATTAAAACGGCTTAGAGAAAAGCGGATCGCCGTGTGGGCAAGTTCCTTATCTGCCCCAATGGCGACCATCACCGGGTTAGCCTCTAAATCCTCGCTTGCGCACGCGCTCCCCGTAGAAGCAGCGATGTTAGCGCGGTTCAAATCCCAAAGCATCGCCTCGCCCTCGATTCCACGCACGCTCACTAAAGTCGTGTTAGGCACGCGATGCACGCGATCCCCAATCACAAAGACATCTTGGATATTGAGCAACGCGTCCTCTAGTTTGTCGCGCAATTCCCCTACGACCTTTTTTTCATATTCTAAATGTTCCTGAGCCAAGCGCATCGCCTCGCCCATGCCCACAATGTAGGGCACATTCAAAGTTCCGCTACGCCGTCCGCGCATGTGCTCTCCCCCGTGTAAAAGTGGGGTCAATTCCACCCCTGAGCGGATATACAACCCCCCCACGCCTTTAGGTCCATGAAATTTATGTGCTGAAAAAGAGAGGAAATCCACATTAGCCCGTTGCACATCGACCGGGATTTTCCCAATCGCCTGCACTCCATCGCTGTGCAAGAGAACCCCCCTCTCCTTGCACACCGCCCCGATCTCTTCAATGGGGAAGATCAAGCCTGTTTCGTTATTCGCCCACATCACGCTGACTAAAGCGGTTTTATCTGTGATCGCCTCTTTAACTTGGTCTGCGCTAATCGTGCCCTGCGCGTTGATGGGTAGATAAGTTACCTCCATCCCCACGCTCTCTAAAAACTGACAAGTAGCATGCACAGCCGGGTGCTCTACTTCGGTCGTGATGATGTGATTCTTGCCGTGTTTGAGATAGGCATCAAAATACATGGACTTGAGCACCCAGTTATTGCTCTCAGTCGCGCAGGAGGTGATGATAATATCGTCCTCATTGCGCGCGCCCACGCCCGCATAGAGTTTATCCAGTGCCTCTAGGATCGCTGGGTGGGTTTCTGTGCCAAATTTATGCAAAGAATTAGGGTTTCCATACTGCGCGCTAAAATAAGGAGTCATTAGACTCTCTACTGCAGGGTCGACCTTAGTCGTGGCATTATTATCTAAATAAATCCGTTCCATCAAAAATCCTAAAAAAGTAGAGTTTGGATATATAAAAAATCATTTTCATAGTAAAAATGGATATACCACGCTATCCTTTGCGCAATCTTAAGATTCTTGCATAAGCGCGATCAACTGCTGGATACTGGTATTACTGGGTACAATCTCCTCTTCTTCTTGTAACATAAAAGCTTCCATGCCCGCCTTTTTGGCGATTGCTTCATCTAGGTCTGCATCAAACCCGGGTTGGTAAGAGCCTATGCGAATCAAAACCTCGTTTTCTTTGAGCAAGGCGTGAAGTTTGCGGAATTTGCGCGCAGCTAACATGTGTTCTGTCGCACTCACCTCTTTGCTCACCCTAGAGGCGGAGTTTAAAATATTGATGGGGGGGTAAATGCCATGATCGGTGAGCTCACGGCTCAAAACAATATGCCCATCTAAAATACTGCGCGCCTGATCGGCAATGGGATCAGAGAGATCATCGCCTTCAACGAGAACGGTGAAAAACGCCGTAATGCTCCCTTTATTTTTCTCCTTGCCCGCGCGTTCCATCAGCTGGGGTAGTAAGGTGAGCGCAGAGGGGGGATAACCCTTGCTAGTAGGAGGCTCGCCCATCGCCAGTCCGATCTCGCGTTGTGCCATTGCAAAGCGCGTAATAGAGTCCATCATAAATAAGACATCATGCCCTTGATTTTTAAAATACTCCGCCACACTCATCGCGCAGAACGCGCCGTATTTGCGCATTAAAGGGGAATCATCGCTAGTAGCGACCACAAGCACGGTATTATCCAAATTACCTTGCAGATTTTTATGGATAAACTCCGGAATCTCACGCCCCCGCTCCCCAATGAGGGCGATCACCTTGATGGGCGCACTGCACCCGCGCACCACCATGCCCATCAGAGTAGATTTGCCCACCCCACTCCCTGCAAAAATGCCTAGTTTCTGCCCCTTACCACAAGTCAGCAAAGCATCAATGCTCTTAACCCCTACCCCAAAGGGTTCATCGATCACGCCCCGATCTAGGGGTTTCATAGGTTCTACCATCACGGGCGCAAAAGCACTGGCGCGCACAAAGCCTAATTCATCTAGGGGATTGCCTAGCGGATCGAGTACGCGCCCTAGCAAACCCTCCCCCACAGGGAAACTCAAACCCTCTTTGACAAAGAGTACGCGATCCCCCACCTTGCACCCCTCCACAAAGGAAAAGGGCGCAAAGCCAAATTGTGTTTGCTCCACCACCACCACCATGCCTAAACATTCCTTGCCATCGCCCCGCTCCACCTTGACCACATCCCCTACAGAGGGTAAAAACCCCTGCACAAAAACCATATTGGGTAAAATTTTGCAAACCATGCCATAGCGGGGCGAGAGATCGCGCACAAGTTGCAGGCGGGCTTTGAGGGATTCTAAGGACATTGACACTCCCAGGGTTTAATTATCGCTTAACACAGATTTAGCTAGAATGACCCCTTATTATACTCAAACCCAAGGAGTTATGAATGGTTTTAGAAACCAAAAAACTAGATGGAGCCAATGCGCGTGTATACGCCAAGTCCTCCCTTGAAGATTTTCAACAAAGAGCGCAAAAAATTGCCAAAAGGATCGCCCAGAAAACAAAAATCGATGGTTTTAGAAGAGGCAAGGTGCCTATTGATATTATCAACCAACGCTACCAAGCGCAGATTCAAGAAGAATCTCAAAAGGAACTTTTGGATTCTGTGCTCAAGGCAGGGGTAGAAGAGCTCAAACTTGCCCCCCATGAAATGATGGGCAATCCGGCAATTATCAAATTTGAAAAACAAGATCAGCACTTTGATATTGAACTTAACATCGGTCTTAGGCCCCAAATCGATCTCTCTGGCATTGAAACTTGCATCCCTAGCTTTTCCGTGGAAGCTATCACGCCTGAACAAGTTGAGGAACGCTTAAAACAATTAGCAAAGGAAAAATCTACCTTTTCTGACGCGCCTGAACACACTAAGATTAGTGAGGGACAGGGTGTGGTGCTGGACTTTGAAGGCTTGTTAGAAGGGAAACCTTTTGATGGCAATAGCGCTAAGGATTTTGCCCTGATTGTGGGTGAGGGGCGTTTGCTCAAAGATTTTGAAGATCAGCTTATAGGGATGCAAGTAGGAGAGGAAAAGAGCTTTTCTGTGCATTTTCCCAAAGATTACGCTAGTGCCGCTCTAGCAGATAAAGAAGTGGTATTTCGTGTGAAAATCCATAAAATCCAAAACCGAGAAATCCCTGCCATTGATGAAGAATTTGTCAAAACCGTGCTCAATCAAGAAAAAGAGCCCACTTTGGACATGCTCAAAGAGAGGCTTAAAGATCAGCTTTTTATGGAAGCCAAAATCAAACTTTATAACCAAGAGCTCAAGGATCAATTAGTAGAAAACTTAGAAAAAGCACTAAATTTTGATCTACCCCATACGGTGGTTGAGCAAGAAATGGATTTAGTCCTACGCCAATCCTTACAGAGCATGTCTAAAGAGGAAATTGAAGAATTGCAAAAAGACCCCTCTAAGGTGCAGGAAAAACGAGAAAGCTTAAGGGAAAGAGTGCTCAAAAGTGTCAAAGTTACTTTCATCATTGACGCCCTAGCTAGACAGGAGGATATTCAAGTGGATGATAAAGAAGTTTTTCAAACTCTCTATTATGAAGCGATGATGACCAACCAAAATCCCCAAAAACTCATTGAGCATTATGAAAAAAATTTCATGCTTCCAGCTGTGAAAATGACTCTCATTGAAGATCGTCTGCTCACATTCTTACTCGATCGACAACTGGCCAAGGCGCAGGCATGAATCATATCCCCTTTGTGATCGAAAAAACTGGGCGGGGGGAGCGCAGTTATGACATTTACTCGCGTCTGCTCAAAGACCGCATTGTTTTACTCAGTGGAGAAATCAACGACGCAGTCGCCTCTAGCATTGTCGCCCAACTCCTTTTTTTAGAGGCTGAAGACCCTGAAAAAGACATTAATCTATATATCAATTCCCCCGGGGGGTCTGTAACCAGCGGTTTTAGCATTTACGACACCATGAATTACATCCATCCGGATATTTGCACCATCTGCATTGGGCAAGCCGCCTCGATGGGCGCGTTCTTGCTCAGTTGTGGGGCTAAGGGCAAACGCTTTTCTCTACCCCATTCAAGGATTATGATCCACCAACCCCTAGGAGGCACGCAGGGGCAGGCGAGCAATCTAGCCATTTATACTAAGGAAATCTTGCGCCTGAAAGATTTACTCAATCAAATCATGGCAACTAACACCGGGCAACCCCTAGATAAAATCGAGCAAGACACCGATCGCGACTTTTTCATGAGCGCGCTCGAAGCCAAAGAATACGGGCTTGTGGATGAGGTCTTAGTTAAAAGCTCCAAACAGGCTTAGAATGGCAATCTTAGAAGTTCTGCAATATCCTCATAAGAAGTTGCGCACGCGCTCTAGCGAGGTGCGTGTGTTTGACGCGCAACTGCATGCGTTTTTAGAGGATATGCATGAAACCATGTTAGCGCGTAAGGGTATTGGTTTAGCTGCCATTCAGGTAGGCGTGCCTAAGCGCATTCTTATTATCAACCTGCCCCGCGAAGAGGACGAAACCCAACACCCAGAAGATCGCCTAGAGATCATCAACCCTGTGATCACCCACACGGAGGGGAGCATTCTTTGGCGCGAGGGGTGTTTGTCTGTGCCCGAGTTTTACGAGGAGATTGAGCGGCATGCTAATCTCACTCTAGCCTATCAAGATCGCCATGGGGAATCTAAAATGTTGCAGGCTAGCGAGTTATTGAGCGTGGCAATCCAGCACGAAATGGATCACCTCAATGGGATTTTATTTGTAGACAAGCTCTCCATGCTCAAGCGTAAAAAATTTGAAAAGGAATTTAAAAAAGCCCTCAAGAGTGAGGATTAATGCGCGCCCAAGCGCATGTCAATACTCTTTATTGTGCCACCATGCACGGGGCACATGCCAAAATTGTAGAGGTGGAGGGGAGTTTTACACGCGCCCTGCCCGCCTTTGTGATCGCTGGACTGCCCAATAATGCTATTCAAGAATCCAAACAACGCGTGCAGGGGGCTTTGCAAAATAATGGCTTTGCTTTCCCGCCCTTGAAAATCACTATCAACCTCTCCCCCTCCGATTTGCCCAAAAGCGGGAGTCATTTTGATCTGCCCATGGCACTCTTGATCGCCTTGCAGAAAAACCCCTTAAAACATGTGTGGTTTGCCTTTGGGGAATTGGGTTTAGATGGTAAGATCAAGCACAGCGATAGCATTTTTCCCATGCTCTTAGACATTGCCCTGCAAGCCCCTAATGCCCATGTGATCCTCCCTAAAGCCGGGCATGAACTCTTTAGCTTGATTCCTAATTTACATCTGCATTTTGTAGAACATCTAAACCAAGCCTTAGAGATCATCACCCAAGACACCCAACCCTCCCGCTCCCATGCCCCTAAATTGCCCTTTGATTCTTTGCAGATCGGCGATACACCCTATTACTACACCCAAGAATTTGAGCTAGATTTTACCGATGTGCGCGGGCAAGAACACGCCAAACAAGCCGCCTTAATTGCGGCAAGCGGAATGCATAATATCCTTTTTGAAGGCTCTCCGGGCTGTGGAAAGAGCATGATTGCCAAGCGCATGCGCTATATTTTGCCCCCCAGCACCCTAGAGGAGATGATCGCCTCTACCAAATTGCGCATTTTAAGCCATCAAGAGGGCAACTACACGCCCTTAAGAAGCTTTAGAAACCCCCACCAGAGCGCGTCCAAATCCAGTATTTTAGGCTCTATGCAAGCCAACAATCCTAAACCCGGAGAGATCGCCCTAGCCCACAATGGGGTTTTATTCTTTGATGAACTCCCCCATTTTAAAAAGGACATTTTGGAAGCCTTGCGCGAACCGATGGAAAATAACCAACTGGTGATCTCTAGGGTGGCTAGCAAGATCAGCTATGACACCTCTTTTCTCTTTGTAGGGGCGATGAATCCCTGTCCTTGTGGCAATTTAATGGATAATTTTAAGGTCTGCCGTTGTTTAGAAAAAGACATCATCGCGTATAAAAACCGCCTCAGTGCGCCTTTTTTAGAGCGCATCGATCTCTTTGTGCAGATGAGTCCTACAGAAATACACGCCAAAAGCACGCACAGCTCCACATCCATGCACCAACAAGTTTTAGAGGCTTTTAAAATGCAAAAATCTAGGGGGCAAGCCCGTTTGAATGGCAAGCTGAACGAACAAGAGATCGCACAATTTTGTCTTTTGGACTCCCAAGCCGCGCAAATATTGGATCAAGCAATTTTGCGCTATGGATTCTCTGAGCGCGCCATCAACAAGATGAAGAAAGTGGCGCGCACCATTGCCGATTTAGCAAGCTGTGCTACTATCCAGAAAGCCCACATGCTCAAGGCACTCCAATTTAGAAAGGTTTGATCCATGCAAAAATACCATTTCACCGGGTTAGATTGCCCCGATTGCGCCAACAAACTAGAAAGCGCACTCAATAAACAAAGCTATGTCCAAGAGGCGCGCGTGGTGTTTAACACCAACACGCTCTATCTTAAAACCCAAGACATGCCCAAAGCCCTAGCCCTCATCAAACAATTAGAACCCGATATGGAGCTCTCAGAGCAAGTCCAAAGCGAGGCTAAACCCAGCGCGATACCTTTACTTCTTAGTGTTGTGCTCTATTTGATTGCGGTAGCCACCATCCACTTTAGTGCCCAAAATTGGGCGCTTCATTTGAGTTACGCGCTCTTGGCTGGGGTGTATCTAGTAGCGGGCAAAGATGTTTTTTTGGGCGCACTGCGCGCCATTAGAAATAAACAATTTTTTGATGAAAACACGCTCATGCTCAGTGCCACTATTGCCGCCTTTGGGGTGGGTGCGCATGAGGAAGCCGTCTCTATTATGGTCTTTTACTCCGCTGGGGAGTTTTTACAACAACTTGCCATCGCGCGCTCCAAACAATCCCTGCACGCGCTCTTAGATGTCGCGCCCAACCACGCGGTGCGCAAAGTAGGGCAGGAATTACAAGAGGTCGAACCTAGCGCATTAGCAATCGGAGATGTAGTTATCGTCAAGGTGGGGGAGAAAATCCCCACCGATGGTGTGGTGCTCCGTGGGGAGAGTTTGCTAGATCAAAAGGCCCTTACAGGCGAATCTCTACCCGTGAATGTCAAGGAACACAGCGCGGTGTTAGGGGGAAGCATCAATCTTAAAGGGGTGCTAGAAATCCAAGTCAGTAAGCTCTATGCAGATTCTTCGGTGGCTAAGATTGTGGATTTAGTCTCTAATGCGGTGAGTCAGAAATCCCAAACCGAGAAATTTATCACCACTTTTGCGCGCTACTACACCCCTGCGGTGTTTGCAATCGCTCTTTTAATCGCCCTTGTCCCCCCCTTGCTAGGACATGGGGACTTTGACACTTGGATTTATCGCGGGCTCTTTGCCTTGATGGTGAGTTGCCCTTGTGCTTTGGTAATCTCTGTGCCTTTGGGATATTTTGGGGGCGTGGGGGCGGCTAGCCGTGCGGGCATTTTGATTAAAAGTGTGCAAACTCTGGAAGCACTTAGTCAGGTGAAAAATATTGCCTTTGATAAAACGGGCACTTTGAGTAAGGGAGAGTTTAATGTCATAGATGTCGTGCCCATCGCGCCCTTTAGTAAAGAAGATGTACTCCAACACGCCACCTGTGCGCAAATTCTCTCCACCCACCCCATCGCGATCTCCATTCAAAAAGCCTACAAACGCCAATGCCAGCACGAGGTCAAGGACTACCAAGAGATCGGCGGGCTAGGCGTGCAGGCTAGTTGCCACTCCCACCTTATCATTGCGGGTAATGATAAGATGTTGCACAAATACAACATTCCCCATGACACCTGCAGTTTAGAGGGCACGATCGTGCATGTGGCTGTGGATGGGAAACATATAGGCTATATCGTGGTAGCAGACACGCTTAAAGACAATGCTAAAGAGTGTTTAGATGGACTCAAGCACGCGGGCATTGAGCACATGTGTATTTTGAGCGGGGATCACGAATACAGCACTAAGCGCGTGGCTAAGGAATTGGATTGTCCCTATTATGCAAACCTCTTGCCTGAGGACAAACTCAACGCCTTTAAAGACTTCCAAGCCCAGCACGCCCATAAAAGCATGTTTGTGGGCGATGGAATCAACGATGCGCCCACGCTCGCGCGTGCGGATGTGAGCATGAGCATGGGGAGTGCGAGCCAAATTAGCAAGGAGAGCGCGGACATTGTGATCACCAATAACTCCTTAGAATCTGTGCTCAAAGTCTTTAAAATCGCCAAAAAGACCAAGCGAATCATCATTGAAAATATTATCTTTGCGCTAGCAATCAAGGCGATGTTTATTGTCTTAGGTCTTTCTGGCGATGCTTCTTTATGGGAAGCGGTCCTTGGAGATGTAGGCGTAACCTTGATCGCGCTGGCTAATTCTATGCGCACCATGCGTATTTAAAGAGTGGGCTTGATCGAACAGATTTGGGACGCGCTCAAATTAGGCGTGAGTGAGTACGAGTTTAAAACCTATATGCGCCTCTTGCATTATGACGCGCACGCCTCTAAAGCCGATCTCTTTGTCTTTTACGCGCCCAATGTGTTGCTATGCCACTATATCAGCACCAAATACCGCACGCTCTTAGAGGATACCATCGGCGCGCACAAGGGCTATAAGGTGCAGGTGCAGGTGCGCCCTAAAAGCCAACAGCAAACCACCCCCCCCAAACCCCTTATGGTGGCTAAGAATAACCCCACTCTTAACCCCGTTTTCCGTTTTGATACCTTGGTAGTGGGGGCGTGTAACCAAATGGCAGTCAAAATCGCTACCCAAGTGGCACGCCAAAGCGGGGTCTATAACCCTGTGCTTTTCTTTGGGGGCGTGGGTTTGGGTAAAACCCATTTGCTCAATGCCATTGGCAATCACGCCTGCGATCAACTTAAAAGCGTGCTCTATGTTACAGCCGAGCAATTTCTCAATGACTATGTCTCAGGTCTAAATAGCCGTAGCATGGACAAATTCCAAGAAAAATACCGCTCCTGTGATTATCTCTTAATCGATGATGTGCAGTTTTTTGCGGGCAAGGAAAAGGTGCAAGAGGAGTTTTTTCATACCTTTAACGCTTTGCACGCCCAAAATAAGCAGATTGTGATAACCTCAGACAAACCTCCCAAAGATATTAAGGGACTAGCCGAGCGACTCCTCTCGCGCTTTGAGATGGGCATGTTGGCTAGCGTGCATCCCCCTACTTTAGAGACCAAACTTGCCATCATTGAGCAAAAATGCGCCCAAGATCAGATAGAACTCCCTCAAGAGGTGTTGCACTATTTAGCCAGCCATTTAAACGAGAATATCCGCCAAATTGAGGGCACGCTTTTAAGGCTGAACGCTACGGCAACTCTGAGCCACCAACCCATTAGCCTACAGATGGCACAAAGTGTGGTGCAAGAAACATGTAAAGAGCGCGCCCAAGAGATCAGCTTAGAGCGCATTTTGCGCGTGGTCGCCTCTACCCTCAACCTCAAACCCTCCCAAATTCAGAGCAACGCGCGCACGCGTCAGGTCAGTTTGGCTAAAAAAAGCGTGATCTATCTAGCGCGCCAGCTCACCCCCAACTCCTCCAGCGTGATCGCGCAGTTTCTAGGGCTTAAAGATCATAGTGCGGTGAGCAAATCTCTACGGCTGATTCAAAAGGCGATGCTAGAGGATACACAAATTAAACTCCTCTTAGAAGAGATGGCACACAAGCTCCAAACCCATAACTAGCTATGTTATAATAGTTCCCTTATTTCATCTTCTCTTCAATAAGGCAAATGATGCACTCTTACATGGGCGATAAAATCAAAGTACTCAAAGGACTTGAGGCGGTCAGAAAACGCCCGGGCATGTATATTGGCGACACAGGGGTCAATGGCTTACACCACATGGTTTATGAGGTGGTGGATAATGCGGTCGATGAGAGCATGGCGGGCTTTTGCGATCACATCAAGGTAACTTTAAGCCAATATGGATCATGCATTGTAGAGGATAATGGGCGCGGAATCCCCGTAGATATCCACCCCACAGAGGGAATCCCCGCTGCCACGGTGGTGCTCACCATCTTACACGCCGGGGGCAAGTTTGATCAAGAAAGTTATAAAGTCTCTGGAGGGTTGCATGGCGTGGGGGTGAGTGTGGTCAATGCGCTCTCTATCAAGCTCATCATGACCATTTACAGAGAGGGGCAGATTTACCGCCAAGAATTTGAAAAGGGAATCCCCACCACCCCCCTAGAAGTGGTGGGCACGACTAAAAAGCGCGGGACCACTATTGAGTTTTTTCCCGATCCAGAAATTATGGAAGTGGTCCAATTTGATAGCGGGGTGCTCAAACGCCGTTTTCAAGAAATGGCGTATCTCAACAATAAAATTACCCTAGAGTTTCACGACCAGCCCGCCCAAGTGCATGAAAGTTACCACTATCAAGACGGCTTGAAACAATTCATTATAGACACCCAAAAAACCCCGCTCATCTCTGAGATCATCGCCTTTAGCGCGCAGGTGGAGGGCATGGAGGTGGAGGTCGCCCTAGCTTATAATGAGAGTTATGAAGAGCAGACCTTTAGCTTTGTGAATAATATCCGCACCATCGAGGGGGGCACGCATGAGAGCGGGTTTAAAATGGGCTTGAGCAAGGCGATTTTAAGCTACATCCAAGAGAGCAATAGCAGGGAGGGCTCTAGCGTGGTGCAAGAGGATGTCAGGGAGGGCTTGAGCGCGATCATCAGCCTTAAACTCTTAGACCCCCAATTTGAGGGGCAGACCAAAGCCAAGCTAGGGAGCTCCTTTGTGCGCCCCATCATCGCCAAACTGGTCTATGAAAAGGTGGCTAAATACTTTGAGGAAAACCCCAGTATCGCGAAGGCGATCGTGCAAAAGGTGCTTTTAGCCGCGCGCGGGCGCGAGGCTGCCAAAAAGGCGCGCGAGATCACGCGCAAAAAAGATTCTTTGAGTGTGGGCACTCTGCCGGGCAAGCTGGCCGATTGTCAGAGCAAAGACCCCAAAGAGTGCGAACTCTACTTAGTGGAAGGGGATAGCGCGGGGGGTTCAGCCAAACAGGGCAGGGATCGGGCTTTTCAGGCGATTTTGCCTTTAAGGGGTAAAATTCTCAATGTAGAAAAAGCGCATTTGGGCAAAATTCTTAAATCTGAAGAGATCAAGAACATGATCACCGCCTTTGGGTGCGGGGTGGGTAAGGAATTTAACTTAGAAAAATTGCGCTACCACAAGATTATCATCATGACGGATGCAGATGTGGATGGGAGTCATATCCAAACCTTGCTGATGACTTTCTTTTTCCGTCATCTAAAACCTTTGATCGAATATGGGCATGTCTATATCGCCCAACCTCCTTTATACCGCTTTAAGAAAAAGAAAATCGAGCGTTATTTGCGCGATGAGCGCGAACTCAACCATTTCTTGATCGAACATGGGATCGATAGCATGGAGATTGAAGGAATGGGGCGTAATGACCTTTTAGATTTGCTCAAAACCTTGAGCGCGTACCGCTCCATCTTGCAGGAGCTAGAAAAACGCCCCATCTTAATGGAAGTGTTGCGCTACCTAGTCGAACATGACATAGAGGGCTTGAGTTTCCCCACATTAGCTGAGCGCCTAGAAGCACTTTTGCAGGGCTTGCAATACCGCATTTTGACTAAACAGGTTTTTGAGCAGGGCGCGCATTTCTTTGTGCAAACCGCTTTAGGGCTTGTGGAGATCAATATTGAAGAAACCCTACTTCAAGACGCGTTATTTTTAGAGGCCAAGGCGTTATTTGCGCGCATTGCTGAAATCGATACAGAGGTCTTGGGCATGGACGCGTTGGACTTTTTACACAAGGTGGAGCAAAGCGCAAAGACAGGGGCCTATATCCAACGCTATAAAGGCTTGGGCGAGATGAATCCCGATCAACTTTGGGAAACCACGATGGCGCTAGAAAACCGCGCCCTTTTGCGCGTGGCTTTAGAAGATGAGGCAAAAGCCGATGAAGCCTTTAACTTGCTGATGGGCGATGAGGTCGAACCCAGACGCGAATACATTCACACGCATGCCAAAGATGTGAAGCATTTAGATGTGTGAATCTAAGAGCGCACTTGCTACAAGCTCTCCTAAAAGTATGCTGGTGCATATTTGTTGCTCGGTGGATAGCCATTATTTCCTCCAAGAGCTTCAAAAGCTCTACCCAGACACCCGCTTAATGGGCTTTTTCTATAATCCCAATATCCACCCTTATGAAGAGTATCTTTTAAGATTGCAGGATGTCAAACGCTCATGTGCGCGCTTGGGGATTTCTCTTATAGAGGGCGATTACACTCTGCAAGATTGGTTAGAAGCCATCAAAGGTTTAGAGGAGGAGAGGGAAAAGGGGGCGCGGTGCAATGTGTGTTTTGATGTGCGTTTGGAAACTAGCGCGCAAATGGCACTTATGCTAGGGGTGAATCATTTTAGCACTACATTACTCTCTAGCCCCATGAAAGAACAGGAAGTTTTAAGAAAACAGGGGGGCGCGATTGGAGAAAAATATGGCTTGGAATTTGTCTATCTGAATGTGCGCGCGCAAGGGGGGGTAGAAAAACAAAACGCTCTAGCCAAGAGAGATAAGCTTTATCGGCAAAATTATTGTGGGTGTAAGTTTGCTCTTAACGCTCAAAGAGAAGCGCAAAATAAACCATGTATGGAGCTAATAAGCTCCCTAGACAAACAAATCCACCCAGCTAGCATTGCCCAACGCTTAGAACTCTTTGCCCAAAGGGACAAATTAGAGTCGCAGGAGCAAAATTACCACTTATTGCAACAAAGTTTACAAACCTACTTGCTTTTAAGGGGAGTGGTGCGCATGGGCCATAAGACTCTTAAGAGTCTTATCTTAAAGCGTTCCATGTCTAAAAAGATCACCCTCAAAGATTTAGAAGTGCACACCATCACGCTAAAGCCTACCCTTGCTGAAGAAATTCTAGGGGCGCGCTATTCAATCCCTATTGAGGATACGCGCATTGCGCTAGGATTGAGTGTGAAAGATGAAACTCTATTTTTGGACACTGAAGGCGTAGCGCGCTTATTAGACGCGCCTTTAAAACCCCTTGAACAGCTTACGTTAAGTTATGCGCAAGAACTCTATATTCGTGAAAAACTTGTAGGAGCGGAGAGTATCCAGCCTATTGTCATCATTCAAGACCTCGATCTTCTCAAAAACGCTCATTCTCCTATCATTTTAGAGATTGTCGCAGAGTTTTTTACCCATAAAAATTTTTATCTTTTAAACTGAGTTGCCCCCTTAGGAGCTTGTGAGAAATTAAGAGTGGCGACCTTGAGGGGCATCTCCTCTAGGATTGCTTGCTGGGGCTTGTGCGTGGGGCGCGCCTCTCATTTGCTGACCTCCCATTTGTGCATGATCGCCTCTCCCATGGGGTGTTTGGCCTGGTTGTTGAAAGTTGCCCATGTGTTGGGGGTGTCCCATATGGTGGAAGTGATTCATATGTGCATGGTTGCCCATGGGAGAAAATCCGCCCATATGTGCATGGTGGTGTTGGAAACCACCCATAGGGAATCCATAGAAAGGCACAAAGCCCCATACAAACATGCCACAAACAGGGGGGAAACCATGAAAGGGCATCCCAAAACCGGCATGGCCAAATCCGTGCGCAGGCCCGTGTTGGTTAAAGGGCATTTGACCTTGGAAACCGCCTGCTTGAGGTCCAAAGTGCGCGTTAGGATCGGCATTTTGGAAACCTTGTGCATGGGGGGCCTCTTGGGAAGCTTGGGCATCAATACCTAGCATAGAGATGAGCGCATCCCTAATTCCTTCAAAGTTTTCTAGTTTTTTAGGGAATTTAAGAGTAAGAACTTCTTGTTTGCCCTCTTTGCTGTAAGCAATTTTCATCTCTGTGAGATTCAAATCCTGCACCTGCACCTCTGTAGCGTTGTGAACACCTTCTTTTTCAAGCAACTTAACCAAATTAACGAGTTGTTTGGAGTTTAAAATCTCCATCGCATGTTTTTTGTCCATTTGGACTCCTTTTAACGAATTTTAAAGGCATGCGCATGCTATTTAAAATAAGCTTAATTAATTATTAAATTAATATTAATTAATTCTTAAATAAAAGTATCCTGTCAAAACATCTAAGCAATAAATCACATCTGAAGAGAAAAATCTAAATTGTGTGTTTTATTGATGAGCGATTAACTCTATACAAACACACAGAAAAAGAAAAGACATAATGATAGTGTGAATAAAAGTTACAAAAAGACAAAAGAAAGTAATTTGCAATTTTAAAATAGGTGTTAACTTAAATATAGCTTACTATCAGTCGATAGTAGATTGTTTTTTGTTCAAAATCGCCTTGTAAATATTAGCATTAAGGAAGGTCATGGTCAATTTAGATTGGAATAATTTGGGTTTTGAGTATGTTAAAACAGATTTTCGTTTTGTAGCGCATTATAAAAATGGCGCATGGTCAGCGGGCGATTTAGTTAAAGATAACCAAATCACTTTGCACGAGGCCTCTCCGGCACTGCATTATGGGCAACAATGCTTTGAGGGTCTAAAAGCCTACCGGTGGCAAGATGGTTCGATCAATTTATTCCGCCCTGAGGAAAATGCCAAACGGCTTCAAAAATCCTGCCAACGCTTGTTGATGCCTCCTGTGCCCCTAGATTTGTTTCTCCATGCATGCACCCAAGTGGCTAAGGCCAATGCAAAATGGGTAGGGCCTTATGGATCGGGAGCGACACTTTATATCCGACCTTTAGTCTTGGGTGTGGGTCAGGGGTTAGGTCTACGTCCTGCGCCTGAATACATGTTTTTGGTTTTTTGCGCGCCTGTGGGGCCTTATTTTCAAGGGGGGATGCGCCCGGCTAATTTTGTTGTGTCTGAGTTTGATCGCGCCGCACCTCATGGCACGGGAGCTGTTAAAGTAGGAGGCAATTATGCGGGGAGTTTGCTCCCGGGCAAGTTGGCTAAAGAACAAGGTTTTAGCGACTGCGTCTATTTAGACCCCGCCACGCATACCAAGATCGAGGAAGTGGGAGCGGCTAATTTCTTTGCCATCTCTAAAAAAGGGGCTTTTGTTACCCCTTCTTCTCCCTCAATTTTGCCCAGTATCACGCGCATGTCCTTAGTGCATCTTGCTAGAGAAAAATTAGATTTAGAAGTGGTAGAGGGAGATGTTTTTATCAACGCGCTGGAGGATTATAGCGAGGCGGGCGTGTGTGGCACGGCGGCGGTGATTTTGCCCGTAGGAGGCATTTCTTATCAGGGTAAATTGCATGTATTTTATAGCCAAGAGAAGGCCGGACCCATTACCCAAAAACTTTATGAAACTTTAGTGGGCATGCAATTTGGCGACTTAGAGGCACCGCAAGGTTGGGTAGTTAAGGTTTCTTAGCATATGAATTAGTCAAGGAGGTTTTGTGAAGGATTTCCTGCTTAAGCTTTTATATGGAATGGCTTTAGCAGTGGTGATCGCTTTGGCTCCCAATGCGATCTTAGGGGCTCTGTTAAAGCCTTATCATCATATCCATGTCATCGCTTTATTTTTAGACGCGTTGGTGATTTTGCAGGCCTTAGTGTCTCTCATTACAGGCGTGTTGGTAGGGCTTGCCTTTCAATTTGATGCCAAAAAGTCTGCGATGATTGGTGTGGCGACTTTTGTCGCCTCAGGGGTTGTCAAACACACCCAGCATGGATTTATGCTAGTTGGTATTGGCGATCTGCTCAATGTGCTCATCATCGCTACACTAGCTGTTTTGTTGACTAAATGGTTGGGTGATAAGCTTGGATCTCTCATAGCGATTTTACAACCCATTGTAATTTCTGCCTTTTGTGGGTGTTTGGGGCTTTTGATTTTGCCTTACACGACCCAGATCACCAAAGAAATTGGCCACTTGATTGTATATTTTACGCAACTCCACCCATTACCTATGAGTGTGCTCATCTCCATGTCTTATGCAGTCATCATCATTTCGCCTATTTCCACGGTAGCTGTGAGTTTGATCATTGGTATCAATGGTCTAGCCTCAGGAGCGGCTAATTTGGGCGTTACAAGCACGACCGCCGTGCTTATCATTGGTTCTTTGCTAGCGCGTAATAAAATTGGCGTAGGGTTAGCCCTTTTGCTTGGCGGAATGAAAATGATGATCCCCAATCTTTTTAAGGCTCCCATCATGTACACTTGCATTATTGCTAATGGCATTGTGGGAGGGGTTATCACTTATGTTTTTCAAGTTACCGGAGATGCTAAAAGCGCGGGGTTTGGTATTGTAGGGCTCATCGGTCCTATCAAAGCCTATGAAGAAGCCTTAATCCATAATTTGGATCACCCTTTTATGCGCGTGCTTTTTGTCTATGCACTGTTCCCCTTTTTAAGCGCACTAATTTTACATTTTGTCTGTTGTAAACTTTTTAAGGGCTACAGCCACCGCATTTATCATTTCGAGACAACTTAAAGAATTGGGGGAATCTCCCTCCCCCACTTAGCGCACATTTTGCTATAATACGCCCTTACTAGATTAGCACAAAGGATGCCAATGGGGCAGGATATTCTAGATCAAATCCACGAAAAAATAGATGATTTGCTAGTCAAGATCGCTCTTTTAGAAGAGGAAAATAAGGAATTACAGCTTAAAAATGCGACTTTAGCTACTCAGCATGAGGAAAAAGATCGCCAAATTAATACCCTTTATGAGGAGATCGCAAGCAAGGATAAGCGATTGCAAGAACTCTATGATAAGGTTTTGAAAGCGTTTGAAACATGAGTGATGTCTTGCCCGCTCAGGTTATCGAAGTGAATATCGGTGGCAGGCGCTACAAAATCACTTTGGATGCAAGTTTTAGCCAAGAGGCTATTGATGAAATCAAAGACACTTTTCATCTCAAGGAGATCGCCCCTTTGGAACTTTTTAAGGCTTATCTCAACAAGGTGCGCGACACCTCCGAGCTTAATGCCCAGCTTAGGCAACTTTTAAATAAAATTCCCTAACTATTTGACATTGCCCATATCTGTAACTTTACCCCACATCAGGCGGTATTTGCGCTTCATAAATTCGATCTCCTCGCGCAACTTGGTGAGCTCATCTTGCAAAACTTCGATGGTGCGCTTGTCCTCATCATAAACCTCTTGCATCGAGATCACTGCATCTTTTAAAAAGACATTCTCATTTTTGAAAGCGTAAATCGCCTCATCTTTAGCCCCTATCACTTTGTCATGCAGACTTAAAATAGTGTTGATCGTTT